>JAZDLY010000143.1:0-2390 GCA_043801485.1 Candidatus Omnitrophota bacterium | reverse complement strand
TGGCGTAGAAAAAAAGTGTTCGATTTTCGGACAGTGTGCACGGAAATTGGACAACAAGGGTTATTTTTTGGATTAAAGTGGCGTGTGCTTTCCCACTTAGCATTTCCAAAAAATTGAATCCGGGGAAAAAGCTGTAAGTTTTTACTCTGTTTACCGAATCGCCCAGGCATTAGGCGTACGATTATCCGAATTGGTCAAATCAATGGAAGTCCGTTAGCTCAATACTTAACCGCATAATCAATAATGGCACTATATCGTTATATCTCGATATAACGATATAGCCTGAAAGCTCTTCGAGCCGAATCCCTGCTATTGGAATTCAAGGGAATTGGGCAGGTGACTGTCAATATATTCTTAAAAGAGTTGCGTCCTGTCTAAAAGCTACTTTGGTGTCCGACACAGACGTTATACGACGTTAGAAGTGGAACCCGTGCGGGACGCGGCGCTTGAGTTTGAGCGCGTCAACATCCAGCTTTTTCCCGCCGACGTAGGTTGATTGAACGACACGGCCATCGCCACGATACATAAGAAGCGAAAGGATCTCGTCCGTGGACAATTCAGAGAGCCTGTAGTGATAATCAATCTGCCTGATGTCTAGCACCAAAAAATCCGCCCACTTGCTCGCCTCAAAATTTCCAATCTCATTTTCCATTGAGAGTGTCTTGGCGCCGCCAAGTGTTGCCAGATAAAAGGCCTTCGACGGAGTGATTGATGCCTCAAGCTGCGTGTAATCAGCATGACGCATTTCTGTAAAAATCGACATCGAGGTGCCCGCTCCCACGTCGGTTCCCAAACCATATGTCACGCCCGCTTTTTCAACACGCGAAGACGGCATCCAGCCGCTCTTCAAAAAGAAGTTGGATGTCGGGCAATGCGCAATCTTTGTTCCCGACTTTGCCATCCGGCGATATTCATCATCTGAAAGATAGATTGCATGCGCCAATATCGTTTTAGGAGTTGCACAGCCCGTCCTTTCAAAAACCGAAAACGGATCGGGATAATCCGGAAAGAGTTTTTTAACTTCTTCATTCTCCTCTTTTGTCTCTGCAATATGGCTTTGAATATATGCGCCGCTCTTTTGAGCAAGCTTTCCGATTTCCTTTAGCAATGTTTCACTGCAGGTGGGCGCAAAGCGCGGCGTGAATACGTAACGGAGCCTGCCGCCCGAAGTATTATGCCACTTTGCCGCAAGCGCCTCGCTCTCTTTCAAGGATTTATTTGTATCTTCACGCAACCCGTCGGGCGAATTCTGATCCATCATCACCTTTCCGATGATGGCGCGCAAACCACACGCCTTGGCAAGTTTGAAGGCGTGATCTGTCGCCTGCGCATGGACAGTCACGTAGATTGAAGCGGTTGTGGTTCCGTTGAGTATGAGTTTTTTGAAAAAACGCTTTCCCACATCATCAACAACGCGCAGATCCTTGAATGCCATCTCGGCTGGAAATATATAGCGGCTAAGCCAACCAAGAAGAGTTGAGCCGTGTTTTCCCCGGCAATCAAGCTGGGGAAGATGAAGATGACAATCGATGAGGCCCGGAACGATAAGATTGCGGCGGTAATCGACGATCTTTGAGCAAACAAATTTTTCGCGCGTCTTTTGATATGGCCCGCAGGCAACTATTTTGCCGTGATCGTCAACCACAAGGAGGCCGTCGCGAAACTCCAGAGCTTCCGTTTGCGATTTCGGGTTGATGATCCGGCCGCGATATCCTGTGAGCTTTGCCTTTTTCATTTTTTCGGCTCCTCCCCTTTGCCTGCCTTGAGAGAAGTCGAAGGGTAAGGGGAGGTCGGGTGGGGTAGACCAGTATCCGCTTCTCCCGACTCATCCCTCGTCGGTATCCTGTATTTCTCCATAGCCCACTGCCCCAGATCGATCGTCTTGCAGCGCTGTGAACAAAAAGGTCTGAAGGGATTGTCCTTTGGCTCCACAATCTTGCCGCACTGCGGACACTTTTTCTTTGATTTTGCCTCCATAACTCTTGCCTTAGCCCTCTTAAAAACAAATTTCAAGGCCAGAAGTTGGTCACGGAGCAATTTACCCCCCTTTTGTCACGGAGCAAAATGATACCCAATTTGCTCCGTGACAAACACCCCCTAAATTGCTCCGTGACCAGAGGGCCAAATTTGCTCCGTGACAAACACCCCCCAATTTGCTCCGTGACAGACGCCGCCAAAGTCTGTTATGGAGGCATCCCTTCGCGAGGTGAATATGGAAATCGGCATAATAGGACTGCCGCAGAGCGGCAAAAGCACGCTTTTTGAGATAATGACCGGCATTGAGAGTCGAAACATCTTCGGCGAGCCGGTGATTAAAGGCGTGGCTAAAGTTCCAGACGCCAGGTTCGACAAACTGGTATCGATCTTCAATCCCAAGAAAATATCTCCGG
>JAZDLY010000126.1:0-6691 GCA_043801485.1 Candidatus Omnitrophota bacterium | reverse complement strand
TGGCACAACTATCCCACAGAGCTGGACTCGCCGTATCACCTTTTGATGGGCAAGATGTTTGCTGACCACGGAAGGGTGGTTCTCTGGGACAGCTATGAATTTGCGCCGGTCGGCCGACCTCACCTGTATCCGCCTCTGCTGCATATCCTGGTTTGGCTCATTCATGTCCTGGTGCCGACAACCTTCATGAACATCGGCCGCATCATCGTGACATTCCAGAGTCTGATGGGGTTATTTTTTGTTTGGTTTTTTGCCAAGCGCTTCTTCAGTGCTTCGGTAGCGTTCCTGGCCCTTGTCTTCTACGCTTCCAGCACTGAGTCCTGGTGGTGGCAGACTTCGGTCAGCCCCATAGCGCTCATCACTGTTTTGTTCTTGCCGTTTGTCTACCTCTTTTACAAAAAGCGCGTGGCGGCCTGCATCCTGATTTTGTCCGCTTGTTTTTATCTGCACTATGGTTTGTCGTTCACACTGGTCCTGACGACTTTTTTGGCGACGCTTTGCTGTGCGCAGTACCGCAAGGCTTACTTGAAAAACTTTTTTGTGATCACATTGTCGTCGGTGTTGCTCTTTTTGCCCTGGTTGGTCCACCTGCATCGCCACCGAGATTATTTTTTTCATCATGCCAAGGGGCTGGGCAATTTGAAAATGTTATCGCTTGAGATTTACTGGCCGGAGATCCTTATCAACTTCAACATTGTGCTGTGGTTTTTCTGCATAATCGGTTTCGTTTTTTGTCTCAAGAAGATCAAAGAAGATTTTAAATACAGCCTTTTGGCTAGCGCTTTTTTAGCGTATTTTGTGTTTTTGTTCCTTTTTGAGGCGGCCCGGTTTAATTCGCACTCGGCCCTTGTCTATTCAGTCCTGGGAGGCTTGGGGGCGGTTTTGGCCTGGGAATGGATTCGTCGGGCCCAAATGTTTTCCGTCAGATTGATTCTCAAGTCGTATTTTATTTTTGTGATAGCGCTTTCTTTGTTTTTTGAGTTTCATTATTTGCCGTTGGAGAGCTTTTTAAAGGATAAAAAAACAAAGGCCTACATCGGTTTTATGGATATGCCGGTGCGCGAAATTTTTATCCGGCCCACGCCTCTTTTGAACGAGATCAGGGCCTTTGCCACCGGCACGCCCCTTTTGGGCAAGCACCGGATCAGGATCCAGGCCTTTTTTACATCGCCCATTGCCCGTCAGCTCCTGGCCTATGTGCGCAAGCACGTGGATCCCCAGAGCATTCTTCATATGGACAATCCTGCTTTGGCCGACTACATCACTCTTGTTTTGGGGATCAAGACCGATACCGGGATGTACTGGGAGGCGGTGACGCCGGAAATGATGCAGGCCATCGAAAAAATAAGGACATCGGGATATTATATTTCAACCACGAGTGACTTCCGCTATCTGGTGCCCAGGGCGTATGCCCGCGCAAAAAAATTTCCGCCCGTGATTGAATCCATAGGAGTTTTTAATATCGGCTACTGGCCTTGAAGATGCCCTTCCGGAAAAATCTCTTGGCGTGGTACCGGCAAAACGCACGCGACCTGCCTTGGCGAACAACGCGCGATCCGTATAAAATCTGGATTTCCGAGGTGATGCTGCAGCAAACAGCGGTCAACGCCGTGATCCCTTATTACCAGAAATGGATCAGGGTTTTTCCGACGGTCGAGAAGGTTGCCTCGGCATCTCTGCCTCGGATTTTGCGGATGTGGCAGGGATTGGGGTATTACAAGAGGGCGAAGAATATCCATAGAGCCAGCCGGATTTTGGTCCGGCAATACGCAGGCAAGCTTCCCGTTGACCCCATGCAGTTGCGTTCGCTGCCCGGGTTTGGTCCGTACACAACAGGGGCTGTGGCGAGCATTGCCTTTGGCGTCAAGCACTCGATCATTGATGCTAACGTGCGTCGGGTGTGCATGCGGCTTTTGGCCTTAAAAGGCCGCGCAGATACCTCTCAGGATCGACGCATCGAAGATTTCCTGAACAAAATTCTTCCAAACAACAGCATCGGTTTATTCAATCAGGCCTTGATGGAGCTGGGGGCTTTGCTGTGTCGTTCTAAAGAACCGCAGTGCATTCCGTGTCCTGTCAGGCGTTTTTGTCTGGCGTATCGCCGAGACCTGCAGGATGTTATTCCTGTTGTGGCCAAAAGGGTTGTTCATAAAATTGAAGCCGTTGTGGCCCTCTTGGAAAACAAGGGGAGAATTTTTATTCAGCAGAGGCCGTCGACAGGGCTTTTTGCCGACCTGTGGGAGTTTCCTGGAGGAAAAATCAATAAAGGGGAATCCATCCGTCAGGCCTTGGCGCACGAACTCAAAGAAGAACTCAATGTGTGCCTGCGAACGGCTGAGCCTTTTGTGACCGTGCAGCATGCATACACCCAGTTCCAGGTCAGGTTGCATGCGTGGAGGTGTTCGGTTGTTCCTTTGCCGCGTTCTGATCGCACGCATAAGTGGGTCAGGCTTCGTGAGTTAACGTATTATGCCATGCCTTCCGGCAGCGCCAAGATTGTCGAGTGCTTGCTTTGAGGCCAGGACACTAAACTCTTGAAATGGCAGGGATATCTGATAAACTATGGAAGATATACACAAGGGGGTATTGACCCATGAGCAAAATAGACTCTAAACTCAAGATCGAAAGCCTTTTGCTTCACGGTGGCCAGCAAGCCGATTCGGCCACAGGCAGCCGCGCGGTGCCTATTTATCAGACAACCTCGTATCTTTTTAAGTCCACGCAGCATGCGGCGGATTTGTTTGCCCTAAAAGAAGCAGGTCCTATTTACACGCGTTTGGCGAATCCGACCACAGAGGTTTTTGAAAAAAGGATGGCGCTTTTGGACGGCGGCGTCGGAGCCCTGGCTGTGGCCAGCGGGCAGGCGGCCATCGCTTTGGCGCTTTTGAATATCGTCCAGGCAGGCGATGAAATTGTGTCTGCGGACAATCTTTACGGCGGCACGTACACGCTTTTGCGTTACACCTTTCGGCGTTTTGGCGTGAGAGTCAAATTTGTTCCTTCGAACAATCTCAAGGCGTTTCAAAGAGCCATCTCGAAAAAAACTAAGGTCCTTTATGCTGAGGCCATCGGGAACCCTAAGCTTGATGTGGCAGATCTCCTGGGTTTGTCCGAGCTTGCGCATCGCCGAAACATTCCGTTTGTTCTGGACAATACGTCGGCGCCGTATTTGTTGAAGCCCATTGCTTTTGGCGTGGATGTGGTTGTTTATTCGGCCACCAAATTTATTTGCGGTCACGGTACGTCTCTGGGCGGGGTCATTGTTGATTCAGGGAAATTTCCGTGGGCCAAAGCCTCTGGATATCCGACCATCGCCGGCCCGGATCCGAGTTATCACGGCATCGATTTTGTCAAAAAATTCGGCAAGGCAGCCTACATCGCAAAGGCCAGGCTTGCCCTGTTGCGCGACTTGGGACCTGCGTTGTCGCCCTTCAATGCATTTCTTTTACTGCAAGGCCTGGAAACGCTGCACCTGCGCATGGTCAGACATTCGGAAAATGCCCTGGTCGTTGCCCAGTATCTTGGAAAGCATCCGAAAGTGGCCTGGGTGAATTATCCCGGGTTGTTGACGAGCCCCGAACGGTTGAGGGTCCGCAGATATTTGCCCAAAGGCGCCGGCGCCATCGTGGGCTTTGGCATTAAAGGCGGCGCTTCGGCAGGCAAGAAATTCATCAATGCGCTTGGATTGATTTCGCATTTGGCCAACATCGGCGATGCCAAGACATTGGCCATCCATCCGGCGACCACCACGCATCAGCAGCTGTCTAGCCAGGAACAGAAAGCAGCGGGCGTTACGCCGGATTATGTTCGTCTGTCCGTGGGGCTTGAACACATCGACGATATTTTAGCCGATATCGAGCAGGCGCTGCGCAAGTCCTGATCACCGACCATGTCTAAGATCTTTAGCGATATCACAAAAACAATCGGCCACACGCCTTTGGTTAAGATCAATAAATTGACCGCAGCGTTGGATGTGACCATTTTGGCTAAACTGGAATCCTTCAATCCACTTTCCAGCGTTAAAGACCGAATCGGCCTGGCCATGATCGAGGATGCGGAAAAAAAGGGCCTGATTGGTAAGGATTCGGTGATCGTTGAGCCGACCAGCGGCAATACCGGTATTGCCCTGGCGTTTGTGTGCGCGGCCAAGGGATATAAGTTGATTTTGACGATGCCCGACACCATGAGCATCGAGCGTCGGCAGCTTTTGAAGATTTTCGGCGCTGAGCTCGTTTTGACGGATGGCAGCCAAGGCATGAAGGGCGCGATCGAGAAGGCCCAGGAAATCGCCGCAGCGACTCCGGGGAGTTTTATCCCGCAGCAATTTGCCAATCCGGCCAACCCCGAGATCCATCGCAAGACGACGGCCGAAGAAATCTGGCATGACAGTGGCGGAAAAATCGATATTTTCGTGGCAGGCGTCGGCACTGGCGGAACGGTGACAGGCGTCGGTGAGATTTTGAAAAAGAAAAAACATTCCATTAAAGTCATCGGCCTGGAGCCCAAAGAATCCGCGGTATTATCCGGTGAGGCACCCGGGCCGCATAGGATTCAGGGCATCGGTGCAGGATTTATCCCCGACGTGCTGAATCGCAACATTCTTGACGAAGTGCTTGTCGTTTCGCATGAAGACGCCGGCAAGACAGCGCGGCGCCTGGCCCGCGAAGAGGGAATCTTAGTCGGGATCTCAAGCGGAGCTGCGATGTGGGCCGCCTTAGAAGTTGCGCGCCGCAAGGAGTCAAAAAATAAAACCATCGTCGTCATCCTGCCGGATTCCGGCGAACGCTATCTTTCGACGTGGCTGTTTCAGGAGCACAATGGATAATACTCTCGGAATTACCAAGACCCAATCTTTTACTTTTGCCCAGCCGCCGCACGAGCTGGGCTTAGACGGCGGCCAAAAACTGGGGCCTGTGACATTGGCGTATGAAACATACGGAGTCTTGAATCAGGCCAGGACGAATGCTATTTTGATCGCTCATGCGCTTTCCGGCGATGCCCATGCCGCAGGGTTCCATGCCGGTGAAAAAAACCCGGGCTGGTGGGATGCGATGATCGGCCCGGGCAAGGCGTTTGACACAAGCAAGTATTTTATGATCTGTTCCAATATCCTTGGTGGATGCAAGGGCAGCACCGGGCCGTCGTCGGACAACCCGGAAACCAACAAACCCTATGCTCTGGATTTTCCAATCATCACGATCGGCGACATGGTGGAGGCCCAGAGACACCTCATCGATCACTTGGGCATTGAACAGCTTTTGTGCGTTGTCGGCGGATCCATGGGCGGCATGCAGGTCTTGCAGTGGGTGGCATCTTATCCTGAAAAAGTGCGCTGCGCGATTTCGATTGCCACGGCCCTGAAGCACTCCCCGCAACAGATTGCTTTTGATGAGGTGGGCCGGCAGGCGGTGATGGCGGATCCTGAGTGGCGCGAGGGCAATTATTACGGCCAAGGCCAGCCGGAAAAAGGCCTGGCGGTGGCGCGCATGATCGGCCACATCACGTACATGAGCGATAAATCCATGGAGGAAAAATTTTCCCGTCGCCTGAAAGAAAAAGATTATAGTTTTCGCTTTTCGACGGATTTTGAGGTGGAGGGATACTTGCGTTACCGGGGCGACAATTTCGTCAAGCGCTTTGACGCCAATTCCTATCTTTACATCACCAAGGCCATGGACTATTTTGATCTCTCAGGCAATAAACTTTTTCCGAAGGACAAACCCGTTAAGACGAGATTCCTGGTCATCGCGTTTGGGTCGGATTGGCTCTACCCTGCGTATCAGTCCCAGGAGATTGTGCGTCAGCTGAAACTCAAGCACGTGGATGCGACGTATTGTGAGATCAAGTCCACCTACGGCCATGATGCGTTTCTATTGGAAATCGAAGAGCAAACACACCTGGTCAAACATTTTCTCAAAAAGACATTTCAGGGCTAAGGAGTTGAGAAGCCATGACGATTGATCCGGGGCGTCTTGATTACAGAATCATTTATGAAATCATCGAGCCGGGCTCGCGAGTGCTTGATTTGGGCTGCGGGAGCGGCGAATTGATTTATTTTCTGGCTAAGGAAAAAAACGCCAAGGTCCAGGGGATTGAGCTCAGCGAGGAGGCGATTTATAAATGTGTGGAGAAGGGCCTGAGTGTTTTTCACAGCGACATCGACAGCGGCCTCATCGAATATCCCGATAAATCGTTTGAATACGTGATTTTGAACCAGACCATGCAGGAGACCAAAAAGGTGGATTTCGTGATTCATGAGGCCCTGCGTGTCGGAAAAAAGGTCATTGTCGGCTTTCCGAATTTCGCCTATCTGAATGCGCGGCTAAGGCTGTTTTTTGCAGGCAAGACCCCGATCACCAAGTCCCTGCCGTACCGTTGGTACAACACGCCCAACCTGCATTTTTTGACCACGACGGATTTTGAGGAATTCTGTGCTGAGGAAAAGCTCGATATTAAGAAAAGATACTATTTGGGCAAAAACGGCCTGGTTCGGTTCTGGCCTAATCTTTTTGCCTTGAATGCGATTTACGTCGTCGCCAATCGATAGGGAGGGGCAATGCCTTACATCAATCTCAAAGTGGTCGGTAAGCTGACGCAGGAACAAAAAAAGCAGATCGCCAAAGAATTCTCCGAGACTCTTCTGCGTGTTGCCCACAAGCCGAAAGACGCAACATATCTTGTGATTGATGAA
>JAZDLY010000116.1:0-2384 GCA_043801485.1 Candidatus Omnitrophota bacterium | reverse complement strand
TGCAATCATTCGTGTCAGCCCGCTACCCGAAGATCGAAAATACTGCTTTTACCGAGGCGTTGCTAAGGAGCGCGTGCTTGAGCGCGATGAAGTGATCTCGCCAAACCGCATCGAAGAACAGGAAGAGCGCAAGCGCGAGATGGAAACCTACCGCGAATTGCGTCCTGTAGATGATGTCACCTTACAGGATCTCAGCCTGCAACGGATTAACGAACTGGTCCTCTTGATCAACCAAGGCCAGTCCACACCCATCGAAACCATTAAAAGCACCCTGGAGGAGGCGATCCCATTTCTTGATAAGAAGCGCTTCATGCTAAAGGACGGAAAGATCACGACGCTTGGCGTACTGGTCTGTGGCGCGCATCCTGAAGATCATTTGTTGTTCCGTAGCCATATGGACGCCTTTGTGGATGTGCCCAATGTGATCGCCCAAGACAAGAAGACGTTTCGCGACAACATTCTGCAACTCATGGACTCCGGCCACGGTTGGGCACTGCGCAATATCCAGACTGGTGTTTCTCCTGAAGCGGGCGGTACGATTGTTGCGGAGTATCCAGACAAGCTGATCCGCGAATCCATCAACAACGCTCTTGCGCACAGGGACTATTCCATCAATCGTCCGGTCCAACTAACCATCATGCCGCGCATCTCTCTTTCCATCCGCAATCCTGGCCACCTCCCGCAGGAGTTGGTTTTCGAAAAACCAAGCGATCCCATCCCAGTGCGACGCATCTTCGCTAATCCGCGCGCACGCAATCCACGTCTCGCTGACATCCTCAAGCTCCACAGCAAATGGGAAGGCAAAGGCATTGGGATGTCGGACTTGGTCAATTCCGCCTTGGCCAACCAAATTGATTTGCCATACTACCTCTTCCATTCGGCCGACGAGCTTTCTTTATGCATCCCGGCCGGAAAGGTCTTGGACGAAGCTACTGAGGGCTGGCTGGAGTTAATGGATGGCCTGATTGCTAGCAAGACCAGCAATCGGCCACCGACTGACGAACAACGAATTGTCCTTGCTTACCTTCTTAAAAGCGAACGAGCCAACCGACTGGGCCGTTACACGCTCGCCTTAACACCCAGCAATAATCACTTTGGTGCAATTGACCAACTCAAGGCTACTGGCTTGATAAAACTTCATCCCGCCAGTGATCAATTCAAGGAAGTGTATATCGTCTGCCGTGAATTGGCCACCGAAGATGGTCAAGACGAACTTCGCACACTTTTCGGTGATGATTTTGACCGCCTCGACATTCTCGGCCAGCAAACGCTCAACATGATTCTTCTCGCCGAGAAGTTTTCGCTGGCTGGCGGACTGAACGCCAAGCAGGTCATGCGTTTACTTAAAGTGCGTCTGCCGGAAGAACATCGCAAACGGGGCGAAGACGAATTCTATCGCGCCATCCGGTATCGCATCGAACGGTTTTCGCCAGACAAAAAGGCATTGGAAAAAAGCGACGAAGCCACATGGCATTCTACCCCCGACAAAATACTTAGCGTCCGCGGCGTGGCAAGTCGTCCGCTCTTCCGCTTGAATCGGAGCTATCAAAAAAGTATGATCTAAGCTATTCTGCTGCGTCGCATTTTTTTATTACCTCTGCTTTTTAACCGTAGCTTTTAACAACGTTTCTCGTGAGTAACATGTCAAAACCAAGAATGACGAGACCGGTTCTGTGATAGCGACTTACCGAGATCGGACCATAGGTTTCTTTAGAGCATCAACGACCTATACAAACCAAGCGGTCAGTTTGTAGGTCTTGCAGCCGATTTTCGCATCGGAATCGTCTCTATTCAGTCGGCTGGAATTTGACCACGGAGGGCCCGGAGTTCACAGAGGAGATGATGTTTCTATTTCTTCTCTGTGGTTCTATAAAGCATGTTTTCCCCTTCATTTTTTTTCCTTCATTTCGTCTATGTTCTGCCATAGCCTTTGGTTAATACCAAAACAATCCGAAGTAGGTTGTTTCATACAGGAGAACGGTTGGATGGCTGAATTATCCGGGGTCGGACCACAGGTTTCTCTAGAGCATCAACGACTTACGCAGACCAAATGGTCCATTTATGGGTCTTACAGCCGTTTTTTGACACAGAAAATCGTCTCTATGTAGTCAGCTGGGATTTGACTCTAGAGTAATAAATAGAGGCGTAAGGGCGTCTGGGTGTGGTGTCCTGTGTTCGACAAGAAACCTTGTTGCCCGACCGCAACAGCCCACATTTTTTCTTCATTTCGTCTATATTCTGCCCTAGGAGCCTGTCGGACTTTCCTTTTTCCGATAAGTCATTAAACTATATCCATGAGCACAAAATTTGTGATTGTGGATCGTCAAACCCCTCTATTAATGCCCATCGATATGCGAGATTGGGTGCCGCATGACGAGTTAGTG
>JAZDLY010000108.1:0-2578 GCA_043801485.1 Candidatus Omnitrophota bacterium | reverse complement strand
GAATCTCTGCAACGGGGCGCCCTTTTATGTTCTGGGGCCCTTGCCCACGGATATCGCGCCCGGTTACGATCATATCACCGCGGCGATCGGCGGGGCCATTGCCGGCGCTTGTGGGGCCGATTTCCTCTGTTATGTGACCCCGTCAGAACATCTTCGCCTGCCCGGCATCGAGGATGTGCGGGAAGGGATCATGGCTTCGCGCATTGCCGCCCATATCGCCGACATTGCCAAAGGGTTGCCAGGCGCGATGGAACAGGATGTTATGATGGCCAGATACCGAAAGGTTATCGACTGGCAAGGACAGATTTCTACAGCCATAGATCCGGAGAAAGCTTCAAGATTGCTTGAGAAAAGCATGACGGCCCACGAAGAGGGGTGCACCATGTGCGGTGAGTTGTGTGCGATCAAGCTGGACAAGGGCTAAATATGCTAATGTCCTTACGAATGGACACACGGCGTGGCTTGGCGAGTTTTGGATCAATCATTCCATTCGGCTAACGTCTATCAGGCTATTTTCCATTTGTAATATCTATTGACATACCCTCCATTATATGATTTGAGTTCTACTATAAAAAACAGTCAGATAAAGCCAAAACACGAGCAATTGTGTGACGGAAAGACACGGGTCCCCTGAGGACAGCCGGTTTGTCAAAGATTTGTTGATCAAGCCCGCGGGAGTTCCTGCGGGCTTTTTTGTTTGGCAAAAAGGATATAAGCACTGTCTTATTCCAACATAAAGATAGTTTTGAGGTCCTGCCGGGCCGATGGTTATCCGTGACTTATACTGCGGACAGAATGGAGAGATTAAGCCATGAAAAACCCCGTAAAAAATATTTCATTTACCGGCTTACGCGCACGATTAATACTTCTCGTCCTTATCGTTATTGTTCCGATGCTGGGGCTGATCATCTATAATGGCATTGAAAATAGAAATACGGGCCGCATTGAGGTCTCAGATAAAGCAAGGAGGCTGGCGCGGAATGCATCCACTTTACTTGAAGATACTATTGTGAGGGGGCGCGATATGTTTTTCGCCCTTTCGCAACTGCCTCGATTCCGTCAGCAAGATCCGGACGCATGTTCAAAGATCCTTGCCGATCTGTTAAAACGTACTGAAAGCTACAGCGGTTTTGCCGCCGCCAAAACAAATGGAGAGGTATTTGCCTCGGCGCCCACCAATACAAAACCGGTCAATTTTGCCGACCGTCCGTGGTTCCAACGTCTTGTTCAAACCCGCGGTTTTGTAATCAGCGATTATTTAATTGGCCATGTCAGCGGCAAACCTGCCGTTGTTGTGGGCTATCCTGTCCTTGACCATACAGGCCGTCTAGTGACTGTCTTAAGCGCCGGACTCGACCTGGAGCGCCTGCAACAATCGCTTCTTAAGATTAATCTGCCCGACGGAGCGACCCTTACCGTTATCGACATCAACGGCACGATCTTATCCCGCGTTCCCGATCCGGAGAAATTCGTCGGCAAAAAAATACTTAATAAATCCATGGTCAAGACCATATTAACCAAAAAAGAAGGAGTGATAGAGGAAGTTGACCTGGATGGGCTACCCAGCCTTTACGGCTATGCATCGGTGGGCAGCGGGGTTGATACCCTCCATATAAGCGTCGGCATCCCGGAACAAGTCGCATATGCAAAGCTTAAACGGCATATGATTCGCGACTTTACCTTGCTGGGGTTGGTGTCGGTGCTGGCGCTTCTGAGCGCCTGGGTGTTCGGGAAAATATTGATTATGTCTCCGGTGAATCGTCTGATAGGCGTGACGAAGCGATTGGCCGAGGGAGACCTGACCGTCCGCACAGGCCGACCCGCTGATACCGGAGAGCTTGGTTTATTGGCTTTACATTTTGACCAAATGGCCGGGTCGCTTCAGCATCGCGAGGAGGAGCGCAAGCTGGCAAAAGAGACTCTCCTGGAATCGGAACGACGGCTGTCTGAGATCATTGATTTTTTGCCCGATGCAACCTTTGCTATCGATGGAGAGGGAAAAGTCATCATGTGGAACCATGAAATTGAAGAGATGACCGGTGTCAAGGCGGAATACATGTTAGGGAAAGGGAACTATGAATATTCCTTGCCGTTTTATGGGACCCGGAGGCTGATCCTGATTGACCTGGTATTTGAAACGTATGAAGAGATTGAGAAGAAATATCGGTTTATCGAGAAAAAAGGAGATGTTCTTTTTACTGAAGCTGATGTGCCTCTAAACAATCAAAATCGTGTCCTATGGGGGAAAGCCAGACCTTTATATGACAGCAGGGGTAACGTCAGCGGCGCCATTGAGTCCATCCGCGACATCACCGAGCGCAAGCTGGCGGAAGAGGCTCTTCGGGCGAACGAAGAAAAATATCGCAACCACTTTGATAACGTCTCCGATATTATTTTATCATACGATCGGGAATTCAGGATTCTCAGCATATCACCCTCTCTGGAACGAGTTTTGGGATACAAGCCGGAAGAGTTCATCGGCAAGTCTTTTGCAGAGCTGAATATTCTATCACCCGAATACCTTGAAAAGGCCTTCTCAGATACAATACGAGTATTTGCCGGCGAGCATTTAGATTTA
>JAZDLY010000105.1:0-9855 GCA_043801485.1 Candidatus Omnitrophota bacterium | reverse complement strand
CGGCCTCGCTCTCGCCGATTTTTTTCCGATGGCGAACCGGCCCGTCCCGCTATCGCAGGACAAGCTTCGGCCTGCACACGCCCTGCTCCGAACATCACCAAGCCACCCGCCCAGAGGAAAAGTTTTACGTCCGCTTTTACCCTGGTGGAGCTGCTGGTGGCGGTGGCGATCATTGCCGTCGGCATGGTTTTTATCCTGGCGGGTTTTAGCCAATGCATGGCATCGCTGTCCACAGCCCGCAAGATGAGCGTTGCCAGTTTTCTTTTGAACAAAAAGATTTGGGAGAAGGCCGAATTCGACTGGCAGACCAACGGCACCGAAGAGGGCCAGTGGTCCGGCGAGTTCGACGAGCCTTACCAGGATTATTCCTGGGTAGATGTCGTTGGGCCGGTCGTCGCGGATTTCGGCAACGAGACCGAGGTTGTCAACAATCTCCTTCTGGAAGAGACGCTGACAGTTTTGTGGTCTCAAACAAATCGGGCAAAAAATCTTTCCATTATCCGATATGTCAAAAAGAAACAACAACCCTAAAACGGAAACAGTCCTTTGCAAGCCTTGGCGCGTCGAAGGACAGTTTCCGACTTGTTCGGGAAACTGGGTAGCCGGCGGCCACCGGGGTTTCACGTTTGTCGAACTGATGGTGGTGGTGGGCCTGTTTGCGATTGTGGGCACGGTCCTGATGTCTTCCTTCGCCATGGGCCTGAGGGTGTGGAAAAAAGCGGCATCTTCGAACTTCAATGCGCGCGGAGCCATGCTGACGATGGCGCGCTGGACGACCGAAACCCGCAGGGTGTTTCAATATCAGCCCATCGGATTCTTCGGCAACGAGACTCATGTTGAATTTGCCAATATTCTCAACAACAAAATCCTCAATATCTCTTACGATTTTTCCAGCAACGAAAATGTGGTCCGGCGCACGGCTGTTTCGCGTCAGGCCTTGCTGGAAGGCGAGGCAGACGGCGTGAGCCGCACGGCGATCTCCGATGCGCAAGCCTTTTCCCTGGCCTATTACGGCTGGGATGCTCAGCTGCAGGATTATGCGTTTTACGGCACATGGAATTCTTCGCAGTCCGGTTGGCCGGTTGCCGTTAGATTCCAAGTGGACCTAAAGGACGGAGAGACATTTGAAAAAGTTATCCCTCTTCAAGGCTGGTTTTAAGCGCAAAAGCGGCACCATCATCTTTATGGCTGCCGGCGCCATCGCGGTTTTGTCGATTTTAGTCCTCGGGACAACATCCAGCGTCACGCAGGCGCTCAAGCTTGCCCGGCGCGTGACGGACACAGAGACCTGCGCTTACATCGCTTCATCGGTGGCCAGGGTCATGCGCGTTGTTTTTGCCAGCGATGCCACACCGGTCTGCGTGACTGTTTATGACCTGCGTGACCGCGAGATTCCCTTTGGCGACAAGACGGCCTTTGTGAGTTTTAAAGATGAGCAGAGCAAGATCAACATTGACCTGGCCCCCAAAGAGGTCTTGTTGCGTCTTCCCACGCTTTCCGGCGATAAAAATCTGGTGGATGCCATCGTGGCCGCCAATATCGCCGTCCAGGAGGAATTATTGCTTATCGAGGGGATGACGCGAGAGATTTATGACGAACTCAAAGAAATCACCACAGCCCATGGCATCGGCACGATCAATATTCACACAGCTACCGAAGGTTCGCTTTATGCTTTGGGCATGGACAGTGACCTAGTGAATAAGATTCAAGCATATTTGGCCGGCGATGACGGCGAGTTGGCCACGCTGGATGATAAAATTTTCAGCTCGGTGATCGACATTGTTCCTTCACTTGCGCCTTATGGGTTGACTGCGGAGCAGGCGAGTTTATTGCAAAGCCTGATTGCGACCGGTCAGTTGGGCACGACCACGGACCGCGTGCGGTTTGAGATTGTTGTCAAAAAAAATGAGCGGGTTTTGAAAACCTACAGCATTGTCGTCGCAGCGGCCGGGGGCCAGATTGTTGGCTCCGGCATTGTGTCCTGGTCGGAAGTGTGAGATAATGGAACGAGGTCGAATCAAGCACCTTGATTTGCACCGTAGGTGCATTTAGCGAAGTCCTTGCGAGCGGAGCGAGCAAGGATCATCCTGGGGCCTACGAGCAGATTTCTATCGTAGAGTTTTTGGAAATCTGCGAAGTGTTCAGGCCCCGGGACAACAACCACCACCTTTACCATGAGCTACTACCAAATCTTAGGTCTGGAGCGCGAACCGTTTTCCACGAGCCCTGATCCGGAATTTTTCTATCAGTCCCAGGAGCATCAGGCGGCCTTGACGCGCCTGATGATTGAGCTTCGCCTGCGGCGGGGCTTAAGCGTTATCTTAGGGGACGTGGGCACGGGCAAGACGACGCTTTCGCGCAAGCTCTTCCAGATGTTGCGCGAGCGCCAAGATATGATCTTTTTCATGATTCTGGACCCGACCTATGAGACCGAAGAGGTTTTTGTGGAATCCCTGGTCCGCACGTTCCAGATCCAGATGGACAAGCCTCAACCGTCGCTTTTGGACACCAAAGACGCCATCAAGCGCTATCTTTTTCAAAAGGGCGTGCAGGAAAACAAGACCATCATTCTACTGATCGATGAAGCGCAGAAATTAAACCACACGTCTTTGGAGGTGCTGCGCGTTTTGTTGAATTACGAAACCAATGAATTTAAGCTCCTGCAGCTGGTGCTTTTGGGTCAGCTGGAGCTTTTGCCCAAAATCCGCGAAATGAAAAACCTCCTGGATCGCATCAGCATGAAATACATCATCAATCCTTTAGACGATGTGGAAACCAAAGAGATGATTGACTTTCGCATCCGGCAGGCCGGCTACGCTTCGGCCATGCCGCTGTTCAAGGACGAGGCCATTGCCGAGATTTATCAACAGACGCAGGGCTATCCGCGCCGCATCGGCATGCTCTGCCACAATGCGCTCAAAACCCTGGTCATGCAAAGCAAGATTGTCGTCGACCGTGAGGTGGTCCGCAAGGTCGCCGCTGAGGAAACCCTTTAGCGAGTCTCTGATAAATAATGAGCATATTGGCTGAGCTGATTTTGGAGCGAGACAAGGAACGAGGACGCCGGCGTAGCCGCAGCGCTACGCAAAGGACGAGTGACGCCGTCGCAGCCCAAAATCAGCCAGCCCTGTCAGATAGAATACGAGGGGAAGCCCGCCTTTCGGCCGTCTGCGGCGTTGCTTCTTCTCGACGTAGTCCAGGGACTACGCCTTCGTCGTCGCGCCTTGCATACGGCCAAAACTCGGGCTTCCAATGTGCCCATTATTTATCAGAGGCTCGCTAATGCCTGAAGCGCCGTTGACTCCCGAAGAAAAACTATTGAGAATCATCGAGTCCCCGCCGGGGAAAGTCCATCCGCTGCGATCCAAAAAGCGTCTGCCCGAACTGAAGTTTTCTTTGAAACAACTCAAAAGTCAATACAAGGAAAGGGCCAAAGCATTTCTCAACCTCAAGACCGCCAACGGAGCGCTGACATTCGTTTCCGGAGCTGTTACGGTTTTTCTGGCCATTGATTTTTGGATTGGTCTGCCGCGCGCCAGCGCCCTGCAGCACCTGGAGGCCACAGCCAAAAAACAGGACATCGGCAGCTTGACGATGGAAAACCTTGATCCCGTTACGTTGTATCTGCAGGAAATCACACAACGCAATATTTTTGCGTTGGTGGAGTCCGACCAGCCGGGAATGACAGAGGCTGCGGCTGCGCAAGCCGTTGTCAAAACTTTGAACGAGAGCCTCAGGGTGGTGGGGATCATCTGGTCAGATGCAGCACCTCAGGTGATCATGGAAGACATCCAGGAGGGGCGTACACACCTGTTGAACCGTGGCGCGAAAATCCGCGAGGCCCGCGTAAAAGATATCTTGAAGGACAGAGTCATTTTGAGTTATGATAATCAGGATATCGAATTAAGATGAAACCCATGTCTATATCACTATTTGTTGGAAAACCACATAGGCGTTGTTCTGGCGTCATTCTGTGCCTGTGTCTTTTTGCGTTTTTCGGGTTTTCTCACAACTTCGTTGGGGCGCAGGAAGAAGAAGTTTCTTCGGCCGCCTCGGATGGCGGGGCGATCAAGGATGTCGGCGCCGGTAAAATCTCCCTGGATCTTAAAGGGGTGGACATCGTTGAGCTCTTGAAAATCCTCTCCATGAAGATGAGCGCCAATATCGTGCCGACCAAGGATGTTGCCGGCCGCATCAATGTGTTTTTGAATAACGTGACTTACGAGGATGCCCTGGATATCATTCTCCTTAGTAATTCTTTGGCTGCGGTCCGGGAGAAAAACATCATTACGGTTATGACAACAGAGCGCTATCAGCAGCTCTACGGCCAGCGCTACAACGAACCGCGGAAAATCCGCACGATTAAGCTCAAACACGCCGCGCCCCGGGATGTCTTTACTGCCTTGAGCCAGCTCAAATCCGATGTCGGCAAATTGGTTGTGGACGAGCCGTCGGGCACGGTGATCATGATGGACGTGCCCGAGGCGCTGGATCTTATGGATCGGACCGTGCTCACATTGGACATGGCCAAAGAGACGGAAATCTTCACCTTGAGTTACGCCACAGCCGACGACGTCAAGGCGCAGCTGGCAACCGTCTTGACGCCGGGTGCAAGCAACGTGGAAGTGGACAAACGCACCAACAAGATTGCCATCACAGACCTGCCGGACAAGATGAAGAAAATCAAAACCATGATCAAGGCCTTTGACGCAGAGCCAAAACAGGTCTTGATTGAGGCCCAGATTGTCCAGATCGCCCTGACCGACCGGACCCAATACGGCATTGACTGGGAAAAACTTTTCAACCAGCGAAAAATGCGCAGTCTCGACCTCGCCGGGCCTTACTCGATTGCAGGCCTGGACAATAATTTGAGCGTCGGTGTTTTGACAACAAATCATTTCAATATTTTGATGCAGGCCTTGAACACGATTGCCAAGTCCAACGTCTTGTCCAGGCCCAGGATTGCGGTTGTCAACAACGAAGAGGCCACCATCCTCATCGGCGCCAAAGAAGTGTATTTCACCTCCACGACCAGCCAGGGCGGCGGGGACACAACGGTCACCGCGGAATCCGTCAATTACATCGACGTCGGCGTCAAACTGAGCGTCACGCCGACGATCAGCGAGGACGGATTTGTGCTTATCAAGATCAAACCTGAGGTCAGCTCCGTCCGGGAATACGTGACTTCCGTCAACCAGAACAGGGTCCCTGTGATCAGTACGTCCCAGGCCGAAACTACCGTCAAAGTCAAAGACAAAGCCATGGTCATGATTGCGGGCTTGATGAAGGAAACCATTACGGAAAACCGCAGCATGTTTCCCTTCCTGGGCAAGCTTCCTATTTTGAAATGGATTTTTGGCAATTCCGACACCAGCAAGGCAAAAGAGGAGCTGGCGATTTTTCTGACCCCGCGCATCATTACCGGCGATATCGAGCGCATCGACGCCGAAAAAGAACAGGTTAAATCCCGCGGCACGTTGACGAAAAGAATCAGGGGTCTTGAGGAGTAATGAACACGACTAATAAAATCACACCCTGGGCGATTGCGGCCCTTTGTTTTTTTGCCGCCGTGATGCTGGGGATCTTTTACAGCGGCGAGTTGCAAAAAAATCAGCTCATCCGATCCGAACACCTCAAAACCGCCGACGAGGCACAGCAGGAAGTCGAAAAGCTCAAAATCCAGCTTGAGAAAGAACAGAAAGAACGCCTGGAGGAAAAGCGCACGCTCTTGACTCAGGTGACTCAGTTCTCTAGCCAGAAGGACAAGGCTGTCAACGAAATGAAGGCCATGAAGGCCAGCATGCTCAAAGAACGCGAGATCACCCTGACGGCCAATGACGACATCGACACCTTAAGGGTTGAGGTCGCGCGCATCCGCAAAGAAAGCCGCGACAGCATCCAGGCTATTGAAGAAGGGTTCAAGAAGAAGAAGCAGGTTTATGACGCGCGGATCTTGTCTTTGGAGGCGCAGCTGGCCAAGACCCGGGATCGCTTAACCAGCGAGGCCGAGCGCTATCACTACAACCTCGGTGTCCTCTACACGCAGAACAAGAATTACGATTTAGCCGTCACAGAATTTAAAACCGCCTTAAGCTACAATCCCAGAAACGCCCAAGCCCATTACAACCTCGGCATCATCTTCGACGATTATTTTAAAGACAGCGAAAATGCCAGGTACCATTACAAAAGTTTCCTGGAATTAGACCCAAGGTCTGACGACGCGGAAGCCGTGCGCGACTGGCTGGCGGCGCTGGGCCGATAATCCCCCTTCAAGATGAACAGACGCCGTTTCATGACGGATTGGAAAATGGTGGCAGGCTTTGGCGGCCTGCTTTTTTTGATTGTGGCCATTGGTCTTATCGGCATTCAGCAGATTCAGGAATTCAGCAAAACGATCGGCTATCTGGCCAAAACCACCATGCCCATGCAGGATGCGGTTCTGGAGATGAAGTCTGCCAACAGCAAATACGCCATGGCTGTGCGCAGCTATATGTTTTGGAGAAGTGCCAAATACCTGGAATCGGCTCCGACGGGACAGCAATTGGACAGGCTGCGTAAATTGACGGAGGATTTTGACAACCATCTGCTTTTTTATGCGTCCCGGGCGCGCTCTGTGTCGCAGCAGCAATGGATCAAAAACCTGCAGGCCTCCGAAGACCAGCTGCGTAAAATTGGGGGCGACATCATTACCTCTATCAACAGGATGGACGGTGTTACGCCGGAAGTCCGGCGGCAGCTGGAAGCTACCATCACCAGACGCCTGATGGAATTTGAGAACAAGCTGTTTGAAATCGACGCATTCCTGGAAGATCCTTTGCAGCGGCACAACCTGCTGGAGATCGAACGACAACTGGCAGAGGCTGAAGCGAGCCGGCGGCGCTCTATCGGATTCTTGTCCTGGTCGCTTGTGATTGGTTTGGGTCTCGGCGCCCAGACGGCATTTCTCATTTACCGGCGCAACAAGCGGGAGAAGGAACACCGCGATGTGCTCTGCCGCACGGTCATCCGCGTTGAAGAAGAAGAGCGCAACAACTTATCGCTGCAGATCCACGACCAGATGGGACAGGACTTGAGCGCCTTAAAGATTTTTCTGGGCTTGATTGACCGCGATCTTCCGGCTGAACACCTCGACCAGAAAGAAAAGATCGAAAAAACAAAAAAGATCCTCGACGGCCTGATGGAAAAAAGCCACAACATCTCGGTTTTGCTGCGTCCCCCGGAAATCGACGAGCTTGGGTTGGTCGAAAGCGTCTCGGCGCTCATCCTTCATTATCAGGAAATGACTGGCATGAATTTTCGTTTTTTGAAGCCGTCCCAAGAAAACAAATTGTCGCCGGAATATAGCCTGGCGCTCTACCGCGTGGTCCAGGAAGCCCTGACCAACGTGGCCAAATACTCCAAGGCTAAAAATGTGGAATTGTCGCTTCAGAATTGGGACGACGCGGTGTATCTGACGATTTCCGACGACGGCGTGGGGTTTGATTTGGAAGAATATGGGGGCAAGCCCATGCGGCGGCGCGAAGACAAGGTTAAGCTCGGCCTTGCGGGCCTGCGCCAGCGTATTGAGCTCTTCGGCGGCACATTGACCATCACAACGCGGCCCGGCGGCGGCACAAAGCTCGCCGTCATGCTGCCCACTTGAGTTAATGAAACAAATGGGACAGACCCATTTTGTTTCATTAAGTCTTTAGGAGTAAGAAGAAATGACCTATAAAGTTGTTATTGCTGATGATCATGATATTATTCGTGAGGGGATAAAGCATATCCTTTACAAGCACCCCGAGTATGAAGTAGTTGGAGAGGCGGGGGATGGAGAGGAGGCTTTGGAAAAAGTTTCGTCCCTTAAGCCCGACATTCTGCTTTTAGACATTACCATGCCGAAAAAAAGCGGCCTGGAAATTTTGAGCCAGATTCAGCAGGCTTCTAAAAAAACGAAAATTCTCATCATCAGCGTGCACAAAGCTGATGCCTATGTGATGCAGGCTTTAAAATCCGGCGTGCGTGGGTATTTGAATAAAGAAAATGCGGCCGATGACCTTCTTCCGGCGTTGCGCAAGATCACCGCAGGCCAGGTGTATTTAAGCGAGGACGCATCGTCCTATCTTTTAAAGAAAGCCAGCAAAAGCCCCGAAGAGATGGCAAAGGAGAGTGTTTTGACGGACCGCGAAATGGAAGTCCTACGTTTGGTCGCCGAGGGCAAAACTGCCAAAGAAGTCTCCGAGGCGCTCTTCATCAGTCCCCGCACCGTCGAGAACTACAAAAATAACGTGCTCCAAAAGCTCGGCCTGCACAAGACAAGTGATCTCATAAAATACGCCATCAAAAACAAAATCGTCGACCTGGAATAGATCGAATGCTATACTTAATGATACAAATGGGTCTGTCCCATTTGTATCATTGACAAACAACATCCCGCAATTTAGCTTCCCGATTTCGTCCCTTCAGCTAAATTACCCCAACAAAAACAATTAATGCAACAAATAGGTCTGTCCTTTTTGTTGCATTAAGAACGCGGAGGGGCCATGAGCATTAGTCTTAAAAAAAGAATAATTTTCGAAGGGGCGATCTACCATGTCATCCAGCGAGCTCCGGGCAATGAAGTTATTTTTCTGGAAGATGGCGACTATCTTTATTTTCTGAAAATTCTCAAAAAGACAGTTTTGGAGTTCGATCTTGAGCTGTTTGCTTTCGCCCTATTGCCTAATCACATCCACATTCTTTTGCAGATCAAAAAGACGAATCTTTCTCTGGCCATGAAGAAGCTATTTGAGCGTTATGCGCAATACTTCAATATAAAATATCAAAGAAAAGGTCATGTTTTTTGTGGACGTTTTAGGGCATCGCTCTGCCAAGATGACACCTATTTTTTAACTGTATCGGCGTATATCCATCTTAATCCTTATCGCGCTGGCTTATGTCAAGACTTCGAAAATTATAAATGGAGCTCAATTCATCTTTTCATGAGCGACACAAAGTCAACATTTGTTAATCCAGAAAAAATATTATCTTTATTAAACGAAGATCAAGGGGCAGCAAAACAGCAATACAAAAATATGCTTTCCAGACAGGCAGCCCTAAAAAACTCGAGGCGAAGCGACATTTCCTCAATCAAAAGAATTTTGGGTAGTGATCTACGAACCACAAAAGAGTTTTTGTTTGGAAAGCAGCAAGAAGATCTTGATCAATTGATCGAACGCTTCAAGCAGAAAAGAAGGATGAGAGGGGACGAAGATAAAAATGTGCGTAAATATGTTATTACGCAATTATTGGCAAATGGTTATTTACCAAATGAAATTCAGAGCCATCTTGGTATAAACAGGGTGACTTACTACAGAATCGTGCGATCGTAGATGGGAGTTAATGCAACAAATAGGTCTGTCCTATTTGTTGCATTAACTCTTAGTTTTTGACGCGGTAGGCGGCAAGAAGTGGCAAGGGGCCGCCGGCGGGGTCGCGGTCGATGTAAACGGGCTCAAAGTGCGTCATGGGAAGGCGGTTAAGCATGGCAAAAAGTACTGTCTGCATGCCTTTGGGCGAAAAGCTGATCGTGACCTCCGGTGACTCAGGCGCCTCTTTCATCACCCTCACAAATTCCTCGGAATTGATCTCCGGCGGGGCGAAAAGAATACTTAACTGCGACAGCTGAAGGAAGTTTTTGCGCACGATCACAAGCTCTGCACCATACTTTTGGCAAATCTGATAAGCGGTTTCCTCGTCGCTCAAATAAATCCGCGAAATATCCTTAAGCGCTTCGCTACTTCCCGGCGGCAGGTATTCCAGATATTGGCCGGAGACCATCCGCAGGTCCCCGACAGCTGCATCTTCGCTGACCCATGTGATGTGATCCACGGTCAC
>JAZDLY010000092.1:0-6837 GCA_043801485.1 Candidatus Omnitrophota bacterium | reverse complement strand
ATACACGATGTACACCGGTTTCTACGAAGGCGTCAAGATCGCCGTGGGCAACGGCGGCCGGTTTTCGCCGGATTCGGCCATCATCACCGAAATCCTTTGCGCCGGAAAAGTTGAGCACATTATCCGCGCCGGTTCCTGCGGTGCTTTGGACGAAAAGATCAAAGTCGGCGATATCATTTTGGCCACAGGCGTTGTGCGCGGGGATGGCGTCACGCCGTATTATGTGGATAAAAATTTCAAGACGGTGTCGGACGAAGGCGTGACAGAGGCTTTGGAAAAAGCCGCTGCTGCCAGCGACGCCAAGATTCACAAAGGCCTGATGTGGACCACCGACGCGCTTCTGATGGAAACCAGGGAAGTTGTCCAGGCAGCTGTCAAGCAAGGCGCGGTTGCCGTGGACATGGTTTCCAGCGCGCTATTGACCATTGCGCAAGTCAAGGGTGTGAAGGCCAGCTCCATTTCTGCGGTCAGCGATAACCTGATGACAGGCGAGCTCGGGTTCATGAATCCTGATTATTATGATGCCGAGGCCAAAGTGGTCAAGATTTGCCTCGACGCCGTGAAAGCCCTTGCCGCAGGTGCGTGAGTGATGAAAGAGTCTATATTGTTCTGGCCGGTGCGGCTTAAGGGGAATACGCTTGCCATCCTCGATGAGACCAGGATTCCCAAAAAGGTCTCTTACCTGAAAGTTTGCGATTATAGGGGCGCGATCCGCGCTGTTGTGGATATGAAGACGCGCGCCTTTGGTCAGTTTCTGACGGTTTGCTACGCGTTTATGCTGGAGGTCAAAAAGGCAAAGGCCACAGATCAGGAAACGCTCATGGCGTTGATGGAAAAGATCGCCGCGGCCTTTCACGTAAGCCGGCCCACATTTCCGTTTGGCGAAGTGACGGCTATGGTGCTGGGCATGGCCCACAAAGTCCAACAGAGCCCGGATTTTAAAAATGATTTCCTGCGCCTGATGGATGAATTTTTGGAAAAAGGAATTCGGGTTCAACGTTACGAACGCGCCAGAAAAGCCGCAGAGCTCTTGAGTGACGGCGATACGGTCTTGACCCATTGCCATGTTTCCGGCGAGATGTCTTTGATCGGCGAGTTTTGCAAGAAAAGCGGCAAGCGCGTCAAATTCATTGCCACGGAAACGCGGCCTTATTTTCAAGGCTCGCGCCTCACGGCCTGGGAACTTAAAACATCCGGCTTTGACGTGACGCTGGTCCCGGACAATGCTGTTGGCAAAGTCATGGCCGACGGCAAAGTGGATTGCGTGATTGTGGGCTCTGATCGCTCGGCAGCCAACGGAGATTTTGCCAACAAAATCGGCACGTATCAGATTGCTCTTTTGGCCAAATATTTCCGCATTCCTTTTTATGTCCTGGCGCAGCCCTCGCAAAAATTAAAAACAGGCGCCGACATCCCGATCGAGATCCGGGCAGATGAGGAAATTTTGACGTTTGAAGGCCACCGGCTCGCCAAGAAAGGCCTGGCTGCTTATTATCCGGGTTTTGACGTGGTGGATCATCGGCTGGTGACCCGGCATATAGGTATTCATGCTCATTAACAGTAAGATTCCGTTGGTGTTTGGTATCCCGCAATGCGGGTTTTTTGGATTTTTGAAAGGCCGTCGGGTTTTTGTCGCTGAATTGAGGCCTGGCCTGGAGGGAATAAAGACAGTTGCCGATCAGGCCAAGGCAGAGGGCGCAGATCCGGTTGTTGTCTGTGACAACATGCTTGCTTTTTGCATGGAGCGTGGGTTGGTCAGCGCTGTGCATATTTTTTATGGATCGTTGCGGACCAAAAAGGCAATATGCCGAACCGGTTCATTGATTGCGGCGATCTGCGGCCAAGAGCACAAGATTCCCGTTTATCTTCACAAAGGAACCGCGCGGCGCGTGCGGCCGAGTTCTTTGCTCAAAATAGACGGCAGGACCGTGACGAGCCGGGGCATCAAGACTTATGCGCCTTTGGCCGAAGAGGTTCCTTTGAGTTTAGTTTCAAAAATACAATGAGGATGCTATGGACCCATTAAAACAAGAAATCATCAACATCGGGAAATGGATCTGGGAAAAGGATCTTTCCGGCGGCATGTCGGGCAACATCAGTATGCGGGTTTCCAAAGATGCGGTTTTGATCACCGGTCGCGGCACCTGCCTGGGGACGCTGGAGGAGAAGGATATCGGTCGCATTGACTTGGCAGGAAAATCTCTGGATGAGGGTTTTGAGCCGTCTTCGGAAAAACCTTTCCACACCCACGTTTATAAAAATCATGAGGCCAACGCCGTGGTGCATGTGCACCCGACGTATTCGAACGGATATTTCAGCGTCCACGACCGGGTTGAATTCGATACGTTTGAGACACGGCTGACATTGGGTGAGATCCCGGTTGTTGACCAGAAGACGCCGACCATCACAGACATCGCGCCTGTGGGCGAGGCCTTGAAACGCAGCAACATTGTCGTTCTTCGGCATCACGGCGTTGTGGCCATCGGCGAAACCTTGAAAGACGCATTTTTCCTTGTCCAGACCTTAGAAGAGGCGGTGAAAATCGCCTGCATCAAGGATCTGTATGCTGCGACCACGCAGGCCAGGCCTGAACGCACCCTGTCTGGCACCTCGGCTGCATCTGATGCACCAACGAAAACCTACCAGCTGTTTTCAGAAGAGCAAATCAAGGATATCGTAGAGCTCGTTAACGCCGATGAAAAATTTAAGCAGTTGGCACTCGAGACTTCCTTGAAAACAAAGCTGGCGGTTGTGCTTGAAGAAACCGGTTTGACCTATTGTTTTAATTTTGCCGACGGCGGGATCGCAGATTTTTCCAAGTCTGCCGCCGAGGCTGAATTTGTGATTACGGGAAAAGCAGAATACTGGCGCCAGATTTTTAACCGCAAGCTCGATCCGTTTGCCGCCACGACCCAGAAAAAATTGAAACTCAAGGGCGATTTTGCCAAGATCTCGCGCTGGTATGTGCCGTTCAACCGCTTATTCGAACTTTGGAAAAAAACACCCGTAGAGTAATGGGTTTGTTGGTTATCTTTGAAAGTGGGCAACGCAAGGCCCGCAGAGGAAATTGATTGCGCAAGGTCTGGCTTGGTTTTGTTCGGAGCAGGGCGTTTGCAGGCCGAGCGGGCCGGTCCCTGCACCGTATGGTGCAGGGGAGCGAGGCCGAAACCCGAGCGCAGATTTGCCCGCTGGGGCAAATCAAGCGTCCCTGTGGGGAACAAGACCAAGCCAGACTATGCTAAAAAACAGGGATTTGGGTTGCCGAATATCGAGGATAATATGGAAAAATACTTAATGTATATCGACGGAAAATTTTGCGAAGCAGCTAACAAAGCAGTTTGCGAAAGTATCAATCCTGCCACCGAGGAAAAAATCGCCGTATTCCCCAGGGCCGGTGTTGCCGATTGCGAGGCTGCGATCGAGGCAGCGCGCCGGGCTTATGACCAAGGGGAGTGGCCGCGCCTGAGCCTTCAGGAGCGCGCAACTTACTTGGTCAAAATTGCGCACCTTATCCGCGAGGCGGCCTATGAGATCTCCAGGATTGAGACTGAAGACACGGGCAAGACGACCAAACAAACGACCTTTATCGACGTGCCTGTGGCGGCCAATGCCTATGAATATTTTGCGGCAGCAGCCATAGAAGTCAAAGGCGAGACCATTGCGATTCCCGCGCCGGCCGCCAGTTATACGCTCAGGGAGTCCGTCGGCGTTGTCGGAGCGATCACGCCCTGGAACTATCCGTTTTTGATGGCAGCCTGGAAGATCGCTTCCGCGATCATTTTGGGCAACACCGTTGTTTTCAAGCCTTCCAAAGAAGCTTCTTTGTCGTGCCTGGAGTTGGCTAAGATTTTCAAGCAAGCCGATTTACCGCCGGGCGTTGTTAATATTGTCACCGGCGATGGAAGCGTGTTGGGTCATCATCTGGCGGCTTCCAAGCGTGTTGATATGATTTCTTTTACCGGCTCGACCGACGTAGGGCGAGAGGTCATGAAAGCCGCTTCTTCCAATGTTAAAAGGCTGGCGCTTGAGCTGGGCGGCAAGTCGCCCAACATCGTGCTGGCGGATTGCGATATTGAGACAGCGGCCAACGGCTCCCTGTGCGCTATTTTTATGAACCAGGGCCAGATGTGCGTGGCAGGTTCAAGACTGATTGTTGAAGAATCCATTCATGATCAATTTGTCGAGCTCTTGATTGCCAAGACAAAAAAATTAAAAATCGGCGACCCGAAGGATCCGGCAACCGACATCGGTCCCTTGATCAGCGAGCGTCAGCGCAAAACTGTTCTGGATTATCTGGCCATCGGGAAAAAAGAGGCGAAGCTCGCTGTCGGTGGGGGGGTGCCTAAGGATTTGGCGCGCGGCTATTTCGTGGAACCGACAATTTTTGTGGATGTCGAAAACGATATGCGCATTGCCCGCGAAGAAATTTTCGGGCCGGTGCTGTGCGTCTTGAGAGTGAAAAACGAAACAGAGGCTTTGCGCGTGGCCAACGATACCGATTATGGCCTGGCGGCCATGGTCTGGACCCGCGACCTTCAAAAAGCGACCAACATGGCGCGGCAGCTTCGCGCAGGAACGGTGTGGGTCAATACCTTTGGCGGTTTTTACAACGAAGCGCCGTTTGGCGGATACAAACAGAGCGGCTTCGGCCGGGAGTTGGGCAAAGAAGGTCTTTTGGAATACACGCAGGTCAAGCACGTCAATGTCGATTTGACGCCCGGAGGCAAGACGCTTGTCGCCTCCTGGTTTAATGTGTAGTGAGGCCACGAGTTACGGTGTTTTCCGTAACTCGTTTGGCCGAACACACCCTTGACAATTTTGCAAAATTGTCAAGGGTCAAGATGTATCCATTGAAGGAGTTTTTGCTATGAAAAAAGTCTTATTTATTATGCCGCCGGTTGGAGGCTGGGCAACCCACGGGACCATCAAAGCAGCCAATCAATTTTATGCCCAATTGGCAGCCTACATCCGTCAAAAGAAGGGCGGCGAACCCAGCGTGCTCGATGCCAGGGCCATGGATTTGACCTACGACGATGTCAAGGTCAGGGTCAAAGAGCTCAAGCCCGACGTGGTTGTGTTGGGCGACATCCTGCATTCCACAGGAGGTCTGGCGGTGATCTGGTACTTCAACCGGACCGCGGAATTCGTCAAAGAGGTCAGCCCGAAGACGAAAGTGGTGGTCGGCGGCCTTTGGTATTCGGCTATGTTCAAAGAGACACTTTGTGAGAATCCCTGCATTGATTTTGTTTTGATCGGCGAAGGGGAGTTGACACTCGAAGAACTTTTAAAGAACCTGGATACGCCTGGCGCTGATTTTTCAAAAATAGCGGGTCTGGCCTCACGCAAGGACAGCCAAGTGGTGGTTGGCCCTCATCGGGAACTTACCAAAGATATCGACATCCTGCCGTTGCCGGCCTACGACCTTTTCCCGATGGAAAAATATGTGGCCCACACGCACTGGACCAATTTCTGCGAGTTGTTCACCAGCCGCGGCTGCCCGGGCGGATGTTCTTTTTGTTATGAGTGGAGTCAGTACGACCCGCGGTATCCGAAAGATTTCGTTTCCTGGCGTTCGCATTCCGCAGGACGAATTGTTGAAGAACTGGAGTTGTTGAGCAAAAAATTTGGTGTCAAGACCGTTGTTTTCCAGGACGATGCCTTCAACGTCAACCCTCAGATAGTCAAAGAGGTCTGCGAAGGGATTTTAAAAAAGGATATTAAGATCAATTGGGTCATCCTTGGCCGCGCCGACGATTGGTCTAGACAGGAAGACTTGATTCCTTTGATGAAAAAGGCCGGCATGTTCATGGGCCTGGTGGGCATCGAGGTTTCTGACGACGTCGAGCTCTCGAAGATCGGCAAAGGGGTGACGGTTTCCCAGATCAAGCAGACCGTCGACGCCCTGCGCAAGAATGATATTGCTACCATCGGGACGTTCATGATTGGTTTTGAAGATGACACCGAAGAGGCCATCAAAAAGCGTTTTGCCTTTGCCGACCAGGTGGATCCGGATGTCTTTGCCCTGCAGTTTGTGACTCCGGTGCCGGGCTCGCCGCTCTGGATGAAGGTGGTCAAAGAAAAAATCCTGGATCCATCCAAGATTGACCTGAAAAAATGGGATTTCCAGCATCCGGTGATGCCGACAAGGCATTTGACGATCGAAGAGGTCGGACGCATCGGTTCCTGGTGCATGAGGGAATTCTTCTCAAGGCCCCATCGCATCCACCGGATCATGAGCGGTCGCTATTCGGAACTCGCCAAGCTCTGCGTTAAAGATTTTATGTCCAACATTTCGAAATTTGAGGCTGCTGCGACCAAAGGAGATCTGTATGTTTGATTTGTCCAAGATGCCGTGGGATAAGCCCACCGAAGAAAAATTCAAAAAGATGCTCTCCAAGATGCCGATTTTTCACCGGCATATGGCGGAGGTGACTGCTATACAAAAGGCCGAACTCAATGCCAAGGAACGCGGGGGGCGTGTGGTGACCGAAGAAGACATCGTGCGTGCGTTTTTCTCAGAAGTCCCTTTGCAATTTTATTCCCTGATGATCAAACTGATGGACGACGTTGGGTTTGAATATAAAAAATTCAACTTGCCTGCGAAAAAGACAGGATGACGTTTCGACAGAACTCACATTCGATTTTGATTCAATGCGGTTTTGACAAAGCCTACCCTGAGATCGTCCGTTGGGGAGAGGCATCCTGGTGGCCGAAAAAATCCCTGATGAAGTTTGAACGTCAGGGCCAAGGGCCTGTGCAGACAGGGACGCCCCGCATAAATCCCTGCGGGATTATACAGGGCACGCGTTACCGGCAGGTGGTGCTTTTGCCTTTTGC
>JAZDLY010000090.1:0-2114 GCA_043801485.1 Candidatus Omnitrophota bacterium | reverse complement strand
GCAAGACACCAGCCAGCGTCAGGAGGACCGGGATCCCTACACCCAAAAGGGCGATGAAGGCCATGTTTTTAAATCTTAAAAGTAAGAACAAGATCACTAAAAGCAGAATACAAAGCCCGATCGCATAGGCATAAACAAGCCTCGGCTCTGACACGTAGGAAGGGTATCTGCGCATCGCAAAAATCAAAACAATGGGAATCATGCCCAAGCCAAGGCTATTGGCAACACCCCATCTAACCAAAGAAGCCCCTCTCTCGTCTTTGAGACGAAAAAAGAAATCCGCAACCAGGAGGCTCAGGGCCGGAAAAACCGGCAAAAAATAGGATGTTAATTTTGAATGCGCCGGTTGAAAAATCAAAAAAAAAGATAAAATCCAGCTGCCTAAGAAAAAAACGAATGAATTTCGCTCTCTAAGTCTCCTGCGAAGCCCCCAAAGCGCTCCCACCACAAGCACGCTCCAGGGAAACATTCCTGCCACGATCGTCACAAGATAGTAATACCAGGTATCATTGGCCGGATGTTCGGCTTCAAACAAGCGCCGGATGTGATCGTTGGTGAAAAATTCTTGGGTAAAAGCTGTACCGAACTTATGGATGATCCACACATACCAGGGCAGTGCCACGGCACAAAAAACCAACAAGGCCCAAACAATACCTTTGTCGCGAAGATAGCGCAGGTCTTTTTGTACGGCCAAGAACAAAAAGACTGTCAGAAGCGGGATCAAAAGCCCCAAAGGCCCTTTGGTCAAAACAGCGGCTGCGCTAAAAACAGAAAATAACGCCAGAGACAAACCCTTCGGCATGCGCCGGACATAACCTGTCCAGAACACGGTTAATGACAAAAGGATCCAAACAGAAAAAATCATATCCGTGAACAGCGTCCTTGCCATGCCAATGAAAAAAGCCGATGTCATCAGGACCCAGGCTGCGCAGAACGCTTTTTTTCGGTCTCCGAAGGCCACGAGCCCCAGTCCGTAAACTGCAAGGGTCCCAATCATGGCAAACAAGGCAGGAAAAAAACGTGCCGCAAAGGCTGTTGTGCCGAAAAGAATAAAACTCAAACGCAGGAACCAATACGTCAGGATGGGTTTCTCAAATTGGGGATGGTCAAAAAGATACGGCACGAGCCACGTCTTATGCCCGACCATCTCCTTGGCCGTCTGCGCATAAAAGACCTCGTCGGGGTTGGTGAGAGGAACAACATTGTTGCCAAACATAAAAATGACATACCCCGCAAGAAACAAAAGGAGCAACGGGGAAATTTTTGCTTGGACTGAGTTCATAATGTTCATTCAAATTGCTTAAAACGGATAATACCGGCCTGATGAAGCCTGTATTTGAAAAGTGTCTTCAAAATACCCAATCCATAGCAGACGGCTGGCCAGAACCGGATCATAGAGGCTTCGTCGAAATACCGCGTGCGGATCGGCACTTCTTCAATGCGCATGTGTTTCAAGAGCCCCTGAACGATGATTTCTGTATCAAAAATAAAACCGTCAGAATTACGAAGAAAATTTACGTTTTTGAGATACTTGGCGCTGTACGCGCGAAAACCGGTATGATACTCCGTCAAATACGTCCCCAGCACAACATTTTCCAACGCCGTCAGAAGAATATTGGCATTGTGTTTCCAGAGCGGCATCCCCCCTTCCAGTGCCCCGCGCTTCATCATGCGCGATCCGAACACCGCATCGGCCTGCCCGCGACGGATAGGTTCGATAAGCTCGGGGATAACCTTCGGGTCATACTGAAAATCCGGATGCACCATGACCACAATATCCGCCCCTTCTTCCAAGGCTTTTGTGTAACAGGTCTTTTGGTTAGCGCCGTAGCCGCGATTTTTCTTATGAACGAAAACTTTTATCCCTAACTGTTTTGCAACCTGAACCGTCTCGTCACGGCTGGCATCATCCACAAGGATAATATCATCCACCAAGTCCCTCGGAACGTCCTGGACTGTCTTTGAAAGGGTTGTGGCCGCATTGTAGGCCGGAAGAGCAACGACAACTTTTGTTTTTTTCTGCGCCAGAGGTTCTGTCGGTGCCTCCAGCTCTTCAAGATATTCGAGCTTGCGGCTTTTGCGGACAAACGCCTCCATCTGGTCCCCGAGATTGA
>JAZDLY010000081.1:0-5867 GCA_043801485.1 Candidatus Omnitrophota bacterium | reverse complement strand
GCGGATCTCATTGGCTGAACTGCTGGCCGTGTGAAGAGGGAATTTCCCCTGCTGGACCAATGCCATCGTAATATTTAAGGACGTAGGAGGAGACAAATACTGCTCCCACGTCAAGTTTACAGTCGCGATTATTTCAGGAAAGTCTCTCTGCGAAAAAACCCGCTGGAAATCTTTGCGGGCTTCCTGCGCGGCGGCTTTGCCGTGGTATTGACTAACAATCAAACCTGCCAGCCTCATTTTGGCTTCTTTGGGATGCATTTTCTTGACCGCTTCCAGGTCCTCATCGGTCAAAAGTTCATAATAGCGTAGCATCAATTCGTCCGTGATGGACATCAATTTTCCAAAGATGTCTTTGGGCGCTTCGGTGATGCCGATGTAATTGCCCAAAGACTTGGACATCTTATTGACCCCGTCTGTGCCCTCTAAAAGCGGCATGGTCAGCACAATCTGGGGCATCTGATCAAATTCCCGCTGGATTTCCCGACCAACCAAAAGATTAAATTTTTGGTCTTTTCCCCCCAGTTCGACATCCGCCTGCAGCATCACGGAATCATAGCCCTGGATCAAAGGATAAAGGAATTCCATGATGCTGATGGCCCGGTTTTCCTTAAACCGTTTGGCAAAATCATCCCGTTCCAAGATGCGCGCCACGGTGTATTTGCTTGAGAGCGACACCAGATCCTGAAACGTCATGCGGTCATACCATCGACTGTTAAAAACTATGCGCGTTCGACGGGGACAAAGAACCTTAAAAATCTGCTGTTTGTAGGTTTTGGCGTTCTTAAGGACTTCCTCGCGCGAAAGCGGCGGACGGCTTTCCGAGACCCCCGAGGGATCACCGATGCGGCCCGTAAAATCACCGATCAGAAAATAAACGGTGTGCCCGAGGTCCTGGAAGTGTTTGAGTTTGCGCAGAAGAACCGTATGCCCCAAATGGATGTCCGGGGCGGTCGGGTCGAAACCTGCCTTGATCTTCAAGGGCCTGTTGTTCTTCTCTGACCAGTTGAGCCGGGCCGCAAGCTCTTCTTCGGAAATAATTTCCGTGACCCCGCGCTTGATGATTTTTTGCTGTTCGCAAACATCCATGGTTACGCCAATCCCAGGCCGATCTTCATCTGATCCACATCAACCTTAACGATCTTCACCTGGACCTTATCGCCGATGTTAATCTGTTCGAATCGCTCCTTGGGAATCTCGTTCATGTACGCCAGGCCTTCCAGATCTTCGGCAATGCGAACGAACAAGCCAAAGTTCGTCTTGGAGGTAATCTCTCCCTCTAATTCCATGCCCAAAGGATATTGCTCTGCGAGTTTCGGCCAGGGATTTTCAGTCAGCTGCTTCAACCCCAAAGATATTTTTTTATTGTCACTATCGACAGAGAGAATCTGCACTTCGACCCTTTGGCCTTTTTTCAAGACCTCCTGGGGATTCATGACTCGCCTTGTCCAGGACATGTCGGAGACATGGATCATGCCGTCGATGCTGCCATCAAGCTCAACAAAGGCTCCGAAGTCCGTAAACCCCGTCACCTTGCCCGTGACTTTAGAACCGATGGGGTATTTTGCATCAGCTTCCAACCAAGGATTGCTTTCCAACTGTTTGATGGACAGCGATATCCGGCGGTTGTCTTTGTCTATATTCAAAACCTGAACTTCCACCATATCTCCGATGGCAAACATTTCCTGAGTATTGATGTTTCGTTTTTGCCAGGAAATCTCGGAAATGTGGATCAAGCCTTCAATCCCTTTTTCCAATTCCACGAAAACGCCATAGGGCACAATGTTGACCACTTTGCCCTTGACTTTCGTACCGACAGGATATTTTGTTTCGATATCTCCCCAGGGATCCTGCAGACGCTGTTTCAAGCCCAGTGAAACCTTGGAAGCTTCTTTATTCATGGACAAAATTACGACATCCACCTTATCGCCCACAGCCAACATTTCCGACGGGTGTGAAATACGCGACCAGCTCATGTCTGTTATGTGCAAGAGTCCATCTACGCCCCCGAGATCGATAAAAACCCCAAAGTCCGTGATATTCTTGACCATCCCGCTGACCACCTCGCCGACTTTGCGGTTCTCCCAGAATTTGGCCTTGATGTCTTCCCTCTCCTTCTGGACCGCTTCTTTTCTGGAAACAATCAGGCTCTTGCGAAAAGCATTGATTTTGACGATTTTGAATTTATAGGTTGCGCCCATGAGTTCTCGTTCGCTCACGTTTCTAAAAAGCGCCAAGCTCGCCGGCAAGAAACCATCCAAGCCGTAGACGTCCACGATGAAGCCGCCCTTGACTTTCCGGCGAATCACCCCTTCGACAAGATCGCCTTCTTTGAAGCCCTGATTGATTTTGTCCCAACCGTAGAGACGCCTGGCTTTGTCGCGCGAAAGCACGATCATGCCGTTATCGTCTTCGATGGCATCCACATAGACTTCAATTTCCTTGCCAACAGCCAAATCGTCGAGACCGGAAAATTCAACAAGGGATACCACGCCTTCAGACTTGTAGCCGACATCCACGAGAACATCCTTGGTGCTGATTTTAACCACCCGACCCTTGACAACCTCACCTTCGCGGATCTCTTTAAAACTCTGATCGTAAAGCTCTGATAATGCTGATTTCTTTTCTTCTGTCACAAAAATTCCCCCTTTATATGGATTACCAGGCTGTTCTTCCGCAGAAAAACAGTCCTGGGTACTGCCGCAAAGCTAAAAAAACAAAGTCACCCCCTTAAAATGAGCAGACACTTTATGGAACTTTAGTGAATATAATATAAAGTGTAGGCCATAAGGCCGTCTGCGAATTAAATCCTTGACATTTACCTTGAAAAAATTTTGAGGTAGATGTCAAGGATCAATTCGGACATATAACTTAGCTTCACCTGCCGTTTTGGAGTGGGTTCGCTAAGTTATGTCCTCATTGAGAGTTGTCATTATCCGCAAAAACCCCCTTATTGTCAACAGTTGGTTTTAGAGCGGCGATACGACTCATGACCTCGGCAACAAAATCCTGGTCTGACGCATATTTTCCTTGCCTGAAGACAAAAGGTTCTCCAAAAACAACCCTGATCCGAAAAGGCGCAATCCACTTTGACGTTTTGGGCATGGCCCGCTCTGAACCATCGACACGGGCCGGAACAACGGGAACGCCGCTCTTCCTTGCCAAAAACGCAACACCAGCCAGCCCCCGAGCGATCTTTCCGTCTGGGCTTCGGGTGCCTTCCGGAAATAACAACAGGCCATCCCCATTTTTCAATCGTCTCAAGGCTTCTTTAAGGGCGCCGAAATCAGCAGAATTGCGTTTCAACGGAAATACACTGACATTCTTGAACACCCAGCCCAAAAAACGGTTGCCAAACAACGTATCGCGCCCCATATAGCTCATATGCCTTGGGCACGCCGCAGCCAAAGCAGGAGGATCCAGATAGCTGACGTGGTTGGCTGCCATAATAAAACCGCCGCAGCGAGGAATATTGTGTCGACCGCTGGCGCGCAGACGTGAATAGGTGTAAAGAAAAACCGCGCACGAATTTCTTACAACATTATAGAGAAAAGACCCCTCCATCAGATATACTTGATCTCTTTCTGGACAATATCCTGTCCAATCTTGATCAAATCTTTGGCACGCTTGAGGCTTTTGGCCTCCGAATAGATCCTCATCTTCGGCTCTGTGCCGGAGGCTCTGAGCATCAGCCAGCTCTCGTCTTCACAGATAAACTTAACCCCATCATAATCTTTGATATTAACGACTTTCTTGCCCAAGAGCTCTCCGGGCTTGAGTCGTTTTAAATACAATCGATACGCCGTTGACTTGAGCTTCATATCGAAGCGGACATAATAATAACGGCCGTATTTTTTTTCCATCTCAGCCACAATTTTATCGATCGTTTTTTTGCGGTGGACCATCATCTCCACCAACATCAGGCCCGCCAGGGTGCCGTCGCGCTCGGGAATATAATTCTTCAAGCCCATGCCCCCGGCCTCTTCGCCGCCGACAAGGATATTTTTCATTTCCATTAAGTTAGAGATATATTTGAACCCGACAGGTGTTTCATGCAGCGACACCTCTAAGTCAGAGGCAATGTGGTCTAACATACTGGTTCCGGCAATGGTGGTCACAATGTCGCCGTCCCACCCACGGTCCTGTTTCAAGTGCAATGCTAAGAGGCCCAATATTTTCTGGGGAGGAAGATAACAACCTTTGGAATCGACAGCGGCAATGCGGTCGGCATCTCCGTCAAGGATCAGCCCAATATCGTAACCGCCTTCTTTCATGCGCGCGATGATCTTGGACACATTTTCTTCAACCGGCTCCGGCCCGCGCCCGTCAAAATGAGGATTGATTTCGTTACGCATGAGGCTCAAGCGTATGCCGGTGCCTTTTAAGACATCGGCAATATAGCTGTTGCCGCTGCCATACATCGCATCCAGCAAAACGCGCACCTTTGATTTCTTGAACGCCTTGAAATCAATGTAGGAACGCAAAAACGCCACGTAGTCTTTGGCGATATCAACAACCTGGAGTGAGCCATCCTGACGGCCCTGACCCAGAGACTTAATTTTAACCTCACTGGAACCGACATAGGACTCGACTTTCTTGGTGACGGACGCATCGGCCGCCCCACCCTTGGCATTTTTGATTTTATATCCGTTGAACTCCGGCGGATTGTGGCTGGCGGTGATCATGATGCCCAAATCGAGTTTGCGCTCTCGGACGGCGTAACTGAGCGTCGGAGTCGGAACCGCCCTGTCGGAAAGAATGACGCTCACCCCGTTGCCGGCCAGGACCTCGGCCACGGTTTGCGCGAATTTGTCAGACAAAAACCGCGTGTCGTAACCAACACACACCTTGATCTTTTCTCTGGACGCCTTGCCCAAGTCACGCGCCAGGTAATCCGCCGTGGCCTGAGCCACGAGCTTGAGATTCGTAAAAGTGAATTCTGCTCCGATCACGGCCCTCCAGCCGTCGGTACCGAATTTGATCGTTGGCGTATGCGCCTCTGCGCTGCTATTCGACATTTTTGAGCCTCCCTATCGCCTCTTTCATATTGTCTGCCTTAAAAAGATATGTCCCGGCTGCCAGCAAGTTTGCGCCCTTGCGGACCACAGCCTTGGCGGTGGCATCGTTGATGCCACCGTCAACCTCAATGTCGCCCTCAAAGATTTTTCTCAATTCAAAAATCTTAGACAAAACGCCTGCGATAAAATCCTGCCCCCCGAAGCCGGGATTGACCGTCATGAGCAAAACCCAATCGACTTTCGACAACAAACCCTTGATGTCTGCCAAAGGCGTGGCTGGATTGATCGCGATAGCCGGCCGCCTATTGAGCCTTTTGATTTTCTTAATAAGGGCGCTGGCTTTTTTCAATCTGGTATTGCGGGTTTTACCCAACACTTCGATGTGGAAACTGATGATATCCGCCCCGCTCTTTGAAAATGCCTCCAGGTAATCCTGCGGGTTTTCAATCATCAAATGCGCATGGATCGGCAGGTCTGTCTTTGCCCGGATCGACGCCACCACTCCCGGACCAATCGTAATATTGGGCACAAAATGGCCGTCCATGACATCGATGTGCAGAAAATCCGCGCCCGCCTCTTTGGCGCGCCTGATTTCGCTCTCCAGATTCGCAAAGTCACATGCCAGAATCGACGGACCGACTTTGATCTTCATGCAAAAACTCCATTTCGTCCATGGTCCACAGACCACAGTCCACAGTAAAATTTTAAATCTTTTTTGTTTGTCCGTCGTCCGTGGACCGTCGACTGTAGACGTTATTTATACAGCCCATGTTTCTCAATATACCTGACCACCGCTGCCGGTGTCAGACCGCTCTTCTAATCAACTGCGGAACGATGGCTAAGCCAAGCGTA
>JAZDLY010000058.1:0-8925 GCA_043801485.1 Candidatus Omnitrophota bacterium | reverse complement strand
TCTCCGGCCTCGTAAACGCCATTGCCGTTTTTATCGTGGAAAACCAACCCCGAGATTTCCGTTCGCGTTGTCAGGCCAAAATTGACCCTCTTGACTTTTGCGTGAACAACTTCTACTTCCGGGGACTGCGGCGTTGTCGCGTTGAAACCCCTGGGCACACTCTTAAGGTCTATGGACAAGATCGCCTTCTTCCCAACCACATTGCTCAATTTGTAATAGCCATTGCCGTCTGTCTTGTCCGTTTTGCCATCCGGACCCTTGACCTGGACCCCCTTCAAGCCTTTTTCCAGAGGTTGTTTGATCCCGTCGCCGTTAACATCATAAAACACATAACCGTCAAAGCCACCCCGGGGCTGCCAGCGGAAGGCCGTGTCCCACAAGAGCCGCAAACCCCAGCTGATATTGATATCCATATGCTTGGTGACTCCGGCTTTTTCCGCCCAGGCATTGGTGATGCGGCCTTTGAGATACACCTCATTGCCAGGTCTTGGCCGATAGGTTACTTCACTCTCAAACTCCAGACGGTCTTCGCCGCTCAAATAACTTAAGGTCGATTCCGTTGCCTCTTCATCTCGGAAATATATCCTAGAATTCAAATAAAACGGAGTGTCAAAGATTTGCCGGTAGTAATTCAACCCGATTTCCTGGGCCGAGGGCGACGCGGTTTCGTCGGAATATTTATTGCGTAAAAGGTTTAACTCCCTGTTTACGAAAAAGTAAAGCTCGCTCAAAACACGAAAATTCAACCCGGCAAATATTCTGTTGTTGTTGTAATCCAGGGCCGGCGAAGAATAGTTTTTGCTCCTTGCATTTTGATAGCCAAGGTACGTATTGAGTTTTCTCAAAAAATAGAGCTTTTTGCGAAAGCGCAGTTCTTTGGTCTGGACAACAGAAGGACTGATGGACCCAATCTGGTCATCCATGGAATACGATGCCTCGAATTCGGTCTGCGGGTCCAAAAACCAGCTGAATTGCGTGTTGGAACTGTAATTTGGCCGAGTTGGGTAAAGCGGATTATGAAAGATCTTGTCGTGGGTGGCCGAAAACGTATTGGAGATCGTCACGTCCTGGCTCGGCCGATACGTTGTGCTCAGGCTTCCGCTCGTTGATCCGGACGTCGGCTCACCACCGAAGAGCGAGGCATAATTCTTATTGGACTCCGTCATGCCTAGGCCAAAGCGCAATTTAGAAAAGGTTAAACTGCTGTTGGCAGTGTAGGAAATATTTTTGAGGCCGTCATAGACCATGTCTGTTCCTATGTTGAAGCGACCGAAATTGTAACTCATGCCAAAACCTTCGACCTCATTCGTCAAAACCGGCTCGCTCAATTCCGGACCGTAGGAATGCGCAAAAAATGACCTGAGGTTGGCAAAGTTGCCAAAGTTATAACTCAAACCCAAGCCCTCAAGCCATGCCTGCTTAGTCTTTTGCAAACCGGACCGCTCAGTCGTTGTGCTGCTCAAGAACGCATAATTGCCTTCCGGCAAGGCTCCCCAGAAGGCCGTATAATGCAGCGCGTGATCAAACATCGGGGCATCAACCATGGCCCCCCTGAGGTCCGTGGCCGGAAACCCGAACGCATTGAAGGAAGGCGTAAAATCAAACCATCGGATATCGATATCCTTGAACTGATCGTAGTGGGCATCGGTCAGGCCCATGCGAACATTTGAAACGCGATAGATTTTGCTGTTGGACCTGCTGCCCCGCACCGCGGTGTCGTATTTGCCAAACGGGGTTTCGCCGACCACAGAACTGCTGTAGGCGTAGCCAGTGCTCTTGCGTTCCTGATCGCCAAAACCACGCCCAGACATAAAATAATCTCCATCGATTGAGTAACTTACCTTGAATGTTTCCGGGAGCAGCGACTCTTGGTATTTCTTTTGGATTTGCTCAACATAAGCCTGTTCAAAACGCCTCGGCCCGATCACAAACTTTAAGGTTCGACGGCCGCCGGCATCCCAGATATGCATGTAGGTCGTTCCTAAATCTTTCGGCTCTGCCAGAATATCGTCCTGAGAACTGCGGACGGCAGTCAGCAGAGCTGGTTGAGTAATAAGGAATCTGCTCAAGTTTTGGCCACGGATTACCAGGCGTTCGCCGACGGCAGTATCGATCAAGTGTTCTTTGGACGTCAGGGGCAATTCTTTCAAATCAATAATCACTTCTTCGAGAGCGACCGCTGAGTCAGACTTTTTAATCTCCTGCGGGCGCTGCTGCAACTTCACACTGATAACGGCTTTTTGAAATTCTTCTAAGTCCGAAGGTGTCCTGATCGCTTCCCCGGGCTTAGACGTCAAATACTGGTCAAGGGAACGCCCTGACAGGTCATCTATTTTTGACATGAACTGCCGGACAACAACCTCGGACGATTCGGCTTGGATCCTGTTGATAAATTCCTGAGCAATGACGGATTCCGGGTTAGCCAGCAAAGCTTTTTTGAATTCACAAAGAGCCTTGTCATTTCTACCACTCAGATAATACTGCATGCCCTGCTCACAAAGAAAATCCGCAATCCTGGGGGAGACTGCGGCCTGTGCAATACCGGACGGAAGAATGAATTGAAAACTTATTAAAGATATTAAAAAAGTATAGAAAATTTTATTGCAGCCAAATTTCATCGAAAGCTATTCCTTGATCTTGATGGAGGTTATCGAATCGCCAGAGACGGAAAAATGCGCTTCCTGGATGAGGCTTCCGCCGTTTTGAAACTCAAGGGTCATCAGGAGATCGTAATCGCCAGATCTCAAATTTACTGAAGAAGCCTTGGCTTGCAACTTAGCTTTATCGCCGCCAAGCGTATAGACCTCTTCGAAAAGGCCTCTGGCATAAACAAAGCCTTCTTGATCAATCACATCAAACGTCCCGCTGGCCGTGATATCAGTATTTCCTGTATTGAGAAAATCAGCAGTAACGGTCAGATCGTTGAGTTTTTCTGAGATGTCCAGGCCTTTTATTGCTGCTATTTTATCGATCGTGCCTTGTGGCTCCACATAAAAAAGGGCACCGAGACGATTAAGAACCTGGATAGCCACGTTAACGCCCTGTTCATCCGGCTGTTCAATCGCGCCGCCCCCTGTTTCAAAAAACATGACAGAATAATGCCCGCCCTTGGCCTCCTTGGGCACGGAAACCGTATAGCGAACCATCTGCGTGCCGTTGGGAACAATGGTGAAATCCGCCGGATAAAACGAGATCCAAGGGGATGCCGAAAACTTTGAGGTCCCCTTAGGCATGAAGTCTTTGCCGCCTTCCTGTTCACTATAAACCCAATCCTCCAGGTATACTTTGATTGATATTTGCTCAGCTCCTGTATTTTCAACTTTGATTTCACCGCTGTCATAACTTCCCGGCTCAACAGCGAGTCTTATTTTGGGCTTATCAATGCGCACACCGGCCCGGGCCTCTGTTGCACAAAAAATAACAACAAGCCCTAAACAACAAAACAATAAGGTTTTTAATTTTCGCATTTTTATAATTATATTTTTTAATGATGCCGGGTGCTGCCCCTTAAAGGGCAGCACCCTGTTTTAACACGTGTCAGTCAGCGCTTAATTCAGAGTCAATGTGAAAGTAATTGTCCCTGTATATGGCCCTGATGGTTGATCCTGAGTCACTGGCTTCCAAGAGGTATACTCATTTTTTGTTCCCTGGCCAGCTGCACCGTTATAACCCAAACTGTAGTTAAACGGATAACTGACTGTCGCCGGTGGAATCGGAGCCGCAGGACCGGAGATCGCCAGAACTGCCCTCACCAATCTTCCTTTTCCATTAGGTGTGGAACCGCTCTGGTAAATAAGATTCTCCACACTGGCGCCCTTTGTGGCCGATGTAACAGGACCCACATACGCACCGTCTGGCGGAGCTCCTTGATCAGCAGTGCCAAGCTTGTCCTGCCATTGATAATCAGGAAAAAGCAGAACAGCCTCCTGAGGCAACGTGGTTCCTGACCCAGACAAAGCTGAGCCGCTTTCCGTGATTTTATAACGGCGACCTGACGTTGCAGCGATCATTAAAACATAGTAGAAGTATTCACCGCGCATGAAGAGGAATTTCCCATCGGTGTCTTTATACGCCTGCAACGTTCCGAAACTAAAATCAGGAGAGCTGGAAACATCGGTACCTTGCGTAAAGGGATTGATGTCCCCTGCCGCAACGCTCATGCGGACAACCTTTTTCAACGAAAACTCCAGATACTGCTGCACGGTCGCTGATGCCGGACCGGTTGGCCCTGGAGTGGTCGTCTGGGCAAAAACGCCCGGTGCCACATTTACGCTTAAAAAAGCGCCAACTAATACCAACGCTATTGATTTTTTCATCATGATATTCACCTCCCTTCCTCTAAGATTATTATCTTAAATCTGATAGATTTTGTCAAGTATTATTGTTCCGCTAAAGAAAACCCGATTTGCGTCGAATACTGGCCGTCGCGTGTATCCGCATTAACATTCAAGGCATACTCGGCCTGAAAATGAGCGCTCTGGCCCTTGGGGCCTGAGCTGTAAATCACTGTTGCTCCCTCCTTAACAGGCTGAGAATCTTTTAAATAAAAATGAGGCTGGCTTACTTCCTCAATATCCCTGACCCTGACGGTAAAATCCTCCCGACCAATCTTTTCTGCCGATGTGCTCGCCAGATCCCCTGCGACATTTTGAATGACTGAAAAAGGCCTGCCCGTGTTGGACTCAACATAAATATCCAACGCCTTGGTCTTGAGCTCGGTTCGATACCCCACCTCTCCAAAATTCAAAGTCACCCCTTCCTGTCCGTCAGAAAAAACATAGATCTCAAACAAGGAAATGATATCTGCCTCAATCTCCAAACTTGCCAAGACTTCCGGAGCCATAGACGTCATGCTATCCTTTTCGATCACAAAACTCAATTTGCCCTTATAAAATCCAGCCTTCTGAAGTCTGAAATCCTCCGCGGGCTTATACGTCACGGTAATCTCATCCGGAGAGCCGTTGCGGTCAGACGTATAGATGAGTTGCCGCCGAGCCGCGTCTTTGAGCGTGCCGCCAGATGCGGATGCTGAGCGCTTGGCGCTGGCAACGGCATATTCAATCTTTGACAAATCGAAATCCTCTCCCTGCACAGACATCAGATCGCCGTTTTCAAGATTCTGATAAATACGGTAGACAACTCCCAAAGGAGACGAAACGCGCAGCGACACTTGGGGAAATTCTTGCGGAAACATTTCTTTTTTAAAACGCATGCCTTTTGAGCTAAGCGTCAGCCGATTCGTGCCAGAACTCGTCAGAACCTCGAATCGAGGCTTGGAACCGGCGCTTAATTCCGCATAAATATTCATAGTCACCACAACCTGGGATTGCGTGGAATCAATGGGAACAAGCACAAAAGCTATTTTGCCGTAGTAGGTTCCCTGGATTTGATTTTCGGAAGGCGTAATCGTGTAGACAAGTTTGAACGTATCTGCTTCGCCGGTAGGCATTGAGGTATAAAGCACAGTGTCCATAGAGGAAACCTGAGTTTCCTGCATGGTAACGAGCGTTCCCCTCGTGTTCGAATTGATGCTGCTATACATCCGGAATTGCTCGCTTCGCATGGCAACACCATCTGTGGTCGTAAGGGGCTGGATAAGGCGTTGGATGACCCGATACTGTTTTCCAATATCAGATGAGACCTGAATCGTCACTTCTTTGGCTTCTTTAAAATCATCTGGGGTGAGTTTTCTGAACCTAAGGTCAAAACCGCCATCAGGGGGCAATACCGTAAGGTTAAAGGCTGAAAAAGCAGGAAGGCAAAGCAGTAACTGCAGGCAAAAAAAGATAAAAAAGACAGGGAGGATTTTTTTTGTCATTAACTCAGGGACTCAACGCTTACTCTTGCAACGTGTTAAAACTTTTAAAAACTTTTAAGTAAGTAAAGTTTACCATCAAAATTTTATTTGTCAAGGTTATATTTTTTTGAGCCTAGCGTGTTCATAACTTATTATCATAAAAGATGTTAAGTTAATAAATAATCTCACCTTCAACATGATTTCGCCTAACTTTTGTTACCTTTATACTATTAATGCTATTTTTTAAACCAATCGTTGCCCTTGCCTTAACCCTAATGTAGTTTTGGCTATACCCCTGCCAGACGCCATCAGTCTCTTCTTCAAACAAGACTTCCAAAGTTTTGCCAAGAAATTGCTCCATGTATTTTTTGGCCTGCTCGTCACAAATCATTTTCAGGTGCTGAAAGCGTTTTTTGACCATCTGATGCTTCACCGTTGCCCTGGAACAAAATTCGGACACCCCCCGGCGCGGGCTGAAGGTAAAAAGATGGGTCCTCAAAGGGCCAACCGCTTCAATAAATCTCATTGTGTGTTCTAAGTGGCTACCCTCTTCTCCCGGAAAACCGACGATAAAGTCACAGGTGATCGCAAGATTCTTGATCGATTCACGAGCTTTTTCAACCAAACAAATGTATCCTGCCACCGATATCGGTTTGTTCATGGCTTTCAGGATGGCGTCATCCCCACTCTGAAAAGAGAGGTGCAAATGCGGGCAAATTTTGTTTGAAGCAGCGATACAGGAAATCAGTTCATCCGTCACATCAGCCGGCTCAATGGAGCTCAGGCGGATGCGGGACAAACCGTTTATCTCTTGGAGTTTTTGCAGCAGGCCAACAAGACTTATGCGCGGCTTTTTCTCCCGGCCAAATGCTCCAAGACACACACCGGTCACGACGATCTCCCGATGCCCCTGGCCGACCATCTGTGCGGCTTCTTTGAGGACGTCTTCTGTATCTCTGCTGCGCGACGGGCCACGCACCAAGGGCACAACACAGTAACTGCACCGGTTGTCACAGCCTTCCTGAACCTTTAAAAAAGCACGGGTGTGACGATGAAAGCCGCTTGGTGTCGTTGGGTCACTGCCGGCAACATTGCGGCCTAGACCGTCGATCCATATAAAAAGATTACTTCTCTGGGTATGATCAAAAATCGCAAGATGACTGTGCATGTGTTCAAGGCGAAAACGCTCATATCCTGCATAACAACCCACTACCGCCACGCGGGATTCTTTTGTTTTGACAATGGCCTCGCGCACCGCCTGACGCGATTTGCGGTCCGCCTGCGCTGTCACGCAACAGGTGTTGACGATCGCAAGTTCAGCCTGCTCCCCGTTGCGGCATTCTGTCCAACCTCGCATTGAAAGGTAATTGCGCAGTTCTTGTGAATCGCACTGGTTAACTTTGCAACCCAAGGTTTTGATGCGGAACGTATTGGTCATCCTAACATCAACCTCAAAAAACCCAAAACAGCGATGGCCGCTGTATCGACCCTGAGCACCGAAGGACCAAGGGTAACCCCCCGGCAACCTGCCGCTAATGCTTTTTTAATTTCTTGTCCTGTAAAATCACCCTCCGGCCCGATTAGGACAAGGATGCTTCCGGATTCAAAACCTTTAAGGGCGTCAGACAATGTCACGGACGCGCCGGCCAAGTAAGGAATCAGGGCCAGGTCATAGCGCGGCAACACCTTGATCAGTGCCTGAAAATCTGTCGCCGGTTTTAAAACAGGCAAAAACAAGGCCCCGCTCTGTTTAGCCGCAGCAACAAGAATCCTGTCGTAGCGTTTTCTTTTTTTGTCAAAAGCCTCTTTCGAAACCAGGGTCCTCTGGGTCAACAATGGAATGAGTTCGTCTGCCCCAAGCTGGGTGGCCTTGTCCACAATCTCTTCAAAATGCGCATACCGGGGCACCGCACAGGCGATGGTCACCCGGACTTTTTTCTCCTGGCGCCTTAGTCTGGGAAAAACCTTGGTGATTTTCAAAGTAACGGACTTTTTGTTCACGCCGGAAACACTCGTCTCGAAGGCCCCGCCCTCTCCGTCCGTAACGTAGAAAGACTCCCCTGGTTTGATCCTTAAGGCATTGGTCAAATGGCGAACATCTTCAGTCTCGGTAATCTGAATAACCTCACCGCGAAAATAATCTTTCTTCACATAAAATCTGTTCATATTCGAAACTGTGAAAAAATTAAATGAACACCCAGCGCGCAAAGGATTAAACCACAGACCATCTGCAACAAGCGAAAAATTTTCTGCTGTGTTCTAACCACTTTTGAAATCCAGCCTGCCAGCAAGGCCGCAACAATCATAGGGCTGACCACTGTGCCCAAGCCGAAAGCCGTCATGTAGAGAACACCTTTGGCCCAATGATCAGAGATCATGGCAATATAGCCCATCATGGCCACCAGCGGCAGGCATGGCGAAAACGAAACAATCAAGGCGAACAAAACAATATTTTTGGCGTCACGCGGACCGAGAAATTTTTGAAAAAGCGACGGGCATTTTTGCGAAACTTTAAATTTTTGCAGAGCAATCAAAACCCCTAAAAAAATCAAAAATATCCCAAAGACAAAAAACAAACCTTTCAACACCACGCTCCCAAAAAACTGATGCAGCGCCCACTCCCCCAAGAACCCGACCACTCCACCAAAAATAAGATAGGCCACCAGGCGCGTCAGGGAAAAAAGAAGATAAACTTTCAGTCCGCCGACAGAATTTTCTTGTGTGCCCGTGATGTATGAAATCAGCAACGGACCACAACTGACCAGACACGGCCCGTAACCAAAAAACAAACCAGTCAAAAATAGGCTCAGGAGGATCCGGTACATGATGTATGAACACCTGAAATATTTCCTTGTTCGCTAAAGCTCACAAGGACTCCCGCTAACGCGGGATTTCGCTAGTACACCTTCGGTGTAAAATTGTGCTCAATTCGCTAAAACACCTGCAGAACATAATAAGATTGAATTGCTTGTCCTTGTTCGCTTGAGCTCACAAGGACTGCGCTAAATGCACCTGCGGTGCACATTAGGGTGCTTGTTCTGAAAAGACATCGGCCTGAAAGGTGTAAATTTTTGTGCCGGGGTTTTTGTAGCAATCTGTAGGAAGACCTGCCTTTTGCGAACACAGCT
>JAZDLY010000023.1:0-2251 GCA_043801485.1 Candidatus Omnitrophota bacterium | reverse complement strand
TCTGGGCTTGGTCTTATCACTTATCAAGGAAAGCCCCTAGGCGCCCGGGCAAGAGTGAATGACTGCATTATCATCAGCGGCACCATCGCCGATCACGGCATGGCTGTTCTGGAAGCCAGAGAAAAATTCGGATTCAGGCCTAGGGTTAAAAGCGATTGCCGCAATCTCAATTTTGATGTGGCCAGGTGCCTGGCAGCCTCAAAAGAAATCAGTGTGCTGCGCGATCCCACCCGGGGAGGCCTGGCAACGACTTTAAACGAGATAGCGCAAGCCTCGGGTCTGGGCATAGAGATTGATGAAAAAGATATTCCGATAAAACCCCAAATCAAGAAGATGTGCGAGATCCTCGGCTTTGATCCTCTTTATGTCGCTAACGAAGGAAAATTTATTTGTTTTGTCAGTCCGAAAGACTCACCGATGGTCAAGCGCGTCCTCGGAAGCAAAGCGCGGATCATCGGCCAGGTCGTATCCCGCCATAAGAGAGAAGTTTATTTGCGCACAGAGGTAGGTTCGAGCCGCGTTCTTGCGATGTTGGAATTCGACCAACTGCCCCGCATATGCTGATTTCTATCAAAACAGCCCGGGATATTATTTTCAGACACACGGTTTCACGCCACGTCCTTCGCGTCAGACTCAAGGAGGCTTTCAAGAGGGTTCTGGCCCAGGACGTTTTAGCTGCTCAAGACAGTCCTGATTCTGACAAATCTTTTATGGATGGTTATGTTGTCAGGTGCGATGATGTGACGCGAGTCCCTACGACTCTAAAAATCATCGAGCAGATCCGGGCCGGGAAAATTCCGAGACGTCCTTTAAAAAAGGGCACCTGCGCCCAGATCGCCACAGGGGCGATGGTCCCAAAGGGCGCTGATGCTGTTGTGATCAAAGAAAGGACGCGCTTGAGCGCCAAGACTGTTGTTGAAATCCTCCGTCGGCCATCGGCTGGCGACCATATTTATCGGCAGGGTCAATTTTTTAAAAAAGGAGAGCGTCTCCTGCGCCGAGGCACGGTGTTGAATTCGGCGGCCATCGGCCTTCTGGCATCGCAGGGATTTTCTTCGGTGAAGGTTTTTGGCGCGCCCCGCGTGGCTATTCTTTCGACGGGTAACGAGATTACGGACTTAGGCTCAAAGAAAAAATATGGCGGCGTCTGGAATGCGACGGCGCCGATGTTAAGCACACTTCTGGCCGGTCTCGGGATTGCGCCGCGCTATTTAGGACTGGTCCCCGACCATCCTGACCGCATGCTAAAAAAAATAACAGAAGGCCTCAAATATGATATTCTTATCATAACCGGCGCTGTGTCCGTTGGCAATTTTGATTTCGTGCCGCGTGTTTTAAAAGACCTTGGAGCGGAAGTCCTTTTTCATAAGGTGGCGATCAGGCCTGGTAAGCCTTTGCTGTTCGGCCTACGGGGACGCAGCCTCATTTTTGGCTTGCCCGGCAATCCTGTGTCCGGCTGGCTCGATTTCCTTCTTTTTATAAAACCGGCGATTCATAAAATACTTGGTTTAGACATCAGGGGAAAGCTTCAGGAAGGCCTCTTGGGAAAAACAATATCTCACGAGCCGGATCGGCTGTCTTTTTGGCCTGCGCAGGTGACCTTGCAAGGCCGTGCCTTCAGGATTAATCCGTTACGATATGGTGGAAGCGCGGACATGGGGGCTTTAGCCAAGGCGAATGCCCTGGTGCTGCTGAAGAGACATCAAAAGACGTTTGCCAAAAACTCTCGAATAAAATTTTTAAAAATAACAGAATGAGTCCAGCCTTTTCTTATCTGCGATTGTCGGTGACCGATGTCTGCAATCTGGATTGTTTTTATTGCAGGCCGTCTCTGCGTTCGTCCGTCTTAAAAAAGGAAGCGTGTTTGACGAGCGAAGAATTGTTGTTCTTGGCAGATACCTTGCGCCAAATAGGAATTCAGCACATACGTCTGACAGGCGGCGAACCGCTGTTAAGGGAGGATCTGCTTTGGTTGACGAGGGAGCTTTCAGCAAAAAAAATTCCCTTATTGTCGTTAACAACCAACGGGCTGCTTCTTTGCGATTTTGCCCGGAGGCTAAAAGAGAGCGGCATCCTGCGGGTCAATGTTAGCCTTGACACGTTAAAGCGCGGGCGTTTCAAAAAGTTAACCGGCGCCGACGGGCTTGTGCGCGTCAAGAAGGGTATCCTGGAAGCCAAAGCCGCCGGCATCCCTCAGGTGAGGCTCAATGCGCTTTTGCTTAAAGGTTTTAACGACGATGAAATCCTGGAT
>JAZDLY010000005.1:0-11322 GCA_043801485.1 Candidatus Omnitrophota bacterium | reverse complement strand
AGATCCACGGCATGCCGCACCGCCGCCGTCACATCCGCCGCATCGTAACCCTTACACTTCACTAAAGAAACTTTAGTCATGAATTTAAGATATATTGCTTCTGTCCTTTTCTCGCTACGTCGATTTTTTAAACGGCGAAGGTCTCTCGCAGCTCGGTGGCTGAGAACTCGCCCCGATGCCCCTGCATCGGGGCTCAAACATCCTCAGCCATCCCAAGATTGCCCTGCTGATCAGCAGGGGCCTTGGGATACCCTCACTGCTCAAGCATGCTTCGCCTAAAAATCGACACATCGCTCGAAAAGGACAGAAGCAATTTCTCAAACTGATCTAAATTTTACTACTCTCAAGGTTTTTGGCACTACAGACCCCGTAGAGCACATAATCTAGGTAATGTCTGGCTTGGTCTTGTTTGGAGCAGGGCGTTTGCAGGCCGAAGCCTGTCCTGCGATAGCGGGACGGGCCGGTTCCCCCTCGAAATACAAATCCGGGAGAGCGAGGCCGTAACCGAACTTAAGGTTTTCTTCCCTGCGGTCCTTGGCGCCTTGTGCCAAGAAACCCGAGCTTGATTTGCCCGCTGGGGCAAATCAAGCGTCCCTGCGAAAAACGAGACCAAGACAGACTATTCCAAAATTATCTAAGCAACAGGGGCTTATAGTGTCAAAAGTCTCAACCTATTTTAAAGAACTGTTTTGCGTTTTGGGTTGTTTGCGCGCAGACCATCTCAAAGTCAATCCCCTTGAGCCAGGCGATTTCCTGGGCCAGGTCCCGGACCGCCGCCGGCTCGTTGCGCATGCCCCTTTTGCCCTCCGGGGGCAGATAAGGCGCATCCGTTTCCAAAAAAATCCGGTCCAGGGGAGCAACTCTGACCAATTCCTTGAGCGCCACGGATTTTTTGTAGGTGATGTTGCACGTAAACGACACAAAAAAACCGAGATCCAGACATTTTTGCAAAAAGTCCTGGCTTCCTGAAAAACAATGCACCACGACGCCGGGAATTTTTAAACTTTGCGATTCCTGAAAAATCTGCAGAATTTCGTCTTCTGCCTGGCGGCAATGCACGATCAAAGGCAGATTGACTTCGCCGGCCAGGGCCAAAAACCGCCGAAAGACGTCTTCCTGGACTTTTGGCTCGGATAAATTCCGGAAATAATCCAGCCCAACTTCGCCGATGGCCACGACTTTTTTCTCTTGCGCAAGGGCTTTGATCTTGGCAAACGAATCTTGCGAAAAATCCTTGGCATCATGCGGATGAAGTCCGACGCTGGCAAAAACCTCCGGATAATGTCGGGCCAGACGCACGGACTCCAGGCTTCCCCGCAGGCTCGAGCCAATGTTGACAACAATATCCACCCCGGCCTCATGGGCCCGCTTTAAGACATAATCTCGATCAGCATCAAATTGCGGAAAATCCAAATGGCAATGCGTGTCAATCAGCATCGATCCGCGGAAACAGGGGTTGGCCTTTAATGATAGGGTCTGAATTTATTTGAGCATTGATCTTTTCAGCTGTCTGTGGCATAAAAGGCGTCAACTCGGATGCGACGGCACGGATCGCCTCACTCAAAACAGCAATAAAATCCTGGAGCGCTTGAGTCTTATTTTCTTTTTTCAGGTTCCAAGGTTTGGTCTCTTCGATGTATTTGTTGCAGCGACCGATGAGATTCCAGGCAGCTTCAAGGGCCGCAATAAAATCAAACCGGTCCAAAGCCGCATCAACAGCCGACGGCAACGTTTTTATTTTTTCACGGATCTCTTCGGCGCCTTGATCCGGAGTTTTATCCCTGAGCGCCGGAACACGCCCCTGGAAATATTTCTCCGCCATGGTCAGGGTTCTGTACACCAGATTGCCCAGATCATTGGCAAGGTCGCCGTTAAAACGCCGGATCAAACCTTCCCTTGAAAAAACCCCGTCTGAGCCAAACGGCACTTCTCTCAAAAGAAAATATCTGTAGACGTCAATGCCGAATTCATCGATGACATCCAGCGGATTAACGACATTGCCGCGGCTTTTGGACATTTTTTGCTCACCCATCTGCCACCACCCATGGGCAAAAATCATGTGGGGAAGTTTCAAACCAAGGGCCTGGAGCATGATCGGCCAAAAAACAGCGTGCTGTCTCAAGATATCCTTGCCGATCAAATGGACGGCCGTTGGCCAGAATTTTTCGAAACGTTCTTTTTGCTTAGGATAACCCAGGGCGCTGATGTAATTGATGAGCGCGTCAAACCAGACATACGTCACGTGGTCTGGACTAAACGGCAAAGGAATACCCCAGCTCATCCGGGCACAGGGACGAGAGATGCAAAGGTCGTTGAGCTCGTTTTCTTCCAGGAAACTCAAAACCTCATTGCAGCGGATCTGCGGCTGGATCAATTGCGGCCGCTCTTTGATGGTGCGAATCAGCCAATCCCGGTATTGGGAAATCTTGAAGAAATAATTGGATTCTTTGATGCGCTCGACAGGGCGCTTGCAGTCCGGACAAAGGCCGCCCTCTGCCTGCTTTTCGGTCCAGAAGACCTCACAGGGCACGCAATACAGGCCTTCGTATGAGCCAAGATACACGTCGCCTTTTTCATAAAGAACCTGCAGGACGTGTTGAACTGCCTCCACATGCCTTTTCTCGGTTGTGCGAATAAAATCATCATAGCTGATGTTGAGCCGTTGCCAGGCTTCTTTAAACCGCGGGATGATGTTATCCACAAATGCCTGGGCTGAAAGCCCCTGTTCCTGGGCTGCTTTTAAAACCTTCTGACCGTGTTCGTCGGTTCCGGTCAAAAAACAAACATCATAACCTCTGGAGCGTTTGTGGCGCGCCAGGCAATCCGCCACAATGGTCGTGTAAGAATGCCCGATGTGCGGCAGGCCGTTAACGTAATAGATGGGGGTTGTGATGTAGAAAACCTTATTCATGTCTTCAATTTATAGCTCACTTCAATAAATTTGCCGTCTTCTAGAACAACTGTCGCTACCCGCTTTAAAATGTTGACGGAAATGACCTTGCCACGACCTTCCGGCGTCTCCAGCCGTTCGCCCTCCCTGGGCAGGCCTTTGGACAACTCACGATAATGTTTGTGCTCATACGAAAGACAACACATCAGACGGCCGCACAGCCCTGAAATCTTTGGCGGGTTGAGAGGCAAATTTTGCTCTTTGGCCATTTTGATGGTCACAGGTTCGAAGTCTTTCAAGAACCGGCAACAGCACAATTCGCGGCCGCAGGGCCCGAAGCCACCGAACATCTTGGCTTCGTCCCGCACGCCGATCTGCCGCAATTCGATCCGTGCCTTAAAAATTTTGGCCAGGTCTTTAACCAGATTACGAAAGTCCACGCGGCCTTCGGACGTAAAATAAAACAGGATTTTAGAGCGGTCAAAAGAGTATTCGGCGCCCACCAGCTTCATGTCCAGCTTGTGTTCGTCAATCTTTTGATTGCACGTGACCGATGCCTCACGAGCCTTTTTGCGATTGTCCTCAATCTGCTTCTTGTCGGCATCCGTGGCGATGCGAAGAATTTTTTTAACGGAGTCATCGATTTTTTCCGTAAGCACCGGGTCGCTCACCACAACCCCGTAATCAATGCCGCGCTCCACTTCGACAACAACCACACCGCCGCCCTTGAGGGTCAAACCCTCCGCGCGGCAGCACATCGTGGCCCCCATGTCCCTGACCCTGACCTGCACAATCACTTCCATAACACACCTCGTAAATATCCTAACGCGATCCGACGATTCGCGTTGTGCTCTAGACCAACAGCCACATCCGCAATCGCGCTCAACCGTTCCTCAAGTTCTGCCACGGAAAAATCACCGGCCAGGGCTTGGATCTCGGCAGCGCGGTCCGCATTGATCAAAAACCTTATCTCGCTTGAAAATTTAGCCAACAGCAGATCGCGAAACCATGTGGACAAAACCAGGAGAAGCTCATCCGCCTCTTCGTCCGGCGCATCTTCTCGGCGTGTCATCGCGCTCAAGAACTGACTCAGCGCAAGCTTAGAGTCAAGAGCGGCATCGATCAGGCTGTTTTTGCGTTCGAACAAACGCCCTGCCACAAGATGTCCGGCCACGCCAGGACTGCCCTGAGCGATCCTGACAAAATAAGTAAGGGCTTGGCCCTTCTGGTGGTATTTTTCTTTCAGGATTTTCTCCAGATGCTCTTGGCTCAAAGACGAAAAGAAGACCTTCTGGCACCGCGAAGCAATCGTCGGCAGAATATTCTCCAGCGTCGTGGCGAGCAAAATGAGTACGGTTTCCGGAGTCGGTTCTTCCAGCGTTTTTAAAAGGGCGTTGGAAGACTCTTCATGCAACGCCTCGGCATCTGAAACAACAAGAATCTTGCGCGATGATTCGAATCCCTTGAGGCTCAGACGCCGGCACGCCTCGCGGATGGCATCGATTTTGATGAATTGCCCCTCCGGAGCCAACCATAAAAGATCCGGATGAGCCCTCTTTTGGACCTTAACGCACGACGGACACTGCCCGCACGCCTGGCCCGTTTGGGAACTTTGGCAAAGAAACTGTCCGGCAAAAGAAACGGCGGTCTGTGTTTTTCCAACCCCCGGCGGACCGATGAAAAGATACGCGTGGGCTAGCCGGTTTTCCCGGATCGCCGACCTCAAAAATCGCACCACGTGCTCCTGGCCTAAGATTTCTTCAAAAGACATTGCTCAACGACGGTTCTAATGCTTCCTTGAGTCTTGCGATAATCGTCCTGCACGCGAATCACCTTGATACGACGAGGCTCCTGGCGCGCCAAAAGGCCGTAGCCGCGTTTCACGCGCCGGTGGAAGGCCGACGATCGCATTTCAATGCGGTCAGGAGTTTTGTTGTTTTTCAAGTAGTGTGGACTCGCCCAGAAATCCAAAAGCAAGGTCAAATCCGGCCTGAGCCCGCCTGTCACCCAGAGACCGATCTTTTCAATCATCGCAATATCCAAACCGCACCCATACCCCTGATAGGCAAGCGTCGAATCCAGAAAGCGATCGCAAAGAACAACGGTTCCTTTTTGCAGAGCCGGCCGGATCACGTCTTTGACGAACTGGGCACGGGCTGCCATGTACAAAAGCATCTCTGTCATTAAAACCATCTCATCGTTCTTCTTGTCCAACAACAGGCGCCGGATGGTTTCCCCGATTTTTGTCGAACCCGGCTCGCGCACAAAAAGCGTTCGATAGCCCCGCCTTCGGAGGTAGGCCTCCAAGAGGCGCGCCTGAGTACTCTTGCCGCTTTTCTCCGGCCCCTCAAATGTGATGAACTTTCCTTTGCGCATGCTACTTGAGCTTCTCCATATCCTCGACGGCAATCCCGTTGTTTTTAAGGAACTCCCTGATTTCGTCCGCACGCTTGAAATCTTTTTTTTGACGCGCGCGACGGCGCTCTTCCAGCAAGACTTGGATGTCTTTGGGATCCAAAGAAACGATCTCAGACATCTTGACTCGCTCCTCTGACGAAAATTGCTTGATCTTGCCTGAGGCCTTTAACGCAAGGCCCAGAACGCGCCCCAACTGCAGGAGCACTCCTGCGGTCGCAACAGCCTCTGCGGTTTTTTTTGAGCTCAAATAACGGTTGCCGCAATTCAACAATTCAAAAAGGCAGGCCACGGCCTGGGCTGTGTTAAAATCATCGTCCATGACTGTTTCGAATTCCGTGCGCCACCGCGCCACATCCGCCGGAACGGCCGTAACGTTTCCGACAATTTCTTCGGGCAACAGATTGATCTTGTCCAGAAAAGTGCCGATTTTTTCATAGCCTTTCTTTGTTTGCTTGAGGCCTTCGTTGGTGAAATCGATCGGCGTGCCGTAATGGGCCGAAAGGAAAAACAATTTCAAAACATCCGGCGGGTGCTGTTTTAAAACATCCTGAATAGTCACAAAATTCCCCAGAGATTTAGACATCTTCCGACCTTCGATCGTCAGCAACCCATGGTGAATCCAAATGCGCGCAAAAGGCACGCCGGTCAAGGCCTCGGCCTGGGCGATTTCATTCTCGTGATGCGGAAAAATAAGATCCCGGCCGCCCGCATGGATGTCAAGCGTCGGCGTGCGTAAAAACCGCATGCTCATGGTCGAGCACTCGATGTGCCAGCCAGGCCTGCCCTTGCCCCACGGGCTGTCCCACTGAGGTTCGTTGTCCTTGGATTTTTTCCAAAGGGCAAAATCAAGCGGGTCTTTCTTTTTTTCGTCCGGCTCGATGCGCACGGCCGACTGCATCTCTTCGATGCTTTGTCCCGAGAGGCGTCCGTAGGTCGAAAACGAACGTACGGAAAAATAAACATCGCCGTCAACCTCGTAGGCGTGCCCCTTGTCGATCAGTTGCTTGATGTGGTCGACCATATAGACGATATTTTCGGTGGCCTTGGGTTCAAAATCCGCCCTTTCGATTTCCAGATCTTTGAGGTCACGCGCATAGTGTTGGATGTAGCGCTGTCGGATCTCCTCAAACGGCACGCCCTCCTCGTTGGAGCGTTTAATTATTTTGTCGTCGACATCCGTGATGTTGCGCACAAGTTTGACCTTGTGACCGCGGTATTCTAAGTATTTTTTGATCCCGTCAAAAATAAAAAGACTGCGGGCGTGGCCCACATGGCAGTCGTCATAAACCGTAACGCCGCAGGTATACATCTTCACCTCGCCTGGGTCCTGCGGGATGAATTCTTCTTTCTTTTTGGTCAATGAATTCTGGATAAAAATAGCCATACCTGCCTACTTCTTTTGTTCTAATTTCTGGATCCGTTCCTCCAATTCCTCCAGGGTCTGCTTGAGGGGATCCAGGACATGGACGTGATCAAGCTCCGTGTCGATCTTCTTACCGTCCTGACGCGTGATGCGGCCGGGCACGCCCACGACCGTTGAATTCGGCGGCACGTCTTTGACCACAACGGCATTGGCGCCGATGTAAGAATTTTCACCGATCGTAATGTTGCCCAAAACCTTGGCCCCTGTTCCGATGACCACATTGTCGCCGACATTCGGATGGCGCTTGCCTTTTTCTTTCCCGGTCCCGCCCAGGGTCACCCCCTGATAAAGCGTGACGTTATTGCCGACAACGGAGGTTTCACCGATCACAACGCCCATACCGTGGTCAATGAACAGTCCCGCGCCGATCTGAGCGCCGGGATGAATTTCAATGCCGGTCAGAAACCGCCCCAATTGCGACAAGAAACGCGGAACCAAGGGAATCCTCGTCTTTAGCAACGCACGGGCGATCCGATGAAGAACAATGGCATGCAGCCCGGAATAGAGCAAGACAACTTCCAGGTAGCTGCGGGCCGCCGGATCCCTGTCAAATACAGCATCGATTTCTTTGCGGAACAGAATCAAAAGAAAAACGATCCACAGCAAAATGACCATCGCGATAGTGATCACAACATTCCACAGGCAAATCATGGCTTCTCCTTTTTGATCAGGACCACCGCGTATGCGGCGCAGGCTTTCCCCTTCCCGATGTCTCCGGTGCCTTCATTGGTCGTGGCTTTAAGCGAAACCTGAGAAATTCCAATGCCCAGCGCTTTGGAAATATGCGCTTTCATGGTCTCTCGGTAACGCCCGATCTCAGGCGCCTCCAACAACAACATCACGTCGATATTGCCGACGCGAAAAGAATTCTTTTTCAAAAGGCCAGCGACTCTTTTGAGAAGAACAAGACTTGAAATATTTTTATACTTTCGATCTGTATTGGGAAAAAGTAGGCCGATGTCACCTGTGCCCATGGCGCCCAGAAGCGCATCACAGACCGCATGTAAAATGACATCCGCATCCGAATGGCCCAGAAGACCTTTTTTGCTCGGGACCCGGACACCGCCCAAAAAAAGTTTTCTGCCCTTGACCAAACGATGAATGTCGTAGCCGATCCCGATCTTCATAGGACCTACAATTCTTTGATCGTCGCGATGGCCTCGGCAAAAACGAGATCCTCGCGGGTTGTTATTTTGATATTCAAGTATGACCCCATGACCACTTTAACCTTTTTGCCCAAGATCTCCACCAGCGCCGAATCATCGGGAACTGCGTATCTGCTGGAAACCAAATACGCCTTCTGGATAAGCTCGCGCTCGAAAACCTGCGGGGTCTGGATCTCCCACAACTGCTCGCGCTTCAAAGTTGCATCGACTTCAGAGTGCCGTGTGACTTTTTTGATGGTGGATTTCACCGGCACGCCCAGAATGGCTGCCCCACACTCTTTGGCAGCCTCAATCACGCGGCGGATAGCATCCTCATCCACAAAAGGCCGTACGCCGTCATGGATCACAACGAACTTTGTCTTGGAATCAACAACTTCCAGACCGTTTCGCACGGATTCTTTTCGCGTGGCGCCACCGGCAATGACGCGGGCCACCTTGGAAAACCCGCAGTCTTTGACTAAGCCCCGAGCATACTCAAGATTCTCTTTATGAGAAATAAGGACGATTTCATCGATCAAAGGATGAGCCTGAAACACTCTTAAGGTATAGACGACCAGCGGTTTGGATTTGATCTCAATAAACGGCTTGGCCAAATCCGACTTCATGCGCTCGCCGGATCCGGCAGCGGCAATAAGGGCTGTAATCTTGGTGCCTTGAGTCATCAGCGATGATTTTCCGGCTTGGCAAAAACCATGCGGCCGGCCTGGGTCTGCAACACCGACGTGACCACCACGCGCAAGGACTGGCCGATAAACTTGCGCCCCTCCTCCACGACGACCATAGTCCCGTCTTCCAGATACGCCACGGCCTGATGATGCTCTTTGCCTTCCTTGATGGGCTTGACCTCAATGGCCTCTCCTGGCAGAACAATGGACTTGAGGGCATTGGCCAGCTCGTTGACATTCAGAACCTTGATACCTTGAATTTCCGAAATACGATTGAGATTAAAATCCACGGTGATGATCTTGGCCTCCAGCAATTTGGCCAAGCGCACAAGCTTGGCATCTACATCCCGCACGTCGGGGAAATCCTCTTCGTGAACAACCAGGTTCAGACGCGCCTCATTCTGGATCATATGCAGGATCTCCAGACCACGCCTGCCGCGCTGCCGCTTGATGGAATCCGAAGAATCCGCAATCGTTTGCAGCTCTCTAAGAACAAAGCGCGGCACAACAAGTCGTGCATCCAAAAAGGACGTCTTCATGATGTCCACAATTCTGCCGTCAATAATGGCGCTGGTGTCCAACACAATGGTATCAGCCTTCTCATCCTGACGGCGGAATTTGACATAAGGAATAATCAAATTGAACTCATCGCGGCCGCGCAGGGCGATCGCAACACCCAAATAGACAAACGACAGGGTCAAAAGATACGAGGTGATGTCGCGCATGGATTTATCCAGAGGGAACAGGGCAAAAAAGGCTGATGTCATCAACCGAGCGATGATCAGCCCCAGGATCAACCCAAAGACCGCACTCGATAGTCCGCGCACCGAAATCCCGCGCATCCCCGCCTCAAAGAAAATAATAATGATGCCGAAGCCGAATCCTGCGGCCGACGCCCAAAAGATGTTAAAATTATTCACATCCCCCACCTGATACCCAACGATGGTCGAGCAAATCACAAAAAGAATCCGAACAAACAACATGGTCATATTCATGACATTACCCCTCTTTCCATAGGGAGGCAAAAGCGGACCGGAGATAATCAACAGGAATGAGTTCGATCCCTCCAAACTTGCCGGCCCGGCACGCCTCATAATTTGATTTTGGCAAAATACACTTCTTGAATCCAAGTTTACTGGCTTCGTTAACCCTGATCTGGATATTCGTCACACTTCGCACTTCCGTTGCCAGACCAACTTCCCCGAGCACAACGGTATCAAAGGCAATCACTTTGTCGTAGACACTGGAACTCACCGCCAGACAAATGCCCAAATCAACCGCCGGGTCTTCGATTTTCATGCCCCCGACGGCGTTGACAAAAATATCTTTATCAAAAATTTTCAAGGAGAGCCGCTTCTCCAAAACCGCCGACAGCAAACTCAGGCGGTTGTGGTCTATGCCGTTGGCCTTGCGTCGGGCCATCCCGAAATTTGCCGGCGCGACCAAAGCCTGGATCTCGACCAAGATAGGCCTGGTTCCTTCCAAAATAGGCACCACGACGCTGCCTGAAACTTCCTGTGGACGTTCGGCCAAAAATATTTCCGAAGGGTTTTTCACCTCCAACAAACCCTGGGCCGTCATTTCGAAGACGCCGATTTCGTTGGTTGATCCGAAACGGTTTTTCACGGCGCGCAAGATCCGGTAGCTGGAAAAACGCTCCCCTTCAAAATAAAGCACCGTATCGACCATATGTTCCAGGACACGCGGTCCGGCAATCGCTCCTTCCTTAGTGACATGACCAATGAGAAAAACCGAAATGCCGCTTTTTTTCGCAAGCTGTGTCAGGATATTGGCGCATTCGCGCACCTGGCTCACACTTCCGGCACTCGAAGACAAAAGCGGAGTGTAAACCACCTGAATCGAATCCACCACAATCAGGTCAGGCAAAAATTTCTTGACGAGCTGCAAGATGGCCTCGATGTCCGTGGCATTCACAATATAAAAACCGTCGGAGGGCTTAGTCGAAAGCCTGTCGGCGCGCAATTTCGTCTGCTGCACAGATTCCTCGCCGCTGACGTATAAAATCTTTTTTCCTTTCTGGGCCAGTTGATGGCAGAGCTCCATGGCGATCGTCGATTTGCCGATGCCGGGGTCTCCCCCGACCAGCGTCACCGATCCTTTCACCAAACCGCCCCCCAGGACACGATCCAACTCAGGAATTCCGACAGCCAGGCGTTCTTCTTTGGAGGATTTAACGCTTGCGAGCAAAACCGGCTCCAGGACTTCAGCGGCTTGTCTGGACGAAGGCCTAGACGACACCTCTTCTTCAACAAGCGAATTCCAGCTGGAACAGTCAGGACAACGGCCCACCCACTTCGGTGAAGTGAAACCGCAAGCCTGACAGACAAAAGCACATTTTGTTTTGATGGCCTTAACCATGAGAGGTTCTTTAATCGTAAAACGGCGGGATGACGGAGCCTATTTAGGACGATACAACAATTTCCATGGATGCTCTTTTAAATCGGCAAACATCTCCTCAATATCCGTGTATAATTTGTCGTCTGTAAATAGTCGCCCGACAGTCCCCCGGCCTTCGTGCATATCCGCCAGTACTGCGCTTAAGTTCGAAAGCGCCTCCTTGGATTCCAAGGCAATATCCTTAACCAGGTCCGTGACTTCCTGGACAGACGCCGGGTCTTCGCCGCGCAAGACATCGCCGGGCACCAGGATATTGTCGTAGTCCTTGCCAGGAATAATTTCCAGATATTTTTCACCCAAAAGCCCCAATGTGTTGACCCAGGCCCGCGAATCTTTCGGGAT
>JAZDLY010000138.1:0-16280 GCA_043801485.1 Candidatus Omnitrophota bacterium | reverse complement strand
GCGCTGGATGCCTTCGGCAGAGAAAAGGGCTTGAATGTCTTGGGGTTAGGTATACAATATTTTTATGGATATAAAAGTTTGGGTCTATTCTTTGGCGAGCGTTGTGGTGGTCAGCCTGATCTCTTTGATCGGGATCATCACCATCGGCATTTCCGAGGCGCGGCTCAGGCGGATCTTGATGTTCCTCGTGAGTTTTGCCGTTGGGGCGCTGTTCGGGGATGCTTTTATTCATATCTTGCCCGATATTTTCAGGCGTTCTGACTCAACCTTTCTGGTTTCGTTTGGTATCCTTTCCGGAATTGTTCTCTTTTTTATTCTTGAGAAATTCATCTATTGGCGACATTGTCATTCAGGAGCCTGTGATGCGCATAACCAGCCTGTGGTTGTTCTTAATCTGCTGGGAGACGGTGTTCATAATTTTATTGACGGCATTCTCATTGGCGCAAGCTATTTGGTCAGTATTCCGATTGGCCTGGCGACAACGTTGGCTGTTGTCTTTCATGAAATTCCCCAGGAGATTGGTGACTTTGCTATTCTTGTTAACGGCGGCTTAACGCGCCGAAAGGCTTTGTTCTTAAATTTTCTCTGTGCCTTGGTGGCAGTCGCCGGCACGGTCCTGGCTTTGGTCATTGGCCCGCAGCTTAAGAATTTCACATCTTTTGTTTTGCCGTTGACGGCAGGCGGCTTCATTTATATTGCTGGCTCAGACCTGATCCCGGAATTGCATAAAGAAGTGAAGGTTTCGCGTTCCCTTTTAGAGCTCGCCGCCATGATCTTAGGCGTGGGAGTGATGGCCCTTCTTCTCCTCTTGGAATAATGTCACACGAACATCTTCATCTGACACAAGGCGCTTATTCTTGGCAAGTCAAAAAGACACTTTGGGGTGTTTTGGCCCTCAATTGGCTTGTGGCTGCCCTAAAGCTTATTTTCGGATCCTTGATCCACAGCGCCAGCATGGTCGCCGACGGATTTCATTCTTTTTCCGACGGGGCATCGAATATCATAGGTCTGGTTGGGATGCGGTTCGCCGGTCAGCCGAAAGATCAAGACCACCCGTACGGCCATAAAAAATACGAGACGTTTGCCGCGCTCTTCATCGCCTTTTTGCTGTTTTTTGTCTGTTTTGCTATCCTTCACGAAAGCCTAGGGCGTTTCCGCACGCAAAGGGGGCCAGAGGTCAACCTGGTCAGCTTAGCGGTGTTGGGTTTTACCATGCTGGTGAATATTTGTGTCATGGTTTATGAATACAATAAAGGCAAACGAATCGGCAGCGATATTCTTGTCTCTGATTCCCTGCACACGCGGGCCGATATCCTGACGTCTGTTTCTGTTATCATTGCTTTTGTCGGTGTTAAAATGGGCTATCTTTGGGCCGACGCTGTGGTGGCCTTGGTGATTGCCGTTTTTATTTTTTGGTCGGCCATTGGGATTTTGCGAAACTCTTCCCGTGTGCTTTGCGATACGGCCGTGATCGATGCCAAGGAGATTGAGCGCGTTGTCCTAGCTGTTTCGGGCGTCAGAAAATGCCACCACATTCGCACGCGGGGCCGCAACGACGATATTTATATTGATCTCCATGTCCTCATGGATGACCAGACGCCTTTGGTGGATGCCCATGAGACGAGCTCCAGGATTGAAGAGAGGATCAAAGAAGGCATAGAGGGCGTTACAGACGTGATCGTCCACATTGAGCCGTTGAGCAGCGATGGAAAATACGAGGACTAAACCTTGATATTAGAGATCAAAAAGAGTAAGTTAAAAACTAAATAACCTTTTGCATAACGATGACCGACAACAAATCTCACTATAAAGAACTGATCAAATCGTTTTTCCTCTCCTTCAAGCGACTTTCGCTTTATTCCGTCGAACACCCTCTGTCTCGGGAAATCCTTAGGAATCTTTTTAAGATGTTTGAAACCATCTTGAAAGATGCGCCTGAGGTCATCATTGCCCAGGGTGTCAATACCGAGGAAATGTTGATCAATAAGGAAGTTCTTGGGCACGATGTGTTGGGCATTCCGGAGCTCTACGAAAAGTTCAAAAGTTTTCAATTGGAAGGCATTAGTTTTCTCCCCGGGTTGTCCACAGAAGAATTGGCCGATCTCATCAAGGTCCTGGCCGCGCCCACGGTCGTAGACGGAGGAAAGAAAGCACCCGTTCCTGTGTTGCTGCAGGAGGGCTCCGCACATGTGAAGATCAAAAAAATACGTTATGAAAAAGTCGAGGAAGATCAGGAGGTTGTTTCCAAGGGGCTCGAAGAGTTGGCGCTGGAGGCAATCGGCAGGCCAAAGCAGCCCCGAGAGAAGGCCGAGAAGAGCGAAAAGAGCGAGAAGAATATTTTACGGGAATTAAAAGATTTTTTGATGGGCAAGATGTCTGAAACGCAAGCGGCCTCCGGCGAAACGCTCGATGAGTTTGACCGGCACCTGAGCGAAACAACGGGCATCATCATTGAGAGCATCCGCGAGACCGGCGATTTTGAGTCTGTGATCAAGAAATTTGTCTCCTGGCTCATGAAAAACCTCTCGCCCGTATTGCTGGAGCGCAAGCGAGACCCCGCAAAATTCATCGAGAAGCTTTTTGATTCTTTTAAAAAAGAAGATTTTGGCCCGACGCACGTCAACAAGGAGACGTTGATTGAGAATTGCGCCGATGACATCAAGATGGCCGTGATCGAAGAGGCTTTATCCGCCGAGAAGGACGCACCGCGCAAGGCTGTTCATCTGGCAGCCAAGATATTGAATGATGAAGAGGATCAAAAGAGGCTCTTGCCGAAACTGCGCCGCCGTCTTTGCGAGAGCGGAATTGATGAAAAAACAGTAGACACATTTGTCGAGAAAGTCCAAAACACATTGGCCAAGGACGAAGAGGTCCCTATTTCCAAAAAGAAATTGGAGCGCCTGATCAAGATTTCCGAGCGCTACGATGACGAGCTCAAACGTGGCGTTAGGACAGCGACGGAAGAATTGACAAAGACCAACAAAAGGTTGGCCGACGAAAAAGAGCGTTCCGAAGGTGTCATGCGGCACTTGGCAGATGGCCTGGTTGTGGTTGACGACAAGGGGCATGTGGTGATGTTGAATCCCGCTGCGGAAAAACTTTTAAGCCGGGAGATGAAGGATGCAATCGGAAAATCGCTCTCGGAAAGCTTGCAGAAAGAACATATGTTGGCTGTGGCCAAGGGCCCTTTGAGCGATGCAGATCAGGGGGCCATCACCAAAGAAATCGAAGTCAGCAGTAAGGATGAACTGACCAAAAAAATCATCCGTGCCAGCAGCGCTGTTGTTGAGAATGAAAACGGCAAGGCGGTCGGCATGCTGTCTGTTTTGAGTGATATCACACACGAGAAGGAACTTCAGGAAAAAGAGTCGAATTTTGTGTCCCTGGTGACCCATGAATTGCGCACTCCGGTGGTGGCGATCCAGAAATCCATTGAACTCATCTTGAGCGGCGCCACAGGGGGGCTTAACGAAGACCAGCAGCGTTTTTTGTCCATCTCGAAGTTTAACCTCGAGCGGCTCAACAGACTCATCAACGACCTCCTGGATATGTCCAAGATCGAAGCTGGCAAGCTGGTTCTCATCACCAATGATTTTGATTTCCGTCAAATCGTCACGGATGTCAAAAACACATTGATCAGCTGGGCCAACGATAAAGAAATCACAGTCCATCTTCATTTAACAGATAAGCCCGTCACGGTGGTGGCAGATCGGGACCGCATGATTCAGGTTCTGATTAATCTGGTGGGCAATGCGTTAAAATTCACGCCTAAAAAAGGAGAGATCTCGATCGCTTTGGAATCCTTGGAATCTAAAGAAGGCCTGTGTCCGGAGCCTTGTCTTCAAGTGACGGTGACCGATACCGGCATCGGCATTGACCCAAAGGATTTTAAGCGAATTTTTAGCAAATTCGAACAGGTCAGTCTTGTTGCTCCGTCAGGAACGGGAGCGGCGGGTACCGGGTTAGGGCTGCCGATCACCAAGGAAATCATCAGTCTGCACAAAGGAAGCATTTGGGTTGAGAGTCAGAAAGGCAAAGGCTCTAAGTTTATTTTTGTCATCCCCCAGACATACAAACCGCCAACAAAAGAGGTGAGTCATGACGCATCCGCCTGAGTCGTCCAAGAAGCCCGGTTGTCACATTTTGATCATTGACGATGAAATAGATTTTTTAAATTCACTGGCTTTTTGGTTTAAGTCTCACGGTTACACCGTCGATACGGCCGAAAGCGGCGCGCAGGGGCTGGAAATCCTGAAAACGAAAACGCCGAATATTATCTTATTGGACATCATGATGCCGGATATGGACGGATTGGATACGCTCAAGGGGATCAAACAGATCAAAGCGGAGGTCCCTGTTGTTTTGATGACGGCCTTTGCCACGGAAGACAGAAGGCTGGAGGCCTACAAACTGGGTGCCAATGCTTTCCTGGATAAAACCGTTGATTTTTATAAGGCAGAGCATTTGATCAATTCTCTCGTGCGCGTCGTTACCAAAGAAAAGCCTTAGGGATGAGGTCTGCGGTTTCTTTGCGTCGTCGTCCGCTCTTTTACGTCTCTATCCTCGCTAGTTTTCTTCTCTGTGTTGGTTTCCTGGCCTTCAGTAATTTTTTTATTCCACCCCGCGTCTGTTTTGGCAACGTTTGTTTAAAGGTTGAATTGGCTGATACGCAATCTGAGCGCCAACGGGGCCTGATGTTTCGCCAACAACTTGCTCCGCAGGCCGGGATGTTGTTTATTTTTCCCCGCCAGGATATGTGGGGATTCTGGATGAAAAACACCTTGATTCCCCTGGATATCATTTGGCTGGATAACCAGGGCATCGTCGTTGATATAGTGCGCGATGCCATGCCTGTTGCCTCCGAAGAGCCGCCGACTTTTAAACCTGTGGCGGCAGCACGCTATGTGCTTGAGGCCAATGCCGGTTTTGCGCAAAGAAACGATATCCGGGTGGGCGACCGGGCAAGATTTAAGTGGATTTTTTCTCTCAAACAGCTATAATTATAACAAATTCTATGCGTTCTCCCTGGAAAAATTTTGTCCCGACTCGCATAAAACCCCGTCCATGGACGGGGATGAGGCCAAAAGGAATGCTTCGTCGGGATGTCACTGGATGGCAAGCCCGGTTCAAAATGTTGGTCGGGATAACCCTTGACAATTCTTACAAAATTGTCAAGGGTCAATACAGGTATCCCGGCCCTGCCCCGGGGGTTTTCATTTTTTGTCTGGTCGGCGCGGCATGTCTGTGCGGTTGCGCTACGGTGACCGAAACTGGCAAGAAGATTTGGGGCAGCTCCATCGAACACCTGGAGCGTCAGCGGCCGCAGGCTGCTCAGGAGACCTTTGATTTGTCTCTGCAGGCGGCTTTTTGAAAAAACAGAAAACATCCTCACCAAAGCCGGGGCAACAGTTTACCTCAAAAATAAGGACAAAGAGTATTTGGCAGCCATGAATTTCAAAGGTTACGTGGACACGACCCAGGTCGGTGTCTTTTTTGTTTCAGTGACTCCGGACCAGACGCGCCTGGAGGTGGCCTCCATGGTTCCCCGGCTGACCAGGGAAGTCGGTCAATTGATCTTTAAACAGCTCAAGGAGGTGCGATGAAGCAGAGATTTCAGCGGATGGCCTGCATCGGTCTTATCGCCATTATTTTTTTCATACCGTCAACATTATTTGCCGAAAAATCAGAAGAGGGAATCGGAAAGTGGTTGCAGGAAGTCGGGGTTTTTGCAGGATACGTGTCCTGTGGTTTGAAGGGGCAGGATGATTTTCAGGCAGTGACAACAGGCATGCGCTTCGGTTTTGATTTAAAGCCTTTCACTAAAAAATTCGGGTTCGAGCCCAAAGGTATGCTGGAATTGCTCTATGAGCCTTTTATAAGCTACATCTCGCAACCCAAGGATAATGCGGACCTGGGGCTGGGAATCATGTTTCGATATTCTTATCCGTTGACGGAAAAATTTTATCCTTATGTGGAAGGCGGTTCCGGTTTGTATTACATGACCCTCAAGACTAGAGAGCAAGGCAGTCAGTTCAACTTTGTGGATCAGGCAGGGGGTGGATTTTTGTTTTTCTTAAAAGAAAACATAGCTTTGAATGCCGGGTATCGGATTCGTCATGTCTCGAATTTCTCGGTGGAGCAGCCCAATGACGGTATCGACGGGCATGTGATTTCAGGTGGGGTTTCGATCTATTACTAAAGGATCAGATGCTGGAAGAGAAAATTACGTTTGATTATAGAGAGGCCATGAAGGCCAGGGATCAGGTTAAAACACAGACTCTGAGCTTTTTGCGGTCGGAATTAAAATATGGCGCGATCGAAAAGAAAACCGATCAGCTCGAAGACCCGGACGTTCTTGTGGTCATCAAAAGGTTGATCAAACAACGCCAGGATTCCATCACTCAGTTCGAGAAGGGCCAGCGCATGGATCTGGTGGCAAAAGAAAAGCAGGAGCTGGAGACCTTGAAATCTTATCTGCCGCAGCAACTTTCTGAAAGCCAGGTATCCGTGATCGTTGGGGAAGTTATTTCTTCGACGCAAGCCACGGGGTTAAAAGAGATGGGCAAGGTTATGAAAGAGGTTATGGCCAGAACTCAAGGAAAGGCAGACAATAAGCTCGTCAGCGATTTGGTGCGCCGGGCCCTTGAGGCTAAGGCGCAATAGGGGGGGTCCTATGAAGATCATGCGCAAGATTTTATTGGCGGCGCTTGTCATCGTCTTGATCGCAGGGTTGGCGCTTTTCATGCTTCGCGGTGTCTTGATAAAATCTTTTGCGCGGGCCCAGTTGGAAAAACTCTTCGGGCTGCGGGTGGATTTCACAGACCTAAAGGTCAACAAAACCGCATCTTTTGTGAATGTGGAAGTTACAGGCCTGAAGCTTTACAACCCGAAAGGCTTTGCCGATCCGGTGATGATGAACATGCCGGGGTTTTACGCCAGTTGCTCTTTGCCGGATCTCTTCAAAGGGGATTTTATTTTCCGGGAACTACGCCTGGACATCAATGAGTTCGTGGTTGTCCGCCTCGAAGACGCGACAACGAACATCGGACGTTTTAAAGGTATTGCCCGTTCGAAACCCGAAGAAGCCGCTGAGGCCAAAAAGCACGAATTCAGGATCGACCTTTTGAAATTGCAGGCCGGCCGTTTGTTGTTCAAAGATTATACCAATGACCCGCCATTGGTGAGTGTTTATATCCTCGACATCGATAAGGAGTATATCCGTGTCAGTGATCCTGCCAAATTTTTGCGTTTGCTCGTTGTGGAATCCCTTTTGAGGACCAATATCGGATCTCTTTTCGATGTGGATTTGGGGCGCCTGAAGAAAAACGTGGACCACGTGATGCGCTCAAGCCGCGACATGGTTTTCCAAACAAGATCGTTGGCCACGAATGTGGTCAAGCAGAGTTTGAGCACAACCGGGACCGTTGTGAAAGCGAGTCTGGAGACAGCCACCAGCCTCCTGCCTTTACCCAAGAGGCCCATTCTCATCCAGCCCAAAACCGAACAAGTACCTTAATGTTTCGTTTTAGCGAATTGAGCACCTTAGTAGGAATAGTAGCGAATTGAGAACATCAATGTATTTGATTTAGCGAAATCCTGCGGTACGCAGGAATCCCGCGTTAGCGGGAGTCCTTGTGAGCTTTAGCGAACAAGGAAATATTTCAGGTGTTCATACATTATAAATGGTCAGTCTTTTTTTGGTGATTTTTATCATGATCCTTGTGACGCTGCTTGTCGAAATAGCGGCGACAGCGCTCAAGCTCACGGGCATGGATATTCATACCGCGCGTTTTCAGGCTTTGTCGGCGATTACCGGAACGGGATTCACGACCAAAGAGACGGAATTGGTCATGAAACACCGCCAGCGCAGGGGGATTATGATGGGCCTGATGATCTTAGGTCCCATCTGCTTCATCGGGATGTTGAGTAGTTTGTTGATTTCTTTCCGGGACCAGTACCAATGGTTGGATCTTCTGGCCATTCTTGCCGTGGTCACGATTATTCTTTTGTTGACCCGCAACATCCGCTTTGTGAGTTTTTTCCACAGGCAAATCGAACGTCAGCTCAAGCGCTACAAATATCCCAGAAAAGTGCAGCTGGAAGAAGTGTTGCAGCTCGGCAGCGATTACGGCGTCTATGAATGGAAGGTGACGCCGCATTCGCCGCTGATCCACAAGCAGCTCCAGGAGACGGATTTTCGCCAGCGCGGATTTATGGTTTTGGCCATCAAGCGGGGGGAGGAACTTATCTCCGTTCCCGGAGCAACGGATGAGATTCTTTCCGAAGATGTCCTGGTGATTTTTGGGGAGTGGAAAGGTCTCAAAACCCTGGCGGACGCCTGATCTCGTCTAAATTTTTTAAAAATTCCGTTGACGCGGAAAATAAATTCATATAAGATACGCTTCGAAAGAGACGGGACCCATTTCACGGTGGGTCTTTCGTCTTATAAGGAGGATTATCGAGAAGTTGTCTAATGTTTTCCAGACCCCTTATTATCTGATCGACGAACGGAGGTTGTTAAAGAACCTAAAGGTCGTTGAGCGTATCAGAAAATACTCTGGCGCGAAATGTGTTTTGGCGCTCAAATGTTTTTCCACATGGAGCGTTTTTGATTTGATGAAGACCGCCATGGATGGAACGACCTCCAGCTCTCCTTTTGAAGCCCGCCTGGGAAAAGAGAAATTCGGCAAAGAAGTCCACGTTTATTCCGTCGGTTTTTCCAAACAAGACTTACTGGATGTCGGCCGCTTTGCCGACAAAATCATTTTTAATTCCGTCACACAACTCAAAAGACTTTCCGGCTATGTCGGCGACTGCAAGATTGGACTGAGGATCAATCCGGGCGTGAGCTATTCTTTGTTTGATCTGGCTGATCCGGCCCGTCGATTCTCGCGTCTGGGTGTTGTTGACAAAAAATCCCTGATGGAAGTTTTGCCGCAGATCAGCGGCGTCATGTTTCATTTCAACTGCGAAAATGATGATTTTAAAAATTTTGCTTCCCACCTGGATACGATTGCCCGGGTCTATGGAGATGTTTTGGCCGGTTTGCAATGGGTGAGTTTAGGCGGCGGACTTTATTTTACCAAAGAGGGCTATCCGGTTGATCGATTTTGCAAGAAGCTCAAAGAGTTCAGCCGGCGCTTCGGCGTGCAGGTGTATTTGGAGCCCGGCGAGAGCGTGGTGAGCCAATCTGCGACTTTGGTGACCAAGGTTCTTGACATCGTCCACAACGGCATGGATATCGCCATTGTGGATGCCTCGACGGAAGCGCACATGCTGGACCTCTTGGTCTATCGCCAGAGCGCCAAAATCAAAAACGCGTCACGCTCCAGCGGTCGCTTCACGTATATGATTGCGGGTCGATCTTGTCTTGCCGGAGATGTTTTTGGCACCTTTAAATTTAACTCGCGTTTGAAAATAGGTCAGTCGGTCGAGTTTGCCGATGCCGGCGGATACACCATGGTTAAAAAAAATTGGTTCAACGGTCTTCGGATGCCGTCGATTGTTGTCAAGCGGCTCAACGGTTCTCTGGACTTGGTGCGCAGGTTCACCTATAAAGATTTTGTCAACAGTCTTTCGTAAAGGAGAACAAGAGAAATGAAGAAAAATGTTTTGATTGTCGGGGCAGGAGGCGTGGCGCATGTGGCCGCACACAAATGCGCGCAGGCCAACGATGTCTTGGGAGACATTTGCATCGCCTCCAGGACTCAGGTCAAGTGCGAGGCCATCATCGATAGCGTCAAGCGAAAGAATCACGTCAAAGACAAAACAAAAAAAATCACTTCCCGTCAGATCGATGCCCTCGATGTTCCTGCGACCGTCGGATTGATCAAGGACACAAATTCGCAGATTGTCGTAAATTTGGCCCAGGCCTATGTCAATATGTCGCTTCTGGAGGCTTGTCTTGCGGCAGGGGTCGCCTATATCGATACCGCGATCCACGAAGATCCGAACAAAGTTTGTGAGGATCCGCCGTGGTACGCCAATTACGAATGGAAGCGCAAGGATCGCTGCAGGCAAAAAGGCGTTACTGCCATTTTGGGCGCTGGATTCGACCCCGGCGTGGTCAACGCTTACTGCGCCTTGGCGGTTAAGCATTACTTTGACAAGATCGATACCATCGATATCATGGATGTCAATGCCGGTAACCACGGCAAATATTTTGCCACCAACTTTGATCCGGAAATCAATTTCCGTGAATTCAAAAAGGTCTGGACCTGGATCGAGCGCAAGTGGGTCACGGAAAAAGTGCACTCGATCAAGATGACCTATGACTTCCCGGTCGTGGGTCCCCAGCCGGTTTATCTCAACGGCCACGACGAACTTCACTCGTTGTCCAAAAACATCGATGCCAACAGCATCCGTTTTTGGATGGGGTTTGGTGAGCATTACATCAACGTGTTTACGGTCTTGGCTAACCTCGGACTCACGTCGGAGAAACCAATTAAGACCGCCGAAGGCCTGGAGGTTGTCCCCTTGAAAGTCCTCAAGGCCCTTTTGCCGGATCCGCTGTCTTTGGCGCCGAACTATACGGGAAAAACCTGCATTGGGAATTATATCAAAGGAGAAAAAGACGGGCAGCACCGCGAGATTTTCATCTACAACACCTGCGACCACGCGGCTTGCTATAGAGAAGTCGAATCGCAGGCCATTTGTTACACCGCAGGCGTTCCGCCGGCCGCCGCAGCCATCTTGATTGCCCAGGGCGTCTGGGATGCCAAGACCATGGTTAATGTGGAAGAACTTGACCCGGATCCGCTCATTGCGTTGTTGGATAAAATCGGTCTGCCGACTGTCGTCGAGGAAAGCCCCAAACCGCTCGGAGCCGGTGTGCGGGTCAGGGGGTAAAAAAACTATTTGTTTGAAAAAAAGTTCTGTTATAATAAAAGCGAAAAGATCCCTTGCATCGCAAGTTTGAGGATTGTATAATATCGCGCCAAGTGAGACAAACCAACCAAAACAGGAGGGGACATAAGAGGATGTCTAAAGCTGGAACTGAAGGTTTCGGGTTAGAAGTAATTTTGGATTTGTATGAGTGTGATCCCAAAGTCATCCGTTCCGGGAAAAAGCTTGCCGAATTCACTACGAAGCTCTGCCGGCTTCTGAAGATGAAGAAATTCGGAAAGACTCTCCTGCCGCATTTTGGCTATAACGAAGCCCACACCGCGGGCTATTCCATGCTCCAGTTTATCGAGACCAGTTCTATCGTAGGGCATTTCTCCGAGCTGTGGAATTCCGCCTACATCAATATTTTTTCCTGCAAGGACTTTGACACCGAAAAGGCCGTCAAGTTCTCGGTTGAATTCTTCGGCTCAAAGCGCTTCAACAAACGCGTCCTGGTCCGCAAGTAGCCTCGCGCCCGTCAGCTTTCACCACAAGTCTCCCATTCCGCAGACTGAATTTTTTTGCCATCGCCTTTGCCCTTTTTTCCGCTTGCGTCGGTTTTCCCGCCTTTGGCGGGACGCCAAAGGTCTCTTGCCGTCTCGGCAGCAGGCACAACTCGCCCGTCGGCTTTGCCAGCACTGCCGGCAGGCAGGGACGGGCTCAGACAGTGCCTGCTGTCCAAATGTTTCCACGTTTGGATACCCCCTTGTCGGCTCGAGCATGCTTTGGCTAAAACCGACATGTCGCTCCAAAAAAGACAAAGGTGATGACGAATAATACTATCTTTCGAGTCTGGCTTATGGTTGTTCTTAAGCAGGGCGTTTGCAGGCCGAAGCCTGTCCTGCGAAGCGGGACGGGCACGGATCCTCCTCGGCATAGATTTGGTGGGAGCGAGGCCGGAAATCAAGCGAGACTTTCCTCGCAGGGGAAAGTCGAACGGTCCTGCAGGGAACGAGACCAAGACAGACCATTCTAAAATTCAGTCTGCGCAACGGGGGGGGCTTGCGGTGTCCAAAGGCAATGCCAGTCAGAGTTGTATGCTGTGAATTGCGATTGACACTCGTCGTCAGGTCTTATATAATATGGACCTGACAAAGGCAGATTTTCTTAACTTCTTGTTTGATTAAGAGTTAAAACAAATTGAGCACATTAATGTCTTCCTATAGCGAAATCCCAATACCTGCAAGCAGATTTCGGTGAAATCTGCGAAGCGATTTGGTATTGGGAAGCAGGACTCAAGCATGGAACTCAACGAAATCATACAGCAAAGAATCGAAAAGCTTCAATTCTTCAAAGAGGCGGGGCTGGAGCCCTATGGCCGAAAATTCGATAAGACCTGCTCTATCAAGGATTTATTGTCCTCGTTTAATGAGGGCCAGACGGTTGTTTTGGCAGGACGTCTGATGGCCAAGCGCAAACATGGCAAGGTTGTTTTTGGGGATCTGAAAGATGAATCAGGCAGGCTGCAGCTCTACGTGCGCAAGGACGACCCGTTGGCTGAGCAGGAATTCGAACTTTTCAACAAGCTCGATATCGGCGACATTCTCGGCGTGGAAGGGAAGACTTTCAAGACGCACACCGGCGAGCCGACCTTGAAAGTTGTCCAATTCACTCTTCTGGCAAAGTCCCTGAGGCCTTTGCCGGAGAAGTGGCACGGTCTCAAGGATATCCAGATCCGTTATCGACGGCGCTATGTGGATCTTGTGGCCAATCCGGATGTCAAAGATATTTTTGTCCTGCGCTCTAAAATCATAGCGGAAATCCGTGGCTTCCTCAATGGCCGGGGTTTTGTGGAAGTCGAAACACCCATGATGCACATTATTCCCGGCGGAGCGGCAGGCCGGCCTTTTGCCACGCACCACAATGAGTATGACATGGATTTGTTCATGAGGATTGCTCCAGAATTGTATTTAAAGCGTTTGATTGTCGGCGGGATGGAGAAGATTTATGAGATCAACCGAAGTTTTCGCAATGAGGGTGTGTCGACCCGCCACAATCCGGAATTCACGATGTTGGAGCTCTATGCCGCCTATGCCAATTACGAAGACATGATGCAGATGACCGAAGACATCTTTGTCCATGTGGCCAAGAATATTTTCGGCAAGCTGTCGTTTGAATACCAGGGGAACGCAATCGATTTTACGCCGCCATGGCCCCGGCGTTCCTTCGCCCAGGCGGTCAAAGAAAAATTCGACATCAATCCCGATGACGACACGGCCTCGATCGTCGAAAAATTAAAGCGCAAAGGCAAGCCGGTTGAGGAGCGTCTGTCTAAGTCTCAGGTGGTCAAGATGGTCGAAGACATCCTGCAGGAAGGGGCACCCACGCAACCGGTGTTTTTCACGGATTACTTTAGCATCTTGTGCCCTTTGGCAAAAAATAAAAAAGACAATCCTTTGATTTCCGAGCGTTTTGAGCTTTTTGTCGCTGGCATGGAAGTGGCCAATGCCTATTCTGAGCTCAACGACCCTTTGGAGCAGAAGCAGCGCTTTCAACAGGAACTCAAAGACGGCGCTGCCGCCGGACGTTGCCTGGACGAGGATTTTATCGAAGCCCTCGAATACGGCATGCCGCCAACGGGTGGGCTTGGCATCGGCATCGACCGGATGATGATGTTGTTTCTCAATCAGCCTTCAATCAGGGATGTGATCTTGTTCCCGTTGTTGCGGCCGGAAAACGATGAAGTTTGAATTTTTTGTCGCGCGCCGTTATTTCTTGAGATTCCAAAAAGAACGGTTTATCTCGATGATCAGCCTGATCTCCTGCGCAGGAGTGGCCATCGGCGTCATGGCTTTGATTGTCGTCATCGCGGTCATGACTGGTTTTGACAACGATCTCAAAGACAAGATCATCGGTGCCAATCCCCACATCATTCTTCACAGCGAAGCCGGGATTGCGGATTTCCAAGCTCTTTCTCGCAAGATTTTGACGTTGCCGGAGGTCCAGAAGGTGGCGCCTTATGTCAGCGGCCAGGCCTTCTTGTATTATAAAGACAGAGTCCTGAGTGTCAACATCAAAGGCATTGACGTGGCGGCTGAAGGAGAGGTCACGCGCATCAAAGACTACATGCAGGGCCCTGAACTTCGGCTGCCCCATAAGGGCATCGTCATCGGAAAAGAGCTGGCCTTGGTGTTGGGGTTGGGCGTTGGAGACCAAGTGACGCTGTCTTCGCCCGTCATTGGTCTGAATACCCCTTTTCGCATCAGCGGGATTTTCCAGACGGGCATGTATGATTACGACGTCAACCTGGCATTTCTGAACATCGCGGATGCGCAGGAATTTTTCGGGGTTGGCCATATCGTGACCCAGATCGGCGCCAAGCTCAAGTCTCCGTACAGAGCTCCGCAGGTCAAAGAGGCCCTGGCAAAGGTGCTGTTGCCGACAATCCACGTGCGCACATGGATGGAAATCAACAAGAATTTTTTCTCGGCCCTGGCGTTGGAAAAACTGGCGATGTTTATCATCCTGACCTTGATTGTGTTGGTCGCCTGTTTTAACATCATCAGCACCCTGATCGTCATGGTGGTGGAAAAGACCAAAGACATCGGTATCCTCAAGGCCGTTGGCGCAACCCAGAAGACCATCCGCCGCATCTTCACCTGGGGGGGGTTAATTATTGGCATCGGCGGGACCTTTTTTGGTATAATAGGTGGAGTTGTTTTATGCCTGTTGCTGAAAAAATATCAATTTATCCAGTTGCCCAAAGACATCTATTACATTGATCGGCTTCCGGTCGCCCTGCGGTGGCAGGATATTGCGCTCATCGCCGGCAGTTCTGTTTTGATTTCTTTCTTATCAACCATTTATCCTGCTTCAAAGGCGGCGCGGCTTGGCCCGGTCGAAGCGCTGAGGTACGAGTAATGCTGGAAGCCAAAGGGGTCACGAAGGTATACCGCAACGGCGCCAGAGAGCTTCGCGTTTTAAAGGGGATCAATTTGAGCGTCCGGCGCGGCGAAGTCGTCAGCGTCGTCGGTCCTTCCGGCGCCGGCAAGTCAACGCTTTTGCATATTTTGGGCGGTTTGGATGAGCCAACACAGGGAGAAGTCATTTTTGACAATGCTGCGTTGTCCAGCCTGGACGATCGCAGCAAGGCGCATTTGCGCAACCGGCGGTTTGGTTTTGTGTTTCAGTTTTATCATTTGTTGCAGGAATTCAGCGCCTTAGAGAACGTGATGCTTCCGGGTTGGGTGGATCAAGGGACCGTGGTTTTGCCCAATACGCTCAGGGACAGGGCTCATGGTTTATTTGATTTCTTAGGATTATCGCAACGGGTCGGCCATCGGCCATCTGAGCTCTCCGGCGGAGAGCAGCAGCGCGTGGCGATTGCGCGTGCCTTAATCAACGAACCGGAAGTCTTGTTTTGCGACGAGCCGACAGGAAATCTGGATTCAGAAGCAGGTAAGCAGGTTTTGAGCTTATTGTTGCGCCTGAATCGCGAGAAAAAAACGACCGTTGTCATGGTGACGCACAGCCAAGATCTCGCGCAGGGGTCTCACAGGATTTTGCCGATTTGCGACGGGATGATGGAGGTTTTATGCTGATTTATTTGAACGGAAAATTAGTCCAAAAAGAAAACGCCAGGGTGTCGGTGTTTGATCACGGCGTTCTCTACGGCGATGGGGTCTTTGAAGGAATCCGCGCCTATAACGGCCTTGTGTTTAAATTCAAAGAACATATCGACCGGCTGTATGCCTCTGCCCAGGCGATCTCTTTAAAAATCCCCATGACCAAAAGCGCCATGGAAAAGGCAGTCATCGATACTTTAAAAGCCAATAAACTCAAAGACGCCTACATCAGGCTCGTCGTCACACGGGGCGAGGGCGATCTCGGGCTGGATCCCAGGAATTGCGGTAAGCCGACGGTGTTTATCATCACCGATAAAATTGCGCTCTATCCTCCGGAGTTTTACAGGAAGGGCCTGACCATTGTGACGGTGCCGACGCGGCGCAATATCCCGGAGGCCATCAATCCGCAGATTAAATCTCTGAATTATCTCAACAATATTTTAGGGAAAATCGAAGCGGTCAATGCCGGCGTTCCGGAAGCCGTGATGCTGGACCAAAATGGCTTTGTGACCGAGTGCACGGGCGACAATATTTTTATCATCAAAGGCAAAACGATGGCCACGCCCCCGGTGTATGCCGGACTCTTGAACGGCATCACCCGTTCGGCTGTTTTGGGTTTGGCTGCCAAGGTCAGCCTGCAACCTCAGGAAACCATGATGACTCGGTTTGATCTTTACACATCCGACGAGCTATTTCTGACCGGCACCGCGGCCGAAATCGTGCCCGTGGTGAAAATCGACAACCGTCAAATCGGCGAGGGCAAGGCAGGTCGTTTTACGCTCAAGCTGATCGAGGAGTTCAGGAAATTGACCAAAAAAGAAGGCGTGCGCT
>JAZDLY010000135.1:0-3596 GCA_043801485.1 Candidatus Omnitrophota bacterium | reverse complement strand
GCCAACCCTTTGACAAATGTCGTTTTGCCGCTGCCAAAGCAACCCATTAAAGCCAGGCAATCGTTTTTCTTGAGCCTGCGCGCCAACCTGCAGGCGATTGCCTCTGTTTCTTTTGGACTTTTGGAGATGAATTCTTTTTTGTGTTTCATCACACGTGTTGAAATCCGCGGCAGTGGATCTCTCTGAGCCTGCCACGATTGGTCACCATGCGCACGCCGCCGAATAAATCCGTCATGCGGCCAATCTGAAAAAATCGACAGGGTGCTTTCTTTTTGTTTGTCATTGCCAACAAAGACTGCGCATCCTTGCAGGCCAAAGTGAATAACAATTCAAAATCCTCGCCGTCGCAAAGCGCCTGATTAATCGTCAAGCAGCCGGAGGACTTGGGAATCTTGTATTCAAAAATCATCGCGCCACAGCGACTTGCCTGAACCAAACGATTCAAATCCATGGCCAGGCCATCGGAAAGATCCATCATGGACGTTACTTTAAAATTTTTAACAAGAAATTGCGCCTCTTTGACGCGGGGCATAAACGAAAGGTGTTTTGCGGCCAAGGACCCGCCGAGGGTCCCTGAGACAAAAATATGATCTCCGGGCCGCGCGCCGCGCCGCAATGCCAAGTGACGCCGCAGGACTTCACCGGTCATGAACACATCAACCACAAGATGAGGGCTGCGGTTTGTATCGCCGCCAATAACATCGACTTTGAACTGCCGGGCGCAGGAAGCAATGCCGGCTGACAAGGCTCTGAGGGAAGCCTCGGCATGAGCCTTCGGCAAACCGACGCTCACCAGCGCATGCTTGGGGAGTCCCCCCATGGCCGCGATGTCGCTGACCGAGACAGCCATGGCCTTGTAGCCTACTTTTTTTAAGTCTTCTCCCTTTTTAAAATGCACCCCTTCAACCAGCATATCAACGGTGTAAAGCAGGTATTTTTCCTTTGTCCACCGCAGGACCGCGGCATCATCTCCGATCGAAACCACCACGGACCGGTCCCGGGCCTTGAACCGCCTGGACAAAGCTTCAATCAAAACAACTTCTTTAACTTTTTTAAAAGGACGTTCCATAGAGAACCTTGATGTTTTTTTTCAGAGGCTGCCGGATGATGCCTTTTTCGGTGATGATGGCTGTCAGAAGCTTTGCCGGCGTAACATCAAAAGCCGGGTTGAAAACACGCACGCCCTGCGGGGCAATGGGCTTTTTGAAATACAGGGTTGTCACTTCACGACCATCCCGCTCCTCGATGGGGATCTTTTTGCCGCTGGGCATCGATAAATCAAACGTGGAAAACGGCGCCACGGCGTAAAAAGGAATCCTGTGATATTTTGCCAAAACAGCCAAATTGTACGTGCCGATTTTATTGGCAAAATCACCGTTGGCCGCAATGCGATCAGCGCCGACAAAGACAGCGTCGATCTTGCCCTGGCGCATCAGCGTAGCTGCCATATTGTCGCAGACAAGCGTCACATCGATCTTGTTGTGCATCAATTCCCAGGTCGTAAGCCTGGCGCCCTGCAACAGGGGTCTTGTCTCGCAGGCATAGACCTTGATCTTTTTCCCCTCTTCTTTGGCCCGAAAAAAGACACCCAGGGCTGTGCCGTAACCGCTCGTGGCCAGGCCTCCGGCATTGCAAACCGTCAGAACGCGCGCGCCGGAACGGACCAACGTCGAGCCATATTCGCTCATCTGAAAACACATCCGGACATCTTCTTCAATCATCTCTTCTACTTCCTTTTTTAAAAAACCAAACAACCTCTTTTTCCCATCCCTGGCTCTCATTTTCACAACCGTTTCCATACGGGCCAGGGCCCAGGACAGGTTAACGGCTGTCGGACGGCTGGAGGCAAGAAACTTGGCAAGCCTGCGGGCTTGCCGCCTTAACGCAGAGGCTGTTCTCGCCTTTGTTTTTTGCATCCCTAAGGTAAACCCCATGGCTGCTGCAATACCAAGAAGCGGCGCGCCGCGAACTTTGAGTTTTTTGATGGCTTGCCAGACATCCGAGACGCGGCTGCAATCTTTGTATTTTAGCACAGCGGGAAGCTCTGTCTGATCGATGATCCTTATTTTATTTTTTTCCCAGGCAATGGGGCTCAAGATCATAATGTATGAACACTTGAAATATTTCCTTGTTCGCTAAAGCTCACAAGGACTCCCGCTAACGCGGGATTTCGCTAGTACACCTTCGGTGTAAGATTGTGCTCAATTCGCTAAAACGAAACATTAAGGTGCTTGTTTTGAACATAAGACCCCTTTGACCCCATCGTAAAGCCGCCATAGAAAATTCTTCTCAACGTCAATGGCCCCTTTTGGACAAATCTCCTGACAGCATAAACACCGAAGACATTTTTCGTCATCGATCCTTACACGATTGCTTTCAAGAGCCATCGCTTGAGCCGGACAGCTCTTAAGGCACAGGCCGCAGACCTGGCAACGCCTGGCGTTGATTCTTATCCTGAATTTCAAGATCTGCTTAAAAAGATGAATGAACCATTTTGGCGCCTGATTCAGCTGGGTCGCCTTAGGCCGTTTAAAATCGTTGACACAAAATGCACCCAATTCTCCCCCTGTGACGGCAATGCCGCCCAAATCCAAGGGACCGACGCCTCTGGCTCTGGCCTCCTGATTTGTGGGAATATCCGAAGGAAACAACCCCATAACCCTGGAAAGAACCATGTCTAGACTCAACGCATCCGGACTGGCAGCGACCAAATTCATCTGCCTTAAAATTCCGCCTGATCCCGGACCTTCGCCCTCCATGGCAACAACGCCATCTAGGATTGTCAGGTCGGGATTTCGAATCTCGTAAAGGTCAACCAGCGCTTTGCATAAATCCTGTGGCCGGGGATAATCATAATGAATCTTCATTTTATGCATCCCCACGACCAAACCGAAAAGATTCTTTATTCCTGCAGTCAGGACCGTCAGACCATGCGTCTTGAACTTCGGAATGCTAATGAGACGGTCGCATTTATCCAGCCAATCCGTTAAAGGGTAAGTCCGATAGAGCTTCGGTGTTGTGAAATAAACAAGCTCGACCCCTTCCTCTCGACAGATGTCTTTGGTGCCGGTGACCTCATAAACACGGTCAATGTCTTTGTGTTCTCCCCAGACGCTGGGAGAATCGCCGCAATAAATATTTTTTGTCAAAGGCTTCAGAAGTCGGATCACCGCACGCAGGACTTCAGGATGTGTCGTGATGCCGGCCTCAGGTGCCGCATCCGTCAAAAGGTTGGGCTTGAGCAAGACTTTCTTATTCGGGCCAACAAACTTCCCCATCCCGCCCAACAGATCCACGGCATGCCGCACCGCCGCCGTCACATCCGCCGCATCGTAACCCTTACACTTCACTAAAGAAACTTTAGTCATGAATTTAAGATATATTGCTTCTGTCCTTTTCTCGCTACGTCGATTTTTTTCCCGCCTCTGGCGGGACTTCCTACAATGACACTAAGGTTGGTCGAACGGCGAAGGTCTCTCGCAGCTCGGTGGCTGAGAACTCGCCCCGATGCCCCTGCATCGGGGCTCAAACATCCTCAGCCATCCCAAGATTGCCCTGCTGATCAGCAGGGGCCTTGGGATACCCTCACTGCTCAA
>JAZDLY010000133.1:0-7028 GCA_043801485.1 Candidatus Omnitrophota bacterium | reverse complement strand
GTTGGTTGTCCGAAATGCAAACAATTGACAGCTAATGCTGAAGTCGCGGTCAAAGAACTTGGCATCTGTGCGGAGGTTTCCAAGGTGACCGACATCGGCAAAATTACCGAATTCGGCGTGATGATGACTCCGGCTTTGGCGCTGGATGGGGCGGTTGTTTCATCGGGCAGGGTGCTGACAAAGGATGAGATCAAAGAAATCTTGACGAAGCGGGAGGTGCATTGAAAAAGTTATTATTATTTTTTTTGGGGGTAACGCTGATTGGTTTTGCCGCAGGTCGTCCTCTCGCCGCCGATGAACCATCAAATAACAAGGTCGTCACGTATTATTTCCACGGCACATTTCGTTGCCCCACGTGCACGAACATGGAGAAATATGCACGGGAAGCCATTGAGGTTAATTTTAAAGACGCGCTTGCTTCGGGCAGCCTTGAGTTTAAAACAGTCAATGTGGAAGAGCCCGGCAATGAGCATTTTGCCGGCGATTATCAGCTTTACACCAAGTCACTTGTCCTCTCCCTTGTCAAAAACGGCAAGGAAGTTCGCTGGAGGAATTTAGAAAAAATCTGGGAGTACAGCGGCAACAAACAGAAATTTATGGCGTATATTGTCAAAGAGTTGAATAAATTTTTGAAGGAAACTCAATGATGGAAATCCTGGTCGGTTTGGGGGCATCGCTGTGGCTGGGGATCTTGACATCCATCAGTCCGTGTCCACTGGCAACGAATATCGCGGCTGTCTCGTTCCTTTCAAAGAAAATTGCGCATCCGGCCATGGTTTTGATGTCAGGTCTTTCCTATACTTTGGGCAGAATGACGGCTTACGCCGTGCTGGGCTATATTCTTGTCCATTCGATTTTAAGCATTCACCAAGTGGCGCAATTTCTGCAGATATACATGGTGAAAGCGCTGGGTCCTATTTTGATCGTGACAGGGCTTTTTTTGCTTGAAATCATTACCCTGAGATTTCCCGGCATAGCACTTTCTGAAAAACATCAAAATAAACTCGCGGATTCCGGAGCACCAGGATCCTTTCTTTTAGGGTTTATCTTTGCTCTGGCCTTTTGTCCGGTTTCCGCAGCGCTGTTTTTCGGCAGCCTGATCCCTTTAGCGCTCAACAGCAAAGCCGGCACGCTGCTGCCTTTTGTCTATGGCGTGGGGACAGGGCTTCCTGTGCTTCTGTTTGCCGTGGCGATTGCGCTCGGGGTCACGACACTAAGCTGCTGGTTCCATAGGATCACGAAACTGGAATATTATACGCGCCGGGGGACCGGGATCATTTTTATCCTGGTGGGGTTGTATTACTCAGCCATTTATGTCTTAAAATTATTTTCATAGGGGAGCAGCATGGAGCATGTTATTCATCAGGAGCGCCGGTTAAGTTTCTTCGAAAAGTACCTGACCGGATGGGTCATTCTTTGCATCGGGCTCGGGATAGTGCTAGGTAAGTTATTTCCTCAGATGGCTGTTGCGCTTGATCAGATTTCGATGTACCAAGTATCCATCCCCATCGCTATTTGCCTATTTTTCATGATGTATCCTATCATGGTCAAGATTGATTTTGCCGAGGTCATTAAGGCAGGCAAGGCTCCCAAGCCGGTTATTCTTACGCTCGTAGTTAATTGGTGTATAAAACCTTTTACCATGTTTGCTATTGCGTGGTTGTTTCTTGGATTATTTTTTAAAGGATGGCTTCCGGGAATGGAGATCGTCAAGGGTGGAGCTCAGGTAGAATTATTCAGGTCATATATCGCTGGCTGTATTTTGCTAGGCATAGCGCCCTGCACGGCGATGGTTTTAATTTGGGGACATCTGGCCCGCGGCAACGATGGCCATACGCTTGTGATGGTAGCCATAAATTCCCTTACGATGCTGTTTCTTTATGCCCCGTTGGGTGGATGGCTTTTGGGTGTCAACAAGATGCCTATCCCTTGGCAGACAATTGGTTTGTCAGTAGTTATCTATGTCGGTCTACCATTGTTGTTAGGATATTACTCAAGAAAATGGTTAATTGCCACGAAGGGATTTAAATGGTTCGAGGAAAAATTCCTGCATTATCTGACCCCGGTTTCAATATGCGCATTGCTGCTAACGCTTGTCCTGTTGTTCTCATTTAAAGGCGAGTTGATTATCAATCAGCCGCAGATCATTATTCTCATCGCAATACCGCTCTTTATACAGACGTGCCTTATTTTTGTCATATCTTACGGATTAGCGAAATGGCTGAAATTATCTTATAGGGATGCCGCCCCTTCGGCGTTGATAGGGGCGAGCAATCATTTTGAAGTGGCGATCACGACTTCGACAATCCTTTTCGGGCTGTCTTCGGGGGCTTCGCTGGCAACAGTTGTCGGAGTTCTTATTGAGGTTCCGGTGATGTTGATGTTGGTCAAGGTTTGTGTTGCGACTAAAGCATGGTTTAAATAGGAGAAAAATTTATCCCGCCTTCGCAGAATACCCCGGGCTTGCCCGGGGATCAATTTGAAGTCCAGAGTGCCGGCTTAAACCCGGAAGCCTCAGCCCGTTGGTGTTGCGGTGATGAAAGAGGTTTGACGACCCTTGGAGTGGTGTAGGAAATTTCTTGCCTAAAGCAATAAGCTGGATATAATGGATAAAAATAGAGAGACTAAGACACCCTTCAAGCATTTCCATGCACAATTTGATTATCAACGTCGATAGCCCTATCCCCAGCATTTCTATTCTCTTTTCTTTAAACAAATCCAGGAGGTTTCATGCCCAGACGTAACGATATTCACAAAGTCCTTATCATTGGTTCTGGACCGATTATTATTGGGCAGGCCTGCGAGTTTGATTATTCCGGAACCCAGGCCTGCAAGGCATTGAAGAAAGAAGGGTATGAGATTGTTCTGGTTAACTCCAACCCCGCAACAATCATGACAGACCCCGGCATGGCAGACAGGACATACATTGAGCCCTTAACCATTGAATGCGTTGAAAAGATCATTGCCAGAGAAAAACCCGATGCCCTTCTCCCGAATCTGGGGGGTCAGACAGGGCTGAATCTGGCATCCCGCCTTCATAAAGCTGGTATCTTAAAAAAATATAAAGTCGAAGTCATCGGTGTCAAAATCGATGCGATTGAGCGCGGGGAAGACCGGGAAGTTTTTAAAGAAACAATGAAGCAGCTCGATATTTCTGTTCTGCGTTCGGAGATTGCTCATTCCGTGGAGCAGGCCGAAGAGATTGCAGCGAAAATCGGACTGCCGGTTGTCATTCGGCCTGCCTACACAATGGGTGGAACAGGCGGCGGGATCGCTTACAACAACGAAGAGCTCAAGGTCATTGCCGCTCGCGGGCTTGCCATGAGCATCGCGCATCAGTTATTGATCGAGGAGGCGGTGATCGGATGGGAAGAGCTTGAGCTTGAGGTGGTGCGGGACCAGAAAAACCAGAAGATCACGGTCTGTTTTATCGAGAATATCGATGCCATGGGCGTTCACACCGGCGACAGTTTTTGCGTGGCACCGATGCTGACCGTTCCCAAAAAGCTCCAGGAAAAAATGCAGGAGCTCTCCTACAAGATTGTTGATGCCATTGGTGTCGTCGGCGGAACCAATATTCAGTTTGCCCATAACAAAGAAGACGACAGGCTTGTCGCGATCGAAATCAATCCGCGGACGTCGCGTTCCTCGGCCCTTGCCTCCAAGGCAACGGGGTTTCCCATTGCCCTGGTGTCCACGCGCCTGGCCGCAGGGCTGACATTGGATGAGATCCCGTACTGGAAAGAGGGGACGCTTGAGAAATATAAACCGAGCGGCGACTATGTTGTTATCAAATTTGCGCGCTGGGCCTTTGAAAAATTTCCTCAGGCCAAAGATGTATTGGGCACACAAATGAAGGCAGTCGGCGAGGTCATGAGCATCGGCAAGAATTTCAAAGAAGCCTTTCAGAAGTCCATCCGTTCGCTCGAAATTGGCCGTTACGGTTTAGGCCATATCAAAAAATTTAGCAATCTTAACGTAGAAGAGTTGAGAGACCGGCTCGCCATGCCTTCGAGCGAAAGAGTTTTTTTAATGGTCGAGGCCTTGCGCAAAGGTGTGAGCGTCCGGGAACTCAACAAGCTCACACACATCGGCACGTGGTTTATTTCAGAGATGAAGGACCTGGTGGAATTTGAAGACCAAATTCTCAAGCACGCTTTTAGCGCATTGCCGGATGCGGATTTAATCAAAGCCAAAGAATTTGGTTTTTCCGACAGGTATCTGGCGCGGCTTTTTAAAGTCAAAGAAGACCAGGTCCGCAAAAAACGGCTGGCGCTGGGCAAAAAGGCCCGGTATGAAGCCGTGCCGGTCAGCGGGGTTGAAAATGCCGCTTATTACTATTCAACCTATAGTCCCGGCGAAGACCAGGTTCCGGTTTCGCCGAATAAAAAAGTCATGATCTTGGGCGGCGGGCCAAACCGCATCGGTCAGGGAATTGAATTTGATTATACCTGCGTGCATGCGGCTTTTGCTTTGCGCGATGAGGGCTATGAATCCATTATGGTCAATTGTAACCCCGAGACCGTCTCAACCGATTACGATACATCCAATAAGCTTTATTTTGAACCTGTGACCGTGGAAGACGTTTTGGCCATTTACGAAAAAGAAAAACCCATCGGCGTTATCGCGCAATTTGGCGGCCAGACGCCGTTGAATATTGCCGCAGAGCTCAAGCGCTGCGGCGTAAAAATCCTGGGAACAACTCCTGAGAGCATCGCGATGGCCGAAGACAGGGAGCTCTTCCGGCAGAAGTTGATGGACCTGGGGATTCCTCAGCCGGAAAGCCAAACAGCGCGCTCTTTGGAAGAGGCGTTGAAGATCGCCCAAAAAATGGGTTATCCCCTGATGATTAGGCCTTCGTTTGTGCTGGGCGGCAGAGGCATGGAGATTATTTATGACGAGGTGGCCCTGACCAAATATGCCCTGGAGGCCATTGACATCAGTCCCGAATATCCCATGTTAATCGACAGATTTTTGGAGGAGGCTGTGGAAACAGAAGTCGATGCGCTCTGCGACGGACAAGAGACATCTGTGGCCGCCATTATGGAGCACATAGAGCAAGCCGGTATTCATTCCGGGGATTCTGCCTGTGTGATTCCGCCCAGGTCTCTGAAACCCAAACACATCGAGACCATTATGAAATACACGGATATGGTCGCCAAGAGCCTGGAGGTGGTCGGGTTGATCAATATCCAATACGCTATCTGTGACGATCAGGTCTATATCCTTGAGGCGAATCCGCGCGCCTCTCGTACGGTCCCGATCGTTTCCAAGGTTACGGGAACTTTGATCGCGCGTATCGCCACGCAGCTGATGCTTGGCAAAAAAATTTCAGATTTCCCTGAACTCAAACGCAAATTAAAGATGCCGATGGTGGGCGTTAAAGAAGCTATTTTTCCTTTCAACATGTTTCCCGAAGTCGATCCGGTTTTGGGACCTGAAATGAAAGCAACGGGCGAAGTGATGGGCGCGGCCGACACATTTGAGTCTGCTTTTTTCAAGGCACAGGATGCCGCGGGTTCAAGGCTTCCTCTGGAAGGAACTGTTTTGATCACCGTCTCCGACAGCGATAAACGAGAGGTCATAGGTGTGGCGCGCAAACTCAAAGAACTGGGGTTCACCATCTATGCCACGGAAAAAACCGGAAAACATCTCAAAGAACGGGGTATCGAAAATAGAGCGATCATGAAGTTGCAGGAGGGCAGGCCCAATATTGCCGATGCCATCATCAACAAAGAGATCCAATTGATCATCAATACCCCGGCAGGCAAGTCCAGCAAGATCGATGATAGCTACATCCGCATCATGGCCATCCAGCACAAGATTCCTTATATCACGACGATGGCCGCGGCCAAGGCCAGCGTTGACGCGATCGAGGCCATGCGCAATAAAGAAGTTGTACCCAAGTCGCTTCAGGAATACCATAAAGATATTTCTTAAAAACAGGAGGGAACATGAAGACCAAAGAGATCCCTGCGGACAGGCTGGACACTAAGGATTTTATTGATGAGAAGGTCAAAGAGATCGACAAGGCTGTCAGGTCTAGCCTTGCCATCAATGCCCTTTCCGGCGGCGTAGATTCATCGGTCGTCACGATGCTGGGGCACAAGGCGTTGGGTTCCAGGCTCAAGACCTATTTTATCGACAACGGGATCATGCGCCGCGGAGAGCCGCAGCACATTGCCCATTTGTTCAAGAGGCTGGGGGTTGCGGTTGAGATCATTGACGCCAAGGGAAAATTTCTTAAAGCCCTCAAGGGCATCACGGATCCCGAGGAGAAGAGGGAGGCCGTGACGCGGACATTCTATAAAGACGTATTCGGGGATCTGGTGAAAAAAAGCAAGGCCAAACATCTCCTGCAGGGGACCATTTTGACAGATGTGGATGAGACCGTCGCCGGCATCAAAAGGCAGCACAATGTCTTTGAGCAACTGGGTATTGACCCACAGAAGGCCTTTGGTTACAAAATCCTTGAGCCATTGGTTCAGCTGCGCAAAGACGGCGTGCGCAAGGTGGCAGAAGCCCTTGGATTGCCGCCCTCTGTTTTCAAGCGCATGCCCTTCCCGGGCCCTGCCCTGGCCGCGCGCGTGATCGGTGAGGCAACGTGCGAAAAGATCGAAATCGTTCGGCACGCCACCGCTATTACTGAAGACGTTCTTGCTTCGGTGAAGGCATTTCAATGCATGGCTATTCTTCACAACGATCGGGTCACGGGGATACGGAATGGAAAAAGAGATTTCGGCATGCAGATCGAAATTCGTTGTTGGGATAGCATTGATGCGCGGAAAGCAGAACCGACGAGATTACCCTATGATATTCTTGCACTTTTGTCGCGCCGCATTGTCACGGAAGTGCCCGGTGTCGTCAGCGTGACCTACAATATCACTTCCAAGCCGCCGTCAACGATGGAAGCTGTGTAGACATCTTCAGCAGTGGGTGATGGCAGAGCGTATTTTGACACTGCGCAAAAGCGGTGTTCACCTGCGGTCGCTGGATCCGCTTGGCAGGCGCACTAAGATCCGCCACAA
>JAZDLY010000102.1:0-9957 GCA_043801485.1 Candidatus Omnitrophota bacterium | reverse complement strand
AGAATTTCAGAGGCAAACCCAAATGGAATAAGGAGAAGTGCGTCGCCTGTCTCGCCTGCGAAGAGGTGTGCCCGGCCGGCGCCATTGCCCACAAAGACACCGTCGACAAAGATGCGCCCCTGCGAACCATGATCCATTACGCCGACACCTGTATTTTCTGCGGGCAGTGCGAAGCAGCCTGCATTGCCAACCACGAAGGAATCAAGCTCTCCGGCGAGTGGGAGCTTTCGTTTTTTGACAGAACGACAGAGAGTCAGGAGGCGATTGATAAAGAATTGGTCCTCTGCGAGATCTGCCGTTCTGTGGTCGCCTGCCGGGATCATTTGCAATGGATCACTCAACGATTGGGAGAATTGACGTATTCCAGTCCCACCCTCTATTTATCCCGCCTCAAGAGCCTCGGCATTATCGATGAGAATATTCTATCCGCTTTGAAGGACTATGGGAGATCAGACAGGGTTAAGATTCTCTGTGCCCATTGTCGGAGAGAAACGACCCTTCCGAGAGAGTAACGCATCCGGGAACTGTCACGCATGACGAATCGCTTCAAAGAAATCTTGAAGGGCAAGGTGGTTCTTGTCGGCATCGGCAATATCCTGCGCGGCGATGACGGTTTCGGTCCAGCCCTGATTGAAAGGCTTAAAGGAAAAGTGCGGGCGGTGTGTTTGGATGCCTCCGTGACTCCTGAAAATTACGTTGCTCGGATTGCCGATGAAAACCCGGATACGGTTCTGCTGGTGGATGCGGTTTCGTTGCAGCAGCAACCCGGCGAATATGAGCTCATAGGTTCATCGGATATCGTCCAGAGCGGCATGACGACCCATGACATTTCCCTGCGAATGTTTATCGAATACCTCAAAGGACAGACGCAGGCGAATATCTACATGCTCGGTGTGCAACCGAAAAATATTTCCATAGGCGATGAAATCTCCCCGCCGGTGCAAGAGACTCTCGAGGTTGTCGAACAAATCTTAAAGGAGGTGCTCGGTGCATGAATCACATTTGATCGAACCGATCATCAAAGGGATATCCGAACACGCCAAGAAAGAGAAGGCCTCATCGGTGTCCAAAGTACGGCTTAAGATCGGAACGCTTTTGGGCGTCAAAGAAGAATCGTTTAAAGAGACTTTTGCTGTCTTGGCTAAAGGAACAATGCTGGAGAACGCGATGCTGGAATTGACATTTTTCCCGGGGGCAAGGATTGAGGTTATCTCGTTTGATGTGGAGTGAAGCTTTATGAGCCGGGCGACTGTTTTGTGTGTTGGTGCGGATATCAAAAATAGATTTCTGATCGCAAGGGATCAAAATTTTTTCCTTGGTCCTGAAATCGGAGACCTCGACGACGTTCTTCACTACGAGAGTTTCAAGAGAGAGATTCGGCAGGCATTAAAAAAGAGTAAGGCCGGGCCTTCGTTGATTGCCTGCGATCTTCACCCGGGCTATTTTTCCACTCGTTTTGCGAAAGGATTAAGCCGTGATTTGGCCGTGCGGCATGTCGATGTTCAACATCACCACGCGCACATCGCAAGCGTCCTAGAGGAGCACGGGTTGCGCAAGCCCGTGTTGGGCGTCTCTTTTGACGGCACAGGCTTTGGCACGGATGACAAAATATGGGGAGGCGAGTTTCTTCTGGTAAAAAAGCATTCCTTCAAGCGGCTGGCGCACTTGAAATATCTCAAGATGCCCGGGGCCGAGAAGGTTGTGCGTCAGCCCTGGAGAATGGCTTTGAGTGTTTTGGGCAAAACAGCTGTTCCTTTCCTCAAAGGCATCAGAAGAGAAGACAAGGAAATTGTTTTGTCCATGATGTCAAAAGACACAAATTCTCCTTTGACGTCAAGCGCAGGAAGACTTTTCGATGCGGCAGCTGCCCTGATGGGTTTGTGTGAAAATGCCGCTTACCAAGCTCAGGGGCCCATGGAACTCGAAGGGCTTTGCGATGATTCAATCCGCGCCCGTTATGATTTTGACATAGGTCGTTCTGACGGCAGCTATGTTGTTGATGCGCAAGGTGTGTTTTTCGGCATGGTCCGTGATTTGCGAAGGGGGAAAAGCCCCTGCGAAATATCGACAAAATTCCACAATTCCATGGTTGAGATTATTGTGACCATGGTCAAGCAATTGTCCAACGATACGGGCCTGCGGGATGTAGTTTTCAGCGGCGGTGTCTTTCAGAATAAGTTTTTGAAGAAATGGGCGATGAAAAAATGCGCCCTTTGCGGATTTGGCGTTTTTACGAATGAACGCCTGCCGGTGAATGACTTAAATATCGCCTGGGGGCAATATTATGTGTCTGGCCGTACCAGCCAAGGTTAAAGAGATCAAAGGCCAAAACGCCGTCGTGGACTTCGGAGGGGTCTTGAAGCATATTTCTCTGCAGGTGCTCGAAGGGGTCAAGCCGGGGGATTATGTCCTTGTCCATGCGGGCTTTGCCATCGGCAAGGTCAAACAAGCCGAAGCCGAAGACCTGATGAAAATTTTAGATGAGATGAAACAAATCATGGCGCCATGAGATCACCCAAGATAAAGCTGATGGAAGTCTGCGGGACGCATACCATGGCTATTGCGAGGGCCGGCATCAAGAGGCTCCTGCCGAAGGAGATCGAGCTTGTTTCCGGTCCAGGGTGCCCTGTGTGCGTGACGTCCCAGGACGATATCGATCGGGCCCTTGAGACTGCCCGCTTAAAAGACGTCATCATGACGACCTTCGGAGATATGATGCGCGTGCCGGGCACGCAGGGAAGTTTTCAGGATTTGAAACGCCAGGGATATGATATCCGGGTGGTCTATTCGTGCCTGGATGCGCTGGCGCTGGCCCGGGATAATCCCGATAAAAAAGTTGTCTTTATGGGGGTGGGGTTTGAGACGACTTCTCCGACCGTGGCGGCGACAATCCTTGCGGCCAGAAAACAGAAGATTCGCAACTTTTTTATCCTGTCAAATTTTAAAGCGATCCTCCCGGCCTTAGAGTCCATCGCACGATCCCGAACATTAAAGATCGATGGTTTTCTCTGTCCGGGGCACGTCAGCGTTATCACGGGGAGCGCTCCTTATGAGGCGATCGCCCAACGGATTAAGAAACCGTGCGTGATTACGGGTTTCGAGACGGCGGATATTTTAAAAGGGATCGAGCGGTTGGTCAAACAGATCAGGCATCACACATCGCGCGTGGAGATCGAGTATCAAAGAGCAGTGAGGCGGCAGGGGAACAAGGCGGCGCAGCGTATCCTGGACCGCGTCTTTGAAAGGACGGACAGCCGCTGGCGGGGCCTGGGATTGATCAAGAAGAGCGGTCTGAGGCTAAGAAAAGAATATCGGGATTTTGACGCCGTCCGGGCATTTCGTATCAAAATTCCCAAGGCGCCAATGTTGCGAGGGTGTCTGTGCGGTGACGTCATCAAAGGGGAAAAGTCACCCCAGGATTGCCGTTTGTTTAAGAAGGGGTGCACACCTGCGCATCCCGTCGGTCCGTGCATGGTTTCTTCCGAAGGAACGTGCGCGGCTGCCTATCGATACGGAGAATGAAGAAGATGAGCAACGATCAGAAGATCACACTGGCCCACGGCAACGGCGGACGACTGATGCATGAGCTCATCGAACAAATGCGCTTGAAATTCTCCAACAAGATTCTCGACGAAATGGCAGATGCCGCGGAGCTCCCCATTGCCAAGAACCGGCTTGCCTTCAGCACCGATTCCTACGTGGTCAAACCTTTGTTTTTTCCCGGAGGCGATATCGGCAAACTCGCGGTTTTTGGAACAGTCAATGACCTGGCGATGAAAGGCGCCAAGCCGCTTTTCATCTCTCTTGCGTTTATCATCGAGGAGGGGCTGGAGTTATCGGTCCTCGATAAAATATGCGAGTCTGCCAGCCGCGCCTGCCGCAAGGCCGGGGTCCAGCTCGTGACAGGGGACATCAAAGTCGTCGAGAAAGGCCAGGCGGATAAGATATTTATCAACACATCAGGGATTGGACTTATCGCACACCGAGGCAGGCCGATAGGGGCTCGAGCGCAAGCCAATGATTGCATTATTATCAACGGCACCATTGCTGATCACGGCATGGCTGTTCTGGAGGCCAGAGAAAAATTCGGATTCAGGCCTCAGGTCAAAAGCGATTGCCGCAACCTCAATTTTGACGTGGCCAGGTGTATGGCGGTTTCAAAAGGAATTTCGGTTTTACGCGATCCAACCCGGGGAGGTTTGGCAACGACACTGAATGAGATAGCGCAATCCTCAAACCTCGGCATAGAGATTGATGAAAAAAATATTCCGATTAAACCCTCTGTCAAGAAGATATGCGAAATCCTTGGCTTCGATCCTCTTTATGTCGCCAACGAAGGAAAATTTGTCTGTTTTGTCTCTGCCAAAGACGCGCCTTTGGTCAAGCGCGCCCTCGGAAGCCAAGCGCGAATCATCGGCCGCGTTGTCTTGCGCCACAAAAGAGAAGTTCATCTGCGCACAGAGTTGGGTTCCAGCCGAGTTCTTGCGATGTTGGAATTCGATCAACTGCCCCGCATATGCTGATCCGCCTGCGCCTTCAAAAGACAAAAAGGGGTGGCTTCGGTGGATTTCGCCGGAGAAATCAAAAACCATGAGTTTGAGTTCACGAAGGCTCATCTCTGTCAAAGCAGCCCAGGACATTATTGCAAGACACACGGCTTTTCGCAAAGTCTGCCGCATCAACCTCCAGGAGGCTTTCAACCGGGTTCTAGCTCAGGACATTTTTGCCAACCAGGACAGCCCACATTTTGACAAATCCTTTATGGACGGTTATGCGCTCAACGCCAAAGACATTCGGCGAATTCCAGAGACGTTGCGCATCTCTGCGCAAATCCGGGCCGGCCAAATCCCGAGAGGACCTCTGAGAAAAGGCACCTGTGCCCAAATCGCCACGGGAGCGATGCTCCCGAAGGCCAGTGATGCGGTTGTGATCAAGGAAAAGGCGCGTCTGGTTTCAGAGGGTATTGTTGCAATTCTCCATCGTCCATCTTCCGGAGATCATATTTATCGTAGGGGTGAGTTTTTTAAAAAAGGAAAGCGCATTCTGGGTCAGGGCGCGGTGATCAATTCCGCCGCCATCGCCCTTCTGGCATCACAGGGGATTTCAAAGGTTTTGGTTTTTGGCGCGCCCAGGGTGGCGTTGCTTTCGACGGGTGATGAGATTGCGGATCTTGGGTCCAGGAAGAAAACCGCAGGTGTCTGGAATGCCACAGCGCCGATGCTGGAGGCGCTTTTGCGCGCCATGGGTGTTCGGCCACGTTATTTAGGGCTTGTTCTGGACCAGCCGGGCCGCATGCACAAAAAAATAACACAAGGCCTCAAATATGATATCCTGATCATAACTGGTGCCGTGTCGGCCGGTGATTTTGACTTTGTGCCGGCCGTCTTGAAAAAGGCTGGCGTTAAGGTTCTTTTTCATAAGGTGGCGATCCGGCCAGGCAAGCCCTTGTTGTTTGGCAAATGCGGTCGTCATCTCGTCTTTGGTCTGCCGGGCAATCCAGTATCGAGTTGGCTTGATTTTTTCCTTTTCATAAAACCGGTGATTCAGAAGATGATCGGCCTTGATGCCGGGGTGGCTTTTGAGCAGGGAGTTTTGGGAAAAACAATAACTCATGACCCGGACCGCTTGTCTTTTTGGCCGGCACGGGTATCTTTCCGAGGCAGCACGTTTAAGGTTGATCCGTTGCGCTACGCAGGCAGCGCGGACCTAGGGGCGCTGGCCCGCGCAAATGCCCTGGCGCTGTTGACCAGACACCGAAGGAAATTTGCCAAAAATTCCAAAATAAAATTTATGCGAATAACACAATGACTCCTGCCTATTCCTATCTGCGGCTTTCGGTGACCGATGCCTGCAATTTGGATTGTTTTTACTGCAGGCCGTCCCTGCGGCCGCGCGTCTTAAAAAATAAAGAGCGCCTGACCCGCGAAGAATTGCTGTTTTTGGCGGATGCCTTGTGTCTGCGTGGGATCAAGCACATCCGCCTGACAGGCGGTGAGCCCTTGTTGTGGAAAGATTTGTTTTGGTTGGCAGAAGAGCTTTCTGCAAAAAAAATTCCCCTGCTGTCGTTGACAACCAACGGTCTTTCTTTGAGTGATTTTGCCAAGAGGCTTGGAGCCAGCGGCGTCGGCCGCATCAACATCAGCCTGGACACATTGAAACGCGGACGTTTCAAAAAACTGACCGGCACCGACGGACTCAGCCGTGTCTTGGAAGGGATCAGTGCGGCCAGGGCTGCCGGTGTTTTTGAGTTGAAATTGAACGTGCTTTTGTTCAAAGGGGTCAATGACGATGAAATTCTGGATTTCGTGGCGTTTGGCCTGACGCACAGTGTGGACGTGCGTTTTATCGAATATTTTGCCACAAAATCTCCGTGCGACCGAACGCCTTCGGGTTTCGTCGCAACGTCTGCGGTTAAAGAAACGATTGAACAGCAGTATGGCTCCCTGGATTTTATGGGCAGCGATCCCCAGGGCGGGCCGGCGCAGTATTATCGGATCAAAGAGACGGCGGACGAGGGGGCCGGTCGCATCGGATTCATCAGTTCTGTGACAGACTTTTTCTGCCGCGCGTGCAACAGGCTGCGCTTGACGTGCGACGGAAAACTCTTTGTGTGTCTGCATTCGGATTATCACCTGGACCTTGAGTCCGCCTTGAGGACCAGAGATGATCAGCGCCTGGCCAAGCTTTTGGATGAGGCCTTTGCAAATAAAAAATTTTATAACAAGGCGATGTGTGCCAGGGCCTTTGAGATGTCCAGCGTGGGCGGATAAAGGAGAACACAATGCAAATGATCGATATCAGCGAAAAAAATCTCTCGGCGCGCACGGCGGTTGCCCGCGTGTGTGTGAAGGCGTCTGCCCCATTGATGCGCAAGATCAAATATGGTCGATTACCGAAGGGGGACTGCCTTCAAGCTGCGCGGCTGGCCGGAATCCTGGCGGCAAAAAACACCGCGCGCATCATTCCTCTTTGCCATCAGATTACCTTGAGCCATGTCTCCATCGATTTTAAATTTGTTTCGACGCGCCTTGAGATCAAGTCAACCGTCAAGGCGCGTTATGCGACGGGGGTAGAGATGGAAGCGTTGTTGGCCTGCAGCGTGGCGGCGTTGACAATTTATGACATGGCCAAGACCGAAGAGAAGGGCATGGTCATCACAGACCTTAAGCTGTTGAAGAAAACAGGCGGCAAAAGCGGTGAATATATCGCGTAAAAAAATAATCATCAGGACAACGGGTCCTGCCCCTGCGGCACCCCATTTGTCCCTGCCTGCCGGCAGTGGACATACTTCGGAAAATAGGGTCCCCGCCTTCGGGTCACCCGTTGCCCTGACCTGTATTTTATAAAACTTATGCAGACACTCGGTCGGGTTTTTTCCATCAACATCAGCAGTCAAAAGGGCGTGCCGAAAGACATGGTCAAAGTTGGTGTCTTGCGCAGAGACCACGGGTTTGAGGGCGATGCCCACGCTGGTCCGGCCGGCCGACAGGTGAGTTTATTGGCGATCGAAGACATCGAAAAGGCCGAGGCTGCTTATCGCGCCTCAGGCAATCCTGAATCCGCGCAAGGCTTTGAGTTTCGGCCGGGTCTTTTTGCCGAAAACATCACGACCGAAGGCCTGGATTTGTCAAAACTTCGCCTGGGCGATCGCCTTCTTCTCGGCGACAAGGCTGTTTTGAAAGTGACGCAAATCGGGAAGGTTTGCCGCCAGCCCTGTTCTATCGGCCAGCGGCTCGGCGATTGCCTCATGCCCAAAAGCGGCATTTTTGCTTCTGTGGAAACCGAAGGTTCTGCCAGCGCACGCGACACGATACGCTTGATCCGCAATAAATCCTTATTATGGTTGAAGACATAAGAAATTTCAGGATCGCTGAGCTTGAGAGTAAATTTCAGGCATTGGGCCTCCAGCCTTATCGGGCGCGGCAGGTGTTTGGGTGGCTTTATCAGAAGAAGGTCGAGGATTTTGGCGAGATGAAAAATTTGCCCCAGACAGTCAAAGAGAGGCTACTTGAGGTTTTTGAAATCCAAAAGATTGGGTTGGAAAAAATCGAGACCTCCAAAGACCTGACCCAGAAATTCCTCTTTCGGCTCAAGGACAATGCGTTGATTGAGAGCGTATCCATCCCGGCCAAAACCCGCCTGACCGCCTGTCTTTCGACACAGGTCGGCTGTAAATTTTCCTGTGCGTTTTGCGCCAGCGGCTCCAAAGGCTTGCGGAGAAATCTTGAGCCTTCGGAAATCCTGGCACAGTTTTTGGGCATTGAGCAGCACCTGTCGCATCAGAGAATCACGAACGTCGTTTTCATGGGTGTCGGCGAGCCCTTGGACAATTATGACCACCTTTTGAAGGCGGTCCACATCCTCAACACGGAGATTGGTGTCAACTTGGGGATTCGCAAGATGACAATCTCGACCTGTGGCCTGGTGCCGGGGATTGAACGTCTGTCCCGCGAGGGCCTGGAAATTGAGCTGTCCGTATCTCTGCATTCCGCCGTTGATGAAAAACGCAGTCAGATTTTGCCCGTCAATCGCAAATATCCCCTTGCGGCATTGCGCAAGGCGGTCAGTGCCTACATTGATGCAACCCATCGGAAAGTGACGTTTGAATACGTGCTTTTGGGAGGATATAATACGGCTGTTGAGGACGCCCAGGCCTTGGCCCGATATACGCGTTCTTTAAATGTCCGGGTCAACCTGATTCCCTATAACCCTTCGGGTTCCGGCACTGTTTTTCAGGCGCCGGCAAAACCTGAAGTGTTCTTCTTTAAGAGTTATTTGCTTAAACACGGTGTTGATGTGACGCTCAGGGCGCCGCGCGGAATAGACATCAGCGCGGCCTGCGGTCAACTGAAATTCAAATTCGACAAAGCGAGGTCCGGCCATGGCGCATAAAATGCATACAACCGAAATCAAAGTCCGTTATGCCGAAACAGACCAGATGGGAGTTGTCTATTATGCCAACTACCTGGTGTGGTTTGAAGTCGCGCGCACCTCGTATTTTTCGGCTCAAGGATTGGAATACACCGAGATCGAAAAAGAGGGTTTGGGGCTTGCCGTTGTCCAAGCCCATTGTGTTTATAAGGCGCCCGCGCGTTATGGGGACACGGTGGTTGTCCAGGTGTGGCCTGAAAACGTCAAGGCCTCTAGCCTTAAATTCTGTTACAAGGTGTATCGCAAAGAAGGCCACGTTCTTTTGACGGAAGGATACACCACACATGTCCTGATCGACAAAACTTTCCGGCCGCGCAAAATTCCGGAGAAAATCCGATGCATTCTTCAAGCCGACGCCTGAAATCTTTTATCGCATTGTTGCTTCTTGCGGGGACTGCGGGGTGCGCGACAGTCTACAATCCTGCCACAGAGCGCAGGGAATTCATTGTCATCAGCAGCGCCGAGGAAGTGCAGATCGGCCGCAGCATGTCGGATGTTGTCATCAAAGAAGAGGCCAAGCCTCTGGAGGATCCTGCCAAGCAGAGGGTGCTGAACACGATCGGCAATATAATCATGCAGGTTTCTGACCGCCGGGATATCGTCTATCACTTCATGATCCTGGACAACGAAGACCTGAATGCCTTTGCCTTGCCCGGCGGATACATCTATGTCTACAGCGGGTTGTTCAACAGGATGGGCGAGCCGGAATTGGCTGCGGTTGTCGCCCATGAAATCGCCCACACGGCCGCCAAGCATGCGGTCAAGCGTATGCAGTCTGCCCTTGGATACGATGTGCTGTTGCTTTTGGTCTCCGTCGGACTCGGAAATAAAAATCCGGTCCTGCTTTCACAGATCTCAGGTGTTTCCAATACGGTCTTTGATCTGTTGTCGCGCGGTTACAGCCGCGAGGACGAACTGCAGGCAGATCAGTTGGCCGTCAAATATTTATCGCTGGCCGGCTATGATCCTCAAGGCCTGGTGCGGGCCCTGGAATTTTTGCTAAAGGAAAAGGGGCCCAGCGGCCGC
>JAZDLY010000101.1:0-27745 GCA_043801485.1 Candidatus Omnitrophota bacterium | reverse complement strand
TCCGCTCCCCCGGAATCATAAATGATGCGGCCATCCGTCAGAACGCCGTCGACATCCAGGAGGAGAATTTTGACTTTTTTAAGTTTGGCTTTGAGCTTTTCGCTGATCATAAACGTTGCGAATTTCATCTGTCAACGGGTTCCTGCCTACCGGCAGGCAGGCTGCCCCTTCGGCATCCCTTGCGCTCGCATCCGCTCGCTCCAGGGACTTCCTCGCTCCGCAGAGCTTCGCTCGGTCGCCCCATACGCTAGGGTCCCCGCCTTCGGGTCACCCGTTGCCTGCGATGTTCGTTATGTTATCAAATTTTATACCAGCCCGGCCTTCAGGAGATCCTGCACATCCAGCATGCCCATGGGACGACCGTGCGCATCCACCACCGGCACTTCGTCAATACGTTTTTCTTTAAGAATCCGGAAGGCTTCGCTGGCCAAGTGATCCCTGGAAATCGTGATCGGCCTCTTCGTCATGACATCTTTAACTTTTCTTAAAACCAGGTTGGGTTCGGTTTCCAGATGTCGGCGTAAATCACCGTCGGTGAAAATACCCGTCAAGCGGCCTTTGGCATCCACGAGGCTGGCCGCACCCGCCCGGGCCTCTGTAATTTTAAACAGGACATCGCGAACCAGCGCTTCCTGGGAAACGACGGGATTCGCATGCCCTTTGCGCATGATATCATCGACTTTTAAAAGAAGCTTCCTGCCCAGCGCTCCGCCCGGATGATAAAACGCAAAATTTTCCTCCTTAAACCCTTTTTTCTTCAAAAGACAAACAGCCAGCGCGTCTCCCAAAGCCAGGGTCCCGGTCGTGCTGGCCGTTGGCGCCAGCCCCATGGGACAGGCTTCCTTTTTGACCGAAACATCCAGAACCACGTCGCTGTATTTGGCCAGGGTCGATTTCGGATTGCCGGTCATGGCCACCAGACGCGCGCCGATTTTTTTGATCAGGGGCACGAGGCGCCTGATCTCTTCTGTTTCGCCGCTGTTGGAAATCGCCACGACCACATCGTCTTTGCCTACCCGCCCCAGGTCGCCGTGGATCGCTTCGGCAGAGTGCAAAAACAAACTCGGCGTTCCTGTGGATGAAAGCGTGGCCGATATCTTCTGACCGATCAACCCGGTCTTTCCCATGCCCGTAACAATCACCTTGCCGCTGCACTGGGCCAGAGTGTCGATGGCGCGGTCAAATTCAATGCCGAGTCTTTTTGAAATATCGTTGATCGCCAGGGCTTCAATTTTGAGAACCCTTTTTGCCTCCTGGGTATATTTTTTCATCGGCACCCCTTTTCCAAAATCATGCGGTCCAACGCAAGCACGGTAGACAAAAGCTCCTTGAGCGCTTTGACTGAAATCATGTTGGGCCCATCGCACGGAGCCTTGTCCGGTTGCTCGTGCACCTCCAAAAACAACCCGTCGCAACCGAACGCCACTGCTGCCCGGGACAGCCCTGCGACAAATTGCCGTTGTCCGCCGCTGGATCCGCCGCGAGCCGAAGGAAGCTGAACGCTGTGCGTCGCATCAAAAACCACAGGATACCCAAGGCTGCGCATGATGGCCAGACTCCGAAAATCCACCACAAGATTATTGTAGCCGTAAGAAACGCCGCGCTCGGTCAAAAGAATTTTATGGTTGCCGCAGGATTCTATTTTTCCGATAACCTCCTGCATATTCCATGGCGCCAGAAACTGACCCTTCTTGACATTGATGGCCCTGCGTGTCTTGGCAGCAGCCACCAAAAGGTCGGTTTGCCGACACAGAAATGCAGGAATCTGTAAACAATCCAAAACATCGCCGGCAGCCCTGGCCTCCTCGGCGCTGTGCACATCGCTTAAAACCGGAACGCCGAATTCTTTCTTGACCTTTTTTAAAATCGCAAGCCCCTTCTTGACTCCCGGTCCGCGGAAAGACGCCAAGGAACTGCGGTTGGCCTTGTCGTAACTGGACTTGAAAACAAATGGAACGCGGCATTGCCCAGCGATCTTCTGCAATTTTTCTGCGAGGGCCAGTGTGGCTTTCTCTGTCTCGATCACGCAAGGACCTGCAATCAACACCAGGGGACTCTTGGGCCCACAAACAACCTCGGCGATCTTCACATCACGCACCTTAAACATTGGTCTCTTCTCTCTTGGGATCGGCCTGCTGCATTTTGGATTTCAGCAGGAGCCATTCCCGAACACGCTCTAAATCCTCGCGCGTGTCCACGCCAATGGTTTCAAATTTGGTTTCAATGACTTTGATAGGATAGCCGTTTTCCAAAACGCGCAGCTGCTCGAGTTTTTCCAGTTTCTCGAGCTTCGAAGGAGCCAGATTCTTATAGGTGAACAGAAAATCTTTTGTATAAGCATAGAGCCCGATGTGCTTGTAGTGAACGCGCATGCCCGGCTCTTCCTCGCGCACAAACGGAATGGGACAGCGGGAAAAATACAACGCCAGGCCTTTTTTATTCACAACAACTTTGACGACGTTTGCGTCGGAAATCTCTTCTTCGTGCTCGATGCGCTTCATCAGGGTCGCGACGGGAAGCTCTGTGTTGTACATGAGCGCGTAAGCCACGTCGTCAATCATGGACGGCTGGATCAAGGGCTCGTCCCCCTGAATGTTGACGATGATCTTGGCGTCTTTGTCCGCCACGACTTCGGCCAGACGCTCGGTGCCGCTGGTGTGCGCTTTGGCCGTCATCACGGCCTTGCCGCCGAACGCCGCCACCGCGCGCGAAATCCGCTCGTCATCGCAGGCAACGACCAAGTCATCCAAATATTTGGCTTTAATGGCATTCTCCCAGACGTGCTGGATCATGGGCTTGCCCAAAAGATCGGCCAAAATCTTACCTTCGAAACGAACCGAAAAATAACGGGCAGGGATCACCCCGATGACATTCATGAAAGCCATCCTTTCAGACGACTCCAGGCTTTTAAAATCTCTTGCTTGGTCGCAACCGCAACCCCAACTTTACCGACCACAATGCCGGCTGCAAGATTTGCGACGACTGCGGCTTCTTGCATGCTCGCGCCGCTGGCCAAAGCCAGGGTAAAAACAGAAATAACCGTATCGCCGGCACCGCTTACATCAAAAACCTCCTGAGCCACCGTCGGGATATGCGTGGCCCGGCCGCGGGTATACAACGTCATGCCTTTCTCGCCCTGCGTGATCAGGACTCCCTTGCAATTTATTTTTTTCAGAAGTTTTGAGCCGGCGCGGTCCGCATCGGTTTTGGTGACAATGGGAATGCCTGAGCCGGCCGATGCCTCTTTTTCGTTGGGCGTTAAGGCCGTCACCCCTTTGTAATACGAGAAGTGTTCCACCTTGGGATCTATGGTCACGATCTTGCCGTGTTTTTTCGCCTCTGCCACAACCGCTTTGAGCAAGGCCGGCGTGATCAGCCCCTTGCCGTAATCTTCGATGATGATCGCGTCGACATCTTTAATCTTGTCCTGAATCAACCGGACCAAAGCATTCGTTTTTTCCATTGAGAGACGCTCGACATTTTCCCAGTCCACACGCACAACCTGTTGATGGGCGGCGATGATGCGCGTTTTGACGGTGGTCGGACGAAGACGGTCCGTCAGGACCGCGTCGCAAGAGACGCGTTTGCGCTGGAGTTGATCCAGCAAGGTTGCGCCGTTTTTGTCCTCTCCGATGATGCCGCAGAGAAATGCATTGGCGCCCAAGGAAGCAATGTTGTTGGCCACGTTCGATGCCCCGCCGGGCATGGTGGACTGCCGCTGGGCCCAGACAACAGGGACAGGCGCTTCGGGCGAAATGCGATCCGCCGTGCCCCAAATGAATTCATCTAAAATCAAATCACCGATGACCAGGATGTTGACCTGGTCAAAGCGGGACAAAATTTTTTCCAGTCTCGTCTTTTTCATCTCTGCATTTCTGCCGCGATGGCATGGGCCAAAAGCGGCAACATGATTTCGTGATGACCCACCATGCAATACCCGCGGCCACCGTCAGCCACAGGCCGCCGGACAATATTCTGATGCGGACGATAATGAACAGACATGTCCATATTGACGGTGGTAAAGTTTTTAACGCGGCCCGTCAGGTTGCGGGCAACACTCAGGGCTTTCAGGAAAACTTCCGGCAAGATCACCGCCGAGCCGATGTTGAGGCAAACACCGCCGTCATTGAGCTTGGCCACTTCCTCGGTCAAAATCCTAAAATCTTTCAGCGTGGCCTCTCCCGTCGTCGCACCGTCGCACGAGGCATGCTGATGGATGATGTCTGTGCCGATCGCCACATGCACCGTAAAGGGGATGCGCTTCTTAAAACAGGCGCAGGCAATGCTCAAATCCCGGTAGGGCAGCCGGGATTGGGCCATCTTGGCAGCCACAGATTCCCCAAATCCCTTGCCATCGACAATTCCTTCCCGCAACGCCGCATGAATAAATTCAGGGGTTTCCCGTGCCATCCCAAAGCTGCCGTCCTGCAAAGCGCGGTCGACATCTTCGGAAGTCTGGCCGCAAAAAGCCATTTCAAAATCATGAATGATACCGGCGCCGTTCAAAGCCACGACAGTCACGATGTTCTTTTGGACCAAATCAATCACGATGGGAGATAAACCGCACTTGACCACATGCGCCCCAAGGAGTGCGATGACCGGCTTGCCCTTTTTTCTTGCCGTGATGATGCGGCGGACAATTTCTTTTAAATCTTTTGCTTTCAGAACATTGGGCAAAGAATCCAAAAAACCAGCAAAGCTCGCACGGGTCTTCGGCGGCTTTGCCAAAAGAGACCTGTCGACTTTGCTCTTTCTCTTTTTGAGTGAATGTGTTTTGAGTCTGCGTAAATCCATAGTTAGCCCTTTGTCAGAGCAACAATTATATCAAAGCACCGCAACCAGCGTCAATCGGTAAATTTCTTCTCGCAATGCCTATTGCTGGTACTCTTTGTGCTCCAGGGTCCCCCATTTGAAATACAGGATTGTGGCTGGGGTGGTTTCGTAAATCCAGACTTCATCGTAGGTCTTGCCTTCATACGAAACATCTGTCTTGCGGCGCTGCGGCGGACCAATTAAGTCCTGGACCTCTTTTTGCGTCATGCCGACTTCGGCTTTGGAAAAAACACGCACGCACTTCAAGCCAGGATCATCGCCGCCTGAGCCGAATTCACACAATTGAGCGCACCCACAAAGCATAATCAACGCTGCCATAAACACCGCAATCTTCTTCATAACATCCCCTCTTTTTTTCTGCAGCGCTTACTGCGCCGGTTCCGTGACTGTGGCGGCCTGCGCTGTTTGGCGAATTCCCCTGAGCACCTGCGCGTATTTTTCGGATTCGGCTCTGTAGATCGCGGCCTCCGTCCTTGCCCTCTTGACTTCAGACTGACCCTTTTGCACGCCTGTCAGGTATCCAACCAACACTGCGACGACCAATAAAATCAACACCACCAGCACCCTGATCAATGCCTTCATCTGATTCTTCTCCCTGCCTGCCGACAGGCAGGCTTTACCCGCGCTGCGTCAAAAAATATTACTGGACGCGGAAACCTGCCCGGACCAACTGGTTTTTAATTCCCTCGAGAGTCGCCTTGTAGCCCTGGATGGTGTTGGCAAGCTCTGCGTTGTTCTTGCGCAATGTCGCCACTTCTCTCTGGTAAGAAATCGTTGCGAAATTGAACGTGATCGCAATCACCAAAGCCAGCAGCATGACCGCAAGCGCCACCAATGCACTCACTTTCATTTCCTTCATTCTAGCCTCCTTTACTTGTTAAAGAATGGTTTCGCCGCTCAGACGACGGACGCGACACCCCTAAAAGTTTCTCGGCGTACCCCAAGACCTCATCAACCGTAATCGCCTGCAGGCACTTGAATTGATAACGGCAATCATGGGCCAGACAAATACGGCAGTCGGTCTCTTTGTGTAGCACCACATCGCCTGCGCCCAGCGGACCCCACCGTTGGGGCCCCAACCCGGGCTGGTTGCGGCCAAAAATCGAGATGACAGGTGTTTTAACAGCCACGGCCATATGCACAGGTCCGGAATCATTGGAAACAACCAGCGTGCAACGCTTAAACAAGCTCGCCAGCTCGCTCAAGCTAAACTGCCCGATACCATCGATATGCGAACGCGTTGCCAGTCGCAACATCTGCTGGGCCATACGGCCATAGACCTTGTCGGAAACCACGATCACCTTAACAGCCGGCAGGCACGAAAGCCGATCGGCCAACTCTGCAAATCTAGTAGTCGGCCAACACCGGGAAAGGCAACTGGCGGTCGGATGCAGGGCGAGGAGGCGATCTCCCGCCCCAACGCCGGCCTGTCTCAAGAATTCTTCAACCGCTTGTTCACAACGGGCGTTGATCGGCATGGTGAGTTCGCGATCGATCTCCATGATGCCGAGATATTTCAACAAATCAAAATTGTACTCAACCTCATGTTTGAGGCCTTGCTGTTTGGTGTGAGGCACGGTCCTGGTCAGGAAAAAGGACCCTTTGCGGTCATAGCCGAGCCTCTCTGTGATGCCCGCCAAAAAACAAATCAGATGCACGCGAAACGTCGGATGCAAAATAATCGCCAGGTCAAAACCTTTCTTGCGCAGGGCTTCGCTGAAGGCCAGCGTTCCCCTCAACCCTTTGTGTTTTTTGTCTTTATCCAAAAGAATGACTTCATCCACATAGGGATTGCCTTCCAGGAGATCTTTGGCATGCTCGCCGACCATCATGGCGATGAAGCTCGTCGGATAATACCGGCGCAATGTTTTTAAGACCGGGGTCGTCAACAACACGTCGCCCATCCGGTCCGTGCGCGAAACGAGAATCCGGCGATACCGGGCCGGACGCAGCGAGACTGCCTTTCCCTCCAGCATCAGCCGCGCGGCCAGGAGAACGTCGTAAGGCCGAATGGTTTTGATGCAGGCCCGATCATAGCGGCAGGACGTTTTCTCGCACGGTGCGCACAACAGTTGTTTGCGCACGGCAAAACTATGCCTCGACCAGGGACCGTATTCACCTTCATTGGAAGGCCCATAAATCCCAATGACGGATTTCTCCAGATAGCTTCCCACGTGGAGAATGCCGCTGTCGTTGCAGATGACAAGTTTTGAACGCAGGACAAAGGCAGAAAGTTGCCCAAAAGTCAGGCTCTCAGAACAGGTCAACACATCAACCCCAGAGGCACTGACGATCTCCTGAATCAATGGTCGATCATCCTCGTCCCCTAAGACGACAACCGGGATACCCTGTTCTTGCCGGATCTCGCGGATCACTTGCGCATAACCTTCTTTGTGCCATTTTTTGAGCGAACTGCGCGCGCCGGGCGCTACCAGAACAAAATCTTGGCCAGGGGCAAGACCTTTTTCCGCCAGAAGCTGATCCGCAATGATCTGATCTTGTCTGGAGATAAACGACGGGTTGCGGCGGCTGTTGATCTCGTCAAACTCCTCCTGTGAAGGCAAAGCCCCGTGCAGGGCCACGACGGCCTTCAAGAGATGTTTTTGGTGAGAGTGTTTTGCCCAGGCCGGATATTTCAGGTGCGCCGGATTCTTGTGTCTGGCTTTGAGAGCCCAACGAAAAAATGTGTCCCGCAGGTCAATGACCACATCAAAACGCTGGGCCTTGAGGTTTAAAAACAAATCACGATTCGAGCGCCACGAGGCGCCTTTATCGTAAACAATCAGCTCTGCGACATCCGGATGGTGCTGGAACACGCAGGCGGTTCTGGGACCAGCCACGACCGTGATCTCGGCCTCGGGGCATTCGCGCCTCAGGAAATCAAAAGCCGGCAGCCCCATCATGGCATCCCCCAGATTGCTCATCGTGATATAAAGAATTTTCCGGACTGAGGTCATGACAGCCATCCCAGGTGTTCGATTTCCTCCAGCACCTGCTGGACGGAAATTTGGCTCATGCATATATTATCCGCGCATTCAAGATTATAGCAAGGGATAACGCAAGGGATCTGCGGCCCTCGGACAATACGAAACTCTCCCCGACCCAAAGGCCCTGTAATTTCAGATGACGTCGGGCCGAATAAACAAAGAGTCCTGGCACCCACGGCCACAGACACATGCATGGGTCCGGAATCCGCGGAAACAACCATATCGCTTCTCTGAAAAAGAGCCCCAAGCTGCTTGAGATTCGTCTGGCCGCATGCGACCAAAGGTTTGTGCCTGCAGCGTGACGCAACATCGAGGGCTATCGGCTCGTCCTTGACAGAACCCGAAATAACAACCCGTGTGCCGAAGCGTTCGCTCAATTGGTCTGCCAAAACCGCAAAGTGACCCACGGGCCAAAGCTTGAGCCTCCAGTTGCCGGCCACATGCAGGACCACGAGTTTTCCCTCTTTGCCAAGGTTGTGTTTTTTCAGGAAATCTTTGATGAAATCCTTGTCCGCATCCTGGATGAAAAAATCACAGTAACGGTCGCCCGAAGGGATACGGGCCTTGGCCACAAGGTAATGATATTGGTCCGCCCGATGGAATTTTTCACTCGGCAAAATGACTCTCTCCGTCAAGAGAAAACCCGATTTTCTTTTCGAGAAACCGATTCTAATCTTGATGCCGGCAAGAACCGCGCAAAGCGTGCGCGTCAACGACGGCCTCAAAAGATAAACACAGGAAAAACGTCTCTGCCGCAATTGCCGGATTAGGCGAATTTTTCCCCAAAGACCACGGTGTGTTCCCTTTTCGTCAAACACCATAACCTCATCGAGATAGTTGTTGCCCAACAGCACTTCGCGGCAGCGCGGCACAACCAAGGCAGCAATATAGGCGCCCGGAGACTTGCGCCGGATGGCACGGACGGCAGGCGTCGAAAAAAGGCAGTCGCCAAGCCAGTTGACCTCAATCACAAGAATCCGTTCTGTGGCCGAATAATCGCTTCGCATCTGTTCTCGCTGTCTAACCTAACGGCTTGTTTGTTTCATCTGCAGATAATAGCCGCTTGTTTGAATAAAGAAAATAAACATGTTTTTTGAACGCTCAGTGATCTTGATTCTTTTGAGCGCGTAGAGATCGTCCTGCACAGATCCTTTTTTCAACAACGACGTCACCGCAGCTTTGTAGCCTGCCTGGCGCACCGCTGCCTGAACCCGACGATCATAGCCTCCGACCGGATAACACAGAAAATCAACGGCAACGCCGAGAATTTTCTCCAGGGCCCTTTTGGAGCCGACCAGTTCCTCTCCCAGGCGCTTTGGGTCTTCCAGAGACGGTAAGAACGGATGACTCTTGGTGTGGGAACCGATGGCAATCAGTCCCGAGTCACTGGCTTCTTTGAGCATCTCCGGTGTCATGAATTGGAAACGGTGCCCGTACATGATTTCTTCTTTTGCCAAATAATCCGCAATGACAAAAATCGTCGCAGGAATGCCGTACTTTTTTAAAATAGGGACGGCCCGGGTGAAATTGTTTTCATATCCGTCGTCAAAAGTAATGACAACGGTCCTGGCTGTGATCTTTTCCTTCGCCCGCAGCTTTCTGACGAGTTCCGACAAGGACAGGACACAATAATGATGATTGCGTAAAAATCTCATTTGGCGCTCAAAGACCTCTTGGGAGACGTTCAAGCCCGATGCCTTTTCCACAGGTTCGCCGATCGAATGGTACATGAGGATCGCGGCATCCGGCCCTTGCATCCCAAGATGGACGAGCCAAGTCGCAAACCCTGTCAAAATAAAAACAAGCAAATAGACCAGTACTTTCTTGATTATGCGCAACATGCCACCGTCCGATATAAGGTTTTCATTTTGTCAGCCATGAGATGCAAAGAAAAGCGTTCTTCGACGTTACGACGACCCTGCCGGATGAGGGCTTGCCGCAGGAGTGAATCATCCAAGAGCCGGGATATCGCATGGGCCAGGGCCTCGGCATTGCCTGCCGGGCAGAAAAGACCTGTTTTTCCGTCTTCGATAACCGTCGGAATTCCACCCACGCGCGAGGCCACAACAGGGACTCCCTGCGCCTGGGCTTCTAAAATAGAAAGGCCAAGTCCCTCCTGCAGCGAGGGCATGGCGAAAACATCCATAAGACTCAAGGCCAAAGATGTGTCTGCCACCGAAGGCTGCAGAACAACAACCCCGCCTGCGTCTTTCTCCTGGATAAGGCTTCTCAGACGACTTTCTTGGTCGCCTTCTCCGACAATTAAAAATTGCAGATCGCTTCTTTGCCGGCTTAAGAGAACCGCGGCCTGGACCAAAAACTTCTGCCCCTTGACTGAAGACAGCCGGCCGATGTGGCCGATGATTTTTTTCGCCGGATCAAGGCCCCAGGCCTTTTTTTGCGCCGAAATCTCGGCGGCCGAATGGGAATGAAATTTATCAAGATCAATGCCGCTGTAAACCAGCTCCACCCGTTCTTCTTTCACGTGAAAATCGCAGACAAGATGAGCTTTCACCTGGTCACTGATCGCAATAACCTTTTTACCCCAGCACGGAAAAAGGCGGCGGCTCAAACGCGTCTTAAAATAACCATGGCACGTTGAGACAAACGGACGCCCCGTTGCCCGGGACAAAAGACAAGCCAAAACCTGCGTGACACGCGTGTGCGCATGGATCACATCAAATCTCTCGCCCTGCAACTTCAAAAAGGAATAATAAACTTTAGGACTGACCTCGCATTTGGTCGTCAGGGGCAGACGGATATGCCTGACCCCTAAGGCGGCCAGCGCCGGTTGGCAATCGCCGCCCCGAGAAGCGACCACCATCTGGATATCTTCCTTGCCGTGAAGAGCGCGGCACAAATTAAGGATATAGGCCGTGATCCCGCCGTGATTGAAATGATTGGCTAATAAAAGAATATTCATGATTGTAAGGTGCTTGTATTGTCATTAAGAAAAAAAACATTCCTTCGCGCCCCGTTGCCTTTTGCCTACGATCGATCAGAAATGTATTTTTTCTCAAAGATCAAGCACTGTCTTTATGATTAACTAAAAGTTCTTCGATGGCCTTCAAAACGTCCTCGGCCGTAATGCTTTCCATGCAGGCGTTCGTTTTCTTCGGACAGACTCCGCTGTAACACGGCACACAGTCCTTGCGCAGGACAAGGCCGCGAACGCCTTTGGGCATATGACGCCGCGGATCCGTGGGGCCGAAAAAGGCCACCACCGGGGTTTTCATGGCTGCGGCGATGTGCAAGGGCGCCGAATCTCCGGTCACGAAACAATCGCAGTGACGCACCAGAGACGCCAGCTGCAACAACGTTGTCTGGGCCACAGCGCAAACAGGCTTTGTCTTTGTCTGGTCGAGAATCTCTTTGGCAAACGCCGCATCGGAGCTCGAGCCGGTGACAAGAATCCGGTAGTCCTTTTTTGCCAAGGCATCGCAGAGCTTGGCGAAACGTTTGGCGCGCCAGCGCTTTGTGTTCCAACGGGGGCTGGCGCCGATATTGATGCCAATGAGCCGTTCCTTGCCCAGCCAGTACTCTTTTAAAAAATCACTGGCGAACCGCTCATCCTCAGCCGAAGGCCATAATTCCAATGCCTGTGGCTCCTCCATAATGCCAAGCATCTTCAAGACCTGAAATTGATGTTCCACCGGCGAGATTGGCTCTTTTGTGTCTTTGATACGGTGATTCAATAAAAAACTGAACTTTCCATTATCGTAGCCGTATCGCTCGGAGCTACACGTCAGATAGCCCAAGAGATGGCTCTTGCGGTTGTTCTGTAAATCAATCACCAAATCGAACCTGCGCCGCAGAAGTTTTTTGGCAAGCCTGAAGATCCCCCTCAAACCGCGGTCTTTGTTCTGAAAATCGCAAACCACCAGCTCATCAATATAGGGACAACGCTGGAAAACATCTTTGGCCTCTCGACCCACTAGGCAGGCCACGTGAGCACTCGGAAATTTTTTCTTGATGGCCGCAAATGAAGGAATGGCCAAAACCGCATCTCCCACCGCGCTGATTTTGATAACGAGAATTCTGGGTTGGGCTAAGGCCTCGCTGTAAACCGCCACCGTGTCCTCGGCCATTTTTGTCAGGCTGAATTTCTCCTCCACCTTGCGCCTGCCGGCCTGAGCCAACTGCCGCGCCAGGGGCGGATCTTTTAAAATTTTCAAAATCGCCTCGGCGAGCACTTCGTGGTCTTTGGGAAAAACCAGAAGCCCGTCCTGGCCATCATCAATGATCTCCGAAACACCCCCGACTTTAGTCGCAATCACCGGCACGCCGCTGGCCTGTGCCTCAACGATCACGCGGCCAAAGGCCTCTTCGGCAATCGAGGGCATCACCAAACAATCCAGCTGGCGTAAAATTTGGGGGATGTCGCGCCGGTTGCCCAAAAATTTGACGGCATGCGTCAGGCCAAGCCGACGCGTCCAAACTTCAAGCTCTTCTTTATAGTGATCCTTGCCCGGGGAGACACCGCCGACAATCCAGGCGTTAACATAAGGCATGGAACGCAAAACGCGCGCCAAAGCTTTCAAAAAATAAATTTGGCCCTTGATCGGCGTGATGCGGCCAATGACGCCTACCGTGAATTGCGTTTTGGCCTGGCCCTTCGGCAACTGAAAAATGTATCGTTTCAGGTCAACGCTGCGCGGAATCAAACGGATATTCTCCAAAGGCACGCCAAAATTTTCCATCATGTGTTTGCCGATGACCGTGCTGGGGACAATGGTATATTTGCCCCAGCCCATCATAGTGCTAAAAATGTGGCGGCTGTAGTGGCCATGGGCGGTTGTCAGAAACGTCGCGCGCGTCTGACGGCAAGCCATAAAACCAACCCAAGCCGGCACGCGGGAACGCGCGTGAACAATCTGGATATCTTCCCGACGGATGATCTCGGCCAAAGCTCGGCTGGCCTTGACCATAACGGGGAAAAACTTGCTGTGCACGGGGAGCTGATAGTGTTTGATACCATGGGCCTCCAGTTCCTGCACAAGTTCACCGCCCGCGGAAACAACAACGCACCGGTGGCCTTGGCCGACAAGATATTTGGCCAAATCCACGGTCCCTGTTTCCACTCCGCCGACATTCAACCGGGGAAGGACTTGAAGAATATTCATAGCATCCTTTTAAGGCGCTCGCGCAGCGGCGCTGCGGCATCAAAAGCCGTCTGCCCTGGCGCTTTGCCAAGCAAACTACAAACAGATTCGCAGAGCTCTTCGGCCACAACTTTAACAATCAATTTTTCTTCAGCCAGACCCCGCAGAAACCGCCTGACTTTGTTATTGTTTCTCAAGATCACGGGCTCAAAGACCACCACGCGTTTTCCCGAGGACATAGCTTCTGAAACCATGGAGATGCTTTCGCCGCTGACCACCACGATGTCGCTGGCATAACATATCCCCCCGACCGTCCCGGCCGGATTATCTTCGAGGACGTCGACAAAAAGCCTGCATTGAGGATTGCCGGCCAACTGCGTTCGCAAAATATAGGTTACCGCCGGCGGAGTCCGCCGAGACGTAGTCAAAAGTAAAACTGCCCCGGCATCGCTTGAGATTTTTTTGAGCTGCTCGCTGACCAAAGACGCAAGTTCAATAGTCCAGCCATAATTCTTGGAGATCCCCCCGAGCAAGACGCCGATTTTTGGCTGCCGCAGGTCTTGAAGATCCCGCAGGCCGGGACGCGCCAAAACAAGCTGCTGGAAATCTTTGCTTAACGAATCTGCGGACATACCGGTCAAAGAACCAGGGATAGCGCAAATGTTCTTGCGCTGGGGCGGACGATCGTGCAGCGGCATCACCACAAGATCAAAACGCGCCAAGGGGACAATGCCGGGACGCATCAGAACAACGCTCTGAGCATTGTTTTGTGTTGCCATTGCCAGGTTGACACTGGCCAGAGAAGACCCCGCAGAAATAACCAGATCGTAGGCGCCGGCGGTCAACTTGCAATACGTCTGAGGCCCCAGGCAAAACCTCAGGAGTGCCTGCGCGGCTTGCGCGCCGAATAAAGTTCCGGCGACGGCAAGCAAGGCCTCCTGCCTTTTGTTTTTGAAAATAACCTCGACCGTCTCCTGATGCACAGTAAAACCAAGCGCAGAAACAAGTTCGGCACAAGCTAGAGATTGTTTGACATGCCCGGGCTTGCCGTCGCTTAAGATCAGAATATTTTTTTGCGGCGAGTGCTTCCACCGCCGGTAAAACCAAAGATACTCCTCGGGGTATTGGGCCACCCAGTTTTCCAACACTTTGCTCATCGCTGTTAAATTGACGTAAAGGTCTTCGCTGGCGTCTGCGGTGCGCACAACTTCCAAAGGCTTAAAGATCATTTCGTGATCCAGGCCGTCTAAGCGATGCATGTAGGCCAGAATAATCCTGGCATTAAGCTTCTTGGCCATTTTGATACTGCTGGTGGGCGTCATGGCCAACTTCCCGAAAAAGGGAATCGCAAGCCCGTCTCTGCCGCCGTGATCTGCCACAGTGCCCAGCATATGTCCGGCGCCAAGATGCTCTACCATTTTTTTAAGTTCATTGACGCGTATCACATGGCAACCCTTGGACTCCCTGACGCGGTTTAAAAACGCATCAAGTCTCCTGTAGCCTTTTTGAGGCCTGGCCAGCACGGCGTAGCGTGCCTGAGGATAGAGCATGGCACAAGTGATGTTGGACAGTTCCCAGCTGCCGGCATGACAGGCGACAAAAATCACACCCTGCTTGTTCTCAAGGGCCTGGCTGACATATTCACCACCCTTGATCTTCACATGAGTGCGCACATAATCTTCGTCCATGTGGGGCATAAACAGGGCTTCGACGAAATTCTGAGCAAAGCGGCCGTACATGGTTCTGAGAATCTTCTTCAATTCTTTGTGGTCTTTTTGAGGAAAGGCGAGCTTCAGGTGCGCAAATGCTTTCCTATTCTGGCGAGCGGCAACGAGATAATAAAAACCGGCAAAAAACCGCGCCAGCGCCAGCCATAAGCGCAACGGTGCCAATCGCAATAGAACCGTTGTGGTCCTAAGAACGATATAGAGAATCCAATCGAGCATAAAATGCCTCTTGGTCTGATTCTATTTTGAAAGAAATTTTAAGAACAAGGACAGCAACTTTTAAATTTTGCTGCCGGACAAATGCTTCAATGCGCTGGCTGTCTTTTTCGGTCGTCACCAACGTCGTCAGGCCCGCGGCCCGGCAACGTTCCAGACACTGCCTGAATTCATCGGGGCTGAAATGATGGTGATCCTGATAAAGCATCTCTAAGGGAATCTGCGCGCCCAAACGCCGAAGTGCTTCTAGAAAAGATTGAGGCTGCGCAATCGCGCACAAGGCAGCAACCTTTTTGTCTTTGAGGGTTCCTGGCTCCCGGCACCTTTGAGTTTTTAAATCATAGAGGGATACCGGAACGTGGGATGCCCTCAACACCAAAGCAGACGGATTGATGCGCCTGATTTTCTGTTCTAATTCCAAGCAGGCTTTCGAAGAAGCTTCGCTGCAACGAGTCAAACAAATCACATGCGCCCTCTCAAGAGACCTGGCTTCCTCCCTCAAGTGTCCTGCCGGCAACAACAGGCCATTGCCAAACGGCCGAAGAGCATCCACGGTCACGATATCCAGGTCCCGCGCCAGCCGCCAGCGCTGGAATCCGTCATCCAAAATGATCGTATCAACGGTCTTGCTCTCTTCGATCTGTCGTGCAAGCCTGACCCGGTCTTGCCCTGTGGCCACCAAAACATCTTCTCCGAGATTAGCTGCCAGCAAACTGGCTTCGTCGCCGTTTGCCTCATAAGACAAAGAGCCCATGCCGTCTCTGGCCCGCGGCCTTTTGTAGCCTCTTAAGAGCACCGCCACGCGATGGCCTTTGTCTTTAAGATGCGCGGCGATTGCCAAAACCAAAGGCGTCTTGCCGCTGCCACCCAGCGTGATGTTCCCGACGCTGACGACTGTTGCCTTGAGCCTCTCGGATTTCCAGTGAGCAAACCATCTGACCCACACCAGACAAAAAGCATAAACGCCGGACAAAACAAGGAGTAACGGAAAAAGCAAAATAGTGCCGGCGGTCAACTTGTGTTGCGTATAAAAAGGCCTGAGGCTAAACATCATTGATCTTCAGTTTCTCTTCAATCGCGTTGAAGGTGCGAAGGGCCGCACCCCGGTTTTTATCCAGGAGCGCTTTGGCGCATTCGCCAAGGGCCTGTCTCTGCGCGGAGCTGGCCAGGAGTTTTCGCATTTGGAATTCAAGGTCCGCGGCGTCTTTGACTTCAAGCGCGGCTTGTTCTCTTATAAAGATATCGCGGATCTCTTTGAAATTCCCCATATGAGGACCGAACAGAATCGGTTTTCCAAACAGCGCCGGCTCCAAAGGATTATGCCCTCCTGTCGGCACCAGGCTTCCTCCCACAAACGCAACGTCGCAAAACCCATAGAGAGCCGTCAGGTCCCCCATCGTGTCCAAAAGGACAACCTGCGAAGCCGAAATTTTCGAAATACCGGAGAGATCAACGGGCTCCAGCCCGGCAAACCGGATCATCCTTTTGATTTTATCCAGCCGCTCCAAATGACGCGGCGCAATCAAAAGTCTCAAAGAAGGAAAATCTTTCCCAAGGGCCCGGTAAACGGTCGTCACGATTTCTTCTTCGTTATCATGCGTGCTGCCGGCAAGCCATAAAAGACATCCGGGCAAAGCTTGTTTGAGCCGGGATAGCGCCGGCGCCTCTTTGAGACGGGCGGAAATATCGAATTTGATGTTGCCGGTCACCAGCACCCGCTCTGAACAAGCCCCCAACGCTTTAATGCGCTCACCGGACTCCTCTGTCTGCATGCAAAAATAATCCACACGACGCAGGATGGGGCGCAGAAAAACTCTCAGACACTGGTATCCTTTAAGCGAACGATCCGAAATCCGTCCGTTGACCACGGCCACCATGGTTGCTCGCCGGTGGGCCAGACGGATAAGATTCGGCCAGAGTTCCGTTTCCATAATCATCCAGAGCCGGGGAGAAACCAAATTCAGAACCTTATTGACAACGCAAGAGATGTCCAGCGGCGCAAAAAAAGCGATTTCATTTTCCCTAATCATGCGTTTTAAAATAGCGTACCCGGTGGGCGTCACCGTTGAAACCACAATGCGTGTTTGCGGCCACCGACTCCTGAAGAGCTCCAACAAAGAATCCGCGGCCCTTGCTTCCCCGACGCTCACGGCATGAATCCAAACCACCTCATGCCCCCTAAGGTCATCAAAGAACCCTTTTGGGAAAAATCCCAGCCGCGTCAAAATGGCGCGGTGGACCCTGCCACGAAGGGCGTAAAACGGCAGATAGACGAGGCTTGCCAGGAAAAGCAATAAGTCATAAATAAAATAAATCATATTTTTTAGTAGTCACCTATCGACTATCGACTATTGGCTATTGACTATTTCATGCTCGCGGGTGCGCCTTGGTATAGATCGATTTTAATTTATCCGTCGTCAGGTGCGTATAAATCTGCGTTGTGGAAAGATTGGCATGCCCCAGGAGCTCCTGCACCGAGCGCAGATCTGCACCTCTGTTCAACAGATGTGTGGCAAACGAATGACGCAGGGTGTGCGGCGAAATATCTTCCGCCAGGCTGATTTGCCTTAAGTAAACATCCATAACCTTGCGGATACCGCGCGCCCCAAGGGGTTTTTTGTTTTTGTTCAAAAAAATAGCGCGGCTCTCTGTCTTGCGCTTATCGAGATAATTGCGTATGGCGCGGATGGCCCACTCACCGATGGGAAGAAGCCGCTCCTTCTTGCCTTTTCCCAGGACCTTGACGGTCCCTGCGATAAAGTCAACACGCTCCTGTGTCAACGTCACGAGCTCTGAAATACGCATGCCGGTGGAATAAAGCGTTTCAAAAATAGCCCTGTCCCGCAGCCCCTTGAGAGTATCGGATGCCGGGGCCTCGATGAGCCGAACCACATCTGTCTCGGTCAGAAATTTTGGCAGAAATTTGTCCTGTTTGGGCGAGGTGATGGCATCCGTAGGATTAAGTTTTAAAAATCCGTCTTTGACCAGGAACCTAAAAAAACTGCGCAGCGCCGAAAGCTTGCGGCCCACCGAACGGGGGGTGAGTTTTTTTTCTTTCAAGGTCGCCAGATACTTGCGCATCAAGAGATAATCTATGGTTTCTATCTTGGCGTCTTTCAAAAACATCCTGAAATCCTCCAGATCCAGCCTGTAATTCAAAAGCGTGTGGGGCGAGGCATTTCTTTCGATTTCAAGATACCTTAAAAATTTCTCAATATAGCGCACCATGGCGTATTAGGCAGCGGGCTCCTGCGGAAGTTCGGCAGGAGGCGCTCCTTCGGTAGGAGGCGTTGCTTCTGTAGGATTTTGTGTTGGCAATTCGCGCGAAGTAAAGGTGCATTTCGGATAACGGCTGCAGCCGTAGAAAGACCTGCCGCGGTAAGAACGCCTTAAAATCAATTCGCCGTCACAGTCGGCCTGAGGACACTTGACGCCGCTGGTGATGGACTTGGCGTTCTTACAAGCCGGATATGCCGAGCAACTCAAAAATTTTCCCTTGCGGCCCCACTTGATCACCATGGGTTTGCCGCAAACATCACAAACTTCATCGGCATAGATGACTTCTTTTTTGATTTCCTTCAAGGCCACATCGAGTTTTTCTTTAAACGGTGCGTAGAATTCATCAAGGATGCTGACCCAGTTGGCCTTGCCGTCCTCGACCATATCGAGCTCTTCTTCCATATGGGCTGTAAACGTTATATCCATAACCTGCGGAAAATACTGGACCAGGAGTTCGCTGACCTTGATGCCCAGTTCCGTCGGAATAAAATATCCTTTTTCCCGACGAACATAATCGCGATTGATGATCGTGGAAATCGTCGGCGCATAGGTGCTGGGCCGACCCACCCCTTCTTCCTCGAGCTTTCTGATCAGAGACCCTTCCGAAAAACGGGCCGGGGGCTTTGTGAAATGCTGATTGGGCACGACTTGTACCGCGCTCAAAAGTTCATCCTTGGCCAACGGCGGCAGGACGTTTTTTTTGTCCTGCGGCTCTTCTTCCTCGTCATCGGTCTTATAAACCGCCGTGAACCCGTCAAACACAACCAAACTGCCCGTGGCCCTAAACAGGTATTTTTCGCAGCGGACCAACGCCGTCGTGGTCTCGATCTGTGCCGGATTCATCTGGCTTGCCACAAAACGTTTCCAGATCAAATCATAAAGCTTAAACTGTTCCGGTGTCAGGAAATGCTCGACTTCCTGCGGCGAGCGCGACACGGCCGTCGGCCGAATCGCCTCATGGGCCTCCTGGGCGAGTCTGCGCGACTTATAGACACGCGGCTCTTGCGGCAAATAGTCATTCCCAAAACGTGTTTGGATAAAAGCCCGCGCCTCGTCCAAAGCCGATGAGGCCACATGCGTCGAATCCGTCCTCATGTAGGTGATCAATCCCGCAGGACCTTCTTCCCCCAGCTCAATACCCTCATAGAGCTGCTGGGCGATGAACATGGTTTTCACGGCGCTGAACCTGAATTTATTAAAGGCGTCCTGCTGCAAGGTGCTCGTGACAAAGGGCGCGGTGGGAGATCTTTTTTTGGTGGTCTTTTCGATCTCCGAAACCTGAAAATCTTTACCGTCGATCTCCGAGACAATCGCAGACGCCTGGTGCGCTGTTTTGATGTCGATTTTTTCATCGTTGATTTTATCCAGGCTCGCCGTGAATGTTTTTTTCTCTTCTTTGGAGGTTGCCGTTTTTTTCTTAAGGTCTGCCTCGATAGACCAATACTCCTGAGGAACAAAAGCCTGAATCTGGCGCTCGCGGTCCACGATCAACCTCAGAGCCACGGATTGCACGCGGCCGGCGCTCAAACCCCGCGTCACCTTGCGCCACAACAACGGACTCAAAAAATACCCGACCAACCGGTCGAGGATCCTGCGCGCCTGCTGCGCCTTGATCTTGTCCTCGTCAAACGCGCGAGGATTCTTAAACGAGTCCTCGATGGCCTTTTTGGTGATCTCATGGAACACAACGCGCAAGACTTCCTGCTTCTTCAAGTCCAGGCGCTCTTTCAAATTCCACCCGATGGCTTCTCCTTCACGGTCAGGGTCTGTCGCAAAATAAACAGCGTCCATCTTCTTGGCGACTTTTTTCAATTCAGTCAGGACTTTTTTCTTGCCGGGAATCACGACAAATTCCGCTTCGTAATTCTTCTCAAGATCGATCCCCAATTCTTTCTGAGGCAGATCAATCACGTGCCCCATCGAGGGAATAACGGAATATGCTGAACCTAAGAATTTTGAGATGGTTTTTGCTTTTGCGGGTGACTCCACGATCACTAAAGATTTTTTGCTCATAAGCTCCTCACGAATGTTTTTCCTGGAAGTTGTTTAATCAGACCCTTGAGTTCCAAGCGCATCAAGACGGCCAGCAAGTCCTTCATCTTCAGCCCGGTTTCGGCGCAAAGGCAATCGATGTACTTGGGCTCATCATCGAGCGAGCGCACGATGACGGCTTCGCTTTCATCCATCGGCGGCAACCCTGCGCGGCCCAGATTCTGGGTCTGGGGTGAACACAAATCTCTTTCCTTGAGGCAAAGCTGCGGCCGGAGTTCTTGGAGAATTTCCTGAGGATGCGTGACCATCCGGGCGCCCTGTTTGATCAAATCATTGGCCCCAACAGAGGTCGCAGAAGACAATTTCCCAGGGATCGCAAAGACATCCCTGCCTTGCTCTAAGGCAAAACGGGCGGTGATCAAGGCGCCGCTTTTCTGTGAAGCCTCCACCACCAAAACCCCTTTGGACAAACCGCTGATGATGCGGTTGCGGATGGGAAAATTCTCTGGCCGCGGCCGCATGTTCAACGGAAACTGCGACAACACAAGACCTTTGTCAGCAATTTCATAAAAAAGATGCTCGTTCTCGGGGGGATAGATATGATCAAAGCCGCTTCCAACCACGGCGATGGTCCTGCCGCCGGCATCCAGAGCGGCACGGTGTGCGGCGGTATCAATGCCACGCGCCATTCCCGAAACAATCGTCAGGCCCCACTGGGACAACTGAGAAGAAAAATCCCTTGCGCACGACAAACCATAAAACGAAGCTCCGCGGGAACCGACCACGCCGATGGCATTGAGATCCGCATCGAGCCATTCCCCTTTGGCATAAAGCACAATCGGCGGATCGTAGATTTCTTTAAGGCTTTTGGGATAGGCCTCGTCTAAAATCGTGAGAATCCGGATTCCCTGCCTGGCAGCTGCCTGAATTTCTTGGTCAACATTCAAGCGGCGGGGCGCGTCAACCACGCGACGGGCCAAAATGGGTGAAAGCCCCGCGGAACTAACCCTGTGAAGATCCGCCTCAAAAATCCGGTACGGCTCGCCGAATGCCGCCAGCAGTTTTTTGGCGCGCACACTGCCAATGTCGGCGACCATATTGAGCAAAACAAGGGCTTGGAGATTGGTCATGTCAAATCAAGTCGTTTGAGGATTTCCGCAGCTGTCTGTTCAACAGTCAATTGGTCTGCGTCAATCACATGATGCGCTTGAGCATAGAAAGGTTGTCGTTTGGCTAAAAGCTCCTGGATCGCCTTGCGGGGATCAGCAACATTCAAAAGAGGCCTGTATCCGAAACGGGAGGCGCGCTTGAGGATCACTTCCGGAGTCGAGGTCAAACAAATAACCGTCCCCGTTCTCTTTAAAACCTCGATGTTTTCCGGATCCACAAAGGTCCCGCCGCCGCAGGCAACGACAACATCCTTTTGTTGAGAGATCTCCCGAACAAGCTTCTTCTCCAACTCCCTAAAATAAGCCTCCCCCTTGGACGCAAAGATCTCGGTAATAGGCATGCCTTCACGGCTGACGATCAGATCGTCCATCTCCACAAAAGGTCGTTTAAGATTTTTGGCCAAAAGCCTGGCGGTTTCTGTTTTTCCGGTTGCCATAAACCCGACTAAGTATATGTTAGACATAGTGAAGTGAGTTTACCATAGTAAGGTAAGAGTGTCAAAGTGAAATCCCGCCGAAGCGTTTTGTATCTGAAGATGAAGATAGGGCCGCGAAGGAGGGACAAAAAGGGCTCTGAAAGTTAATCTTTCAGAGCCCCAACCCCTTATTGAACAAAGACTAAAGACTTCTTAAGTAGGCCTTATGGCTGCGCTTGATTTCTGCCATACTGTCCCCGCCAAATTTCTCAAGCATCGCATTGGCAAGCTCAAAGGCAACTACGGCTTCAGCCACCACCCCGGCAGCAGCCACAGCACACGTGTCGTACCTCTCCACTGCTGCCTTGACCGGCTTTTTAGAAATAATATCCACGGAATCCAGCGGCTTTCCGATTGTGGCAATGGGCTTCATGGTACAGCGAATTTCAATCGGCTCGCCGTTGGACATGCCGCCTTCGATGCCGCCGGCGTTGTTGGTCTTGCGAAAGTAGCCCTTTTCCTTAGAATAGTAAATCGCATCGTGAACGCGGGACCCCATGGCCGAAGCGTAGGCTGTGCCCAGGCCGAACTCAATGGCTTTGATGGCCGGAATCGAGGCCAGCGTATATGCCAGACGGGCGTTGAGCCTGCGGTCCGCAGCCACATAACTGCCCAAGCCAGGAGGAACGCCGTTAGCTGTCACGCCAAACATGCCGCCCAGCGTATCTAAGTTTTTCTTTGCGGCATCGATCTTTTTCTCGATCTTTTTCTTGTCTTTCTCTCCCCCGATCGAAACGACTTCGCTTGAAACAGCGATGCCAAACTCTTTTAAAAAAAGCTTACAGACAGCACCCAGGGCCACGCGGGAAACTGTTTCGCGCGCCGAGGCCCGCTCCAGGACATTGCGGATATCCTGATGCCCATACTTCAGACATCCACCCAGATCCGCATGACCCGGCCTCGGCTGGGTCAAAGGAATCAAGGCATCGATTCTGAAATCATTGTTTTTGACATAAAGACCAATGGGGCTGCCCAGTGTCAGGCCGTTCTTGACGCCGGAAAGAATCTCCACGTGGTCATCTTCGATTTTCATGCGCTCGCCGCGGCCATACCCCATTTGCCTGCGCTTGAGTTCGATAGTCATACTTTTGAGGTCAATCTTCAAACCGGCCGGCATGCCCTCCAGGATTGCGATCATGCAACGTCCGTGTGATTCACCTGCTGTCAACGCTCTCAACATGGAAAAACCTCCGCCTGTTACGAAAGACCGAAAAACCAGTGCAAAATCGCACCGCCGAAAAACATGCAGATCAACGCCCCCATGGAAAGATATGGGCCGAATGCGATAACACTCTCTTTGGTCCTAAGCTTAATAATAATACCGACGATCGCCCCCAGGCACGAGGCCACGGGCAAAACCATCAAGGCCGTGCTCCACCCCAGGAAAGCTCCAATCATCGCCAGCAGTTTCACGTCTCCGCCGCCCATGGATTCTTTTTTGAAAACAAAATCTCCGACGCAACCCAGAATCCAAAGCACCCCACCTCCCACCAAAACACCGAGGGCCGAAGAACGCAGGCTCGCCACGTGGGATGCGGTATGATAAATGGAGGGGAAAATAAAACTCAGAAGTAATCCTACCCCAATGCCGCCGAGGGTGACCTCATCGGGAATAATCCTAAAATCAAAATCCACAAAGGTCGCGATGACGAGGCCACAGGTAAAAATCGCGTAGACAAACGCCTGCGGGGTGAACCAAAATCTGCGGAAGATCGCAAGGAACAACAAGCCCATGATAAGCTCCACGGCAAAATAGCGAACAGAAAATTTGGCGCCGCAGGCGCGGCAGCGCCCCCGGAGTACCAAATAACTCACCAGGGGAACGTTGTCGTACCAGGGGATTGGTTTTTTGCACTGTGGGCAATGGGACGACGGCCGCACAATGGACATCTCGCGGCCCATGCGGTAAATGCAGACATTCAGGAAACTGCCGATGCTGATGCCGAAGAGGAAAACAAAAACAAAAAGAATCGAATCAAACACGGTTTTTTGTTCTAAGAACATTTTGCATGACCTCCGTAGGCGCTGTTTTTCGCGTCCAAATCTCAAAAGCCAAGCAGCCTTGGTGCAACAGCATTCCCAAACCGTTCGCCACGCGGCAACCGACGGCTTTTGCTGTTTTCAATAGTTTAGTCTCAACCGGATTATAAATCAAGTCATAAACAAAAGGTTTGTGGCGGAGCAGCTGATCCGGGACAAGCAAAGGATCGGTCTCCTTCATACCCACCGGCGTGGCGTTGATCAACAGGTCCGCCTCCTCTATCTTAAGAGAATTTAAATCATCAACTGCCCAAGCCGCAACTTGAGGGTAAAATTCCTTCAAAATAGCGACCAGTGAACGAGACCTTGAGGCCTCCAGGTCAAAAATCAAAAGACGCTTGGGCCCCAAACCGGCCAAGGCGATTGCCACAGCCTTTGCTCCGCCTCCGGCGCCGATCAAGGCGATATTTTTTCCTCCAACGACAACACCCTTCTCTTGCAAATCCCGGCAAAAACCTTCGCCGTCTGTGTTAAAACCACTCAGGCGACCATCGGCCTCAACGCGTATGGTGTTGACGGCCTGAGCCATCACAACGTTTTTGTCCTTTTCGCCGTCCAGAAAAAAAACCGCCTTCTCTTTGTGCGGAACGGTGATGTTGAAACCGCACAGCTTCTTTTCGCCGACGGTCTTTTTGAAAAACTCCTCCAGCCGGTCCGGCGCCACCTCAAAAAGTTCATAGACCGCGTCCATGCCGTAATGCGTAAACGCCGCATTGTGCATGAGGCCCGAGAAACTGTGTTTAACAGGATATCCTATTAAACCGTAACGCTGTTTTCCTTCGGGATTGACCATGAACTATAAATGCAGGCCCTGCGATGATTTGACTTTGCCGGCAATCTTGTTGAGGGCATTCAAGAAGGCTTTGGCAGAGGCTTCGATGATGTCGGTCGAGGAACCGCGCCCCAAAGCAACGTTCTTATTGATCTGGACCTTGACGCTGACTTCACCGATGGCATCCTTGCCGGAGGTCACGGCCTCGATGCGGTAATCCAGAAGCCGTGTTTTGGTTTTGGTGATTTTTTCGATGGCCTTGTAACAGGCATCCACCGGCCCGTCTCCGGTCGAGGACACGCCGAGCACTTTGCCTTGGCGTTTCAGGCGGACAGTCGCGCTTGGCCTGACATGGGTGCCGCTCGTGTACTCAACGCTGACAAACTGCCATGTTTCCGCGCTCTTGTTGATCTGGTCTTCCACCAAAGAAACAAGGTCCTCTTCGTAAATTGTCTTTTTCTTATCGGCCAGCTCTTTGAACTTGTCAAAAAGACGCGCGAGTTCCAAGCCTGAGCATTTCACGCCCAACTCCTGGAGCCTTTTGGCGAGCGCGTGCTTGCCGGAGTGTTTGCCCAAAACCAGGCTCTGACCGGTAAAACCGACATCGGCCGGCGAAATGATTTCATAGGTCAAGCGTTTTTTGATAACACCGTCCTGATGGATGCCGGATTCATGGCGAAAGGCATTCAAACCCACGATGGCCTTGTCGGGAGCCACCACAAAACTCGTGAGCTTGCTGACCATGCGCGATGTCTTGTAAATCTCTTTGGTGTTGATCGTCGTGCGCACGTCGCTGAAGACGTCGGGCCGCGTTTTAACGGTCATGACAATTTCCTCCAAAGACGCATTGCCCGCGCGCTCGCCGATACCGTTAACCGTGCATTCCACCTGACGCGCGCCATTCTTGATCGCCTCAAGCGAATTGGCTACGGCAAGACCCAAATCGTTATGACCGTGAACAGAAATCACAGTCTTATGGATATTGGGCACATTCTCTTTAATCGCCCTGATCAAAGCGCCAAACTGCCCGGGATAGGCGTAACCCACCGTATCCGGAATGTTGACGGTCGCGGCACCTGCAGCAATGACAGCCTCCACCACCTGAAAAAGAAATTCCGGTTCGGTACGGGATGCATCCTCCGGAGAGAATTCAATATCCGAGGTGTATTTTTTGGCATAGCGCACAGACTCCACCGCCAGCCTCAAGATTTCTTCTTTGGCTTTTTTGAGCTTGTACTGCCTGTGGATCTTCGACGTCGCCAAAAAGACGTGGATGCGGCTGCCTGATTTGGCAGGTTTCGTGGCGTTGTATGCCGCGTCGATGTCTTTGGGAATGGCTCTGGCCAAGCCGCAAATCACAGCCCCTTTGACAGAGGACGCAATGAGCTTGACCGCCCTGAAATCTCCGGGAGAGGATATAGGAAAGCCAGCTTCGATGACATCCACGCCAAGTGCAACCAACTGGTGCGCAATCTCAAGTTTTTCTCTGTCGTTCAAGGTCGCGCCCGGCGCCTGTTCTCCGTCGCGCAATGTTGTATCAAATATGATCAATTTATCCATGTTTAATCTCGGCTTTGATTCCGACATGCCTCTGGCGTTTATGTCGGAATCACCCTTTGCTCTGCCAAAGGGCGATTTGACTCGCCACTGGCGTTTGCATCGAAATCGTCCTTGGCTCTGTCCAAGGACTATTCCATCATGCCTCTGGCGTTTATGTCGGAATCACCCTTTGCTCTGCCAAAGGGCATACCTTAGTGCTTCCCCCCGCAGATTTCGCAACAAAAGCGATGGAAATCTATGCGCAGGGGGCTCCGCTCGCTATCGCTCGCTTCGCATCCAAGGCATCGATTCCGGTATGTCTCTGACGCTTATACCGGAATCGCCCTTTGCTCTGCAAAGGGCATTCCGTTTCAGGTTAGTGCCTCATCCAAGGCATCATTCCTCTTAGTTCCTTCCCCACCTTCTCGATCAAATGATCGTCGCCGGCCTTAAGCAACGCGTTGAAATTCGGCCTGCCTTTTTCATTTTCGGCGATCCATTCCCTGGCAAATTTTCTGTTTTTGATTTCCTTCAAAATCTTCTGCATTTCCTTGCGTGTCTTCTGATTGATGATCCTGGGGCCGCGCGTTAAATCGCCGTAGCAGGCGGTATTGGAAACCCCGCGCCTCATCCCGGAAATCCCGCGTTCCTGGATAAGGTCCGTGATGAGTTTTAATTCATGCAAAACCTCAAAATAGGCAATCTCCGGCTGATAGCCTGCGCCGACGAGGGTGTCAAATCCTGCTTTGATCAATTCGGTCACGCCGCCGCAGAGAACTGCCTGTTCGCCAAAAAGATCCGTCTCTGTCTCCTCGGCAAAAGTCGTCTCAATGACGCCCGCAGTCGTGCCTTTGATACCCTTGGCATACGCCAGGGCGATATTTTTTGCATTTCCTGAGGCATCCTGAAAAACAGCCACCAAACACGGCACGCCCTTGCCTTCTTCGTACATGCGACGCACAAGCGCCCCGGGTCCTTTGGGCGCGATCATGATAACATCCACTTTCTTCGGCGGTTTGATCTGTTTGAAATGAATGTTGAATCCGTGCGAAAAAACAAGCACCTTGCCTTTTTTCAAATGAGGCTTGATAGACTCGTCATAAACCTTTGCCTGCACGTGGTCCTGCGTCAAGATCTGGATGATGTCTGCGGCTTGCGCTGCCTCCGTCGCGCCCACCGGTTGGAAACCATCTTTTTTCGCCTGCTCGTAATTCGGCGTTCCATCCAATTCGGACACAATAACGTCCAGACCGCTATCCTTCAAACACAGCGCCTGGCCGCGGCCCTGAATCCCATAACCGATGATGGCAATTTTCTTGCCTTGCAGATATTTCAAATCCGCATCACTGTCATAATAAATTCTCATCACATTCTCCTTCTGTAATTGCCTTTCTTTACCCTCGACATTTACCTAAGAAATTATTAGGAAGATGTCAGGGGTGAGTTCGTACACATGACTTATGAGCGCTTCCTGCCTACCGGCAGGCGCTCCATAAGTCATGCCCTCACTCATTTGGAAATCGCGATTCGTCCTGACCTAACCAGCTCCGTTACCTTATAATCCTTCAATTCTGTCAGGAAGTTCTTAAGGCGTCCCTGGTCGTCCACGAGTT
>JAZDLY010000096.1:0-2111 GCA_043801485.1 Candidatus Omnitrophota bacterium | reverse complement strand
GGTCTTTTTCATAAAGCCGGACAAAAACGTCGTTGACAGCCGCAGAATAGCCTTCGTCCATCGTGAAGCGTTCCCGCGGCCAATCGCAGGTAGCGCCCATGCGTTTCAACTGATGAATGATGGTTGACCCATGCTCTTCTTTCCATTTCCAGACGCGCTTCAAAAATTCTTCGCGACCCAAATCCTGGCGCTTGATGCCCTCCTTGGCCAACTGTCGCTCGACCACATTCTGCGTGGCAATGCCCGCGTGGTCTGTGCCAGGCATCCAAAGAACCTCAGTGCCCTGCATGCGCCTGAAACGGATCAAAATATCCTGGATGGTATTGTTCAAGGCATGCCCCATGTGCAAAATCCCCGTCACATTGGGCGGAGGGATAGCAATCACGAACGGTTTTTTGCCGGGTGAGACCGTTGCATGGAACAACGGCGTCGTGGCCCAAAATTCAAACCATTTTGTTTCAACATCCTTGGGATTATATTGGGGGTGCAATTCGTGGGGCATAAGTAAAGAAAATAAAAATTAAAAGTTAAAAGTTAAAAATGAAAAATTGAAAAACACAATAAATCTGTGTTATTTGTTAGAAGCGTCCTTCATCAGTTTATACTCAATGCTGTCCACCAGGGCTTGCCAGGAAGCCTCGATAATATTTTCAGAGACACCGACCGTCGTCCAGCAATCATGTTCGTCTTGCGACTGGATGAGAACGCGCACCTTGGCCGCGGTCCCTTCCTTGGCATCTAAAACGCGCACTTTAAAATCAGACAAATGCATTTTCAAAACCTGTGGGTAAAACCCTTTGAGCGCCTTGCGCAGGGCATTGTCCAGGGCATTGATAGGCCCGTCGCCATCGCTGGTCGTGTGTTCCTTGACCTTGTTGACAATCAACTTGATCGTGGCCTCCGAAGAAATTTTCCCCTTTTTCCCTTTTTCGACGATCACACGAAAACCCTCGAGGTCAAAAAATTTCTTATGCTGCTTCAGTGCCTTTTTGACCAAAACCTCAAAACTGGCATCCGCTGCTTCAAAGGCATATCCTTCATGCTCTAAGTCCTGCAGGAGCTTGAGGACTTTTTTGGATTCAGGAGAATCCTTTTCCAAATCCAGGTTTAGGTCCTTGGCTTTCAAAAGAATGGGAGTCTTACCTGCCAACTCCGAAACCAAAACACGACGGAGATTGCCGACCAAAGCAGGATCAATGTGTTCGTAGCTCTTGGGGTTCTTTAAGACCGCATTGATGTGAACTCCGCCTTTGTGCGCAAACGCAGACTTCCCGACAAAAGGCTGATTGTCCATGTGCTTCATATTGCTGATTTCGCTGACAAAATGAGAAATTTCCGTCAACTCTTTAAGCCGGTCATCACTAAGGCATTCCCTATGCAGCTTAAACTTCAAGATGCCGATGATTGGGACAAGGTCGGCATTGCCGCAGCGCTCCCCCAAACCGTTCATCGTGCCCTGGATTTGGACGCATCCGGCCTCGACAGCCGCTATAGAATTTGCAACCGCCAAACCCAAATCGTTATGGGTATGGATCCCCAGCGGGGCCTTGACTTCGTCTTTGACCTTTCGCACAATCGACGAGATCTCCGACGTCAGCGTACCGCCATTGGTGTCGCAGAAACACACCAGTTTTGCCCCGCTTTCGACAGCCGTCTTAATTGTCTTCATGGCATATTCTGGATTGGCTTTATAGGCGTCAAAAAAATGCTCGGCATCGTAAATCACCTCAAGGCCCTCGGCCACAAGATACTTGACCGAATCCCTGATCATATCCAGATTTTCTTCAAGACTAACCCTTAGGATGTCCTTGACGTGCAGATCCCATGTCTTGCCAAAAATCGTGGCTGTGCTCACGCCCGATTCCACCAGGCTCTTTAAACCACTGTCCCGTGCCGCCGATACACCGGCCTTGCGCGTTGAACCAAAAGCCACAAGCCTGGCGATCTTGAGCGGATCCTCTTTAAACTCCTGAAAAAACGACTTGTCTTTCGGGTTGGAACCCGGGTATCCACCCTCGATATAATCGAGACCAAGCTCATCTAATTTGCGTGCGATCTTGATCTTGTCCAAGACAGAATACGAGATACCTTCTGTCTGAGACCCGTCGCGC
>JAZDLY010000093.1:0-2898 GCA_043801485.1 Candidatus Omnitrophota bacterium | reverse complement strand
ATTGCCGAGACCGTGATCCGGGCCAATGACGCCGGGAATTGGCTGAAAATCAAAGACGTGGCATTTGTGCGCCACACCTTTGAGGACGAAATCCAGACAAGCAGGGTAGAGGGGAGCCGTGCGATCACGCTCGTTGTCGTCAAGCGGGAGAGCGGAGATGCGATCAACATCGTAGATAAAGTCCACAAGGTGATTAAGGAATTCAAAAAGAAAACGCCCACGGAGTTGAAGGTTTCGACTTTTGATGACCTTTCCTATTACATCAAGCGCCGGCTCAATGTCTTGAGGAATAATGGTTTCATCGGATTTTTGCTCGTGGTTGGCGTTCTGTTTTTGTTTCTTCATCCTCTCCCGGCTATCTTTACGGCCTTGGGCATTCCTATTGCCATGTTGGCGACTTTTTATGCCATGAACCTATTGGGCCTGAGCATTAACCTTATCACCATGTTTGGTCTGATTGTGGTTTTGGGAATGCTTGTGGATGACGGGATTATCATTTCTGAGAACGTGTATCGTTATCTGGAACAGGGGATGGACCCTCATGAAGCCGCGGTCCGCGGGGCAAATGAGGTCATGGCGCCGGTGGCCTCTACTGTTTTGACAACCATCGCAGCGTTTACGCCATTGCTCTTCATGACAGGGCTCTTGGGGAAGTTTATCAGCAACATTCCTTTGGTTGTCATCATTGCTCTTTCTGCTTCGGTGATTGAGGCCTTCATTATTTTGCCATCACACCTCTCAGATTTCGCCAAACCCATCGGTGTCAATGGAAAGACAAAACCAAAAGGCGAATCACATTGGTTTGAAGTTCTGCGGTCTAAATATCTTAAGACGCTTGATGCCGCGTTAAATCATCGTTATAAAGTTTTCTGGGGCACTGTGGGTATTTTTGTCCTTTGCATTGTGCTGGCAGTTTATTTCATTCCGTTTATTCTCTTCAGCAGCCGGGGGGTTGAGCAATTCTACGTCAGGGCTGAGGCGCCTGCCGGTATGCCGCTGGAACGGATGAAGGAACTTATTGTTCCCGTCGAAGAGCTTATTTCCAATATACCAAAAAAATATCTGGATACCTATGAGACGACCATCGGGAATATTTCCGAAGAGCACAATTTTGATCCCGAAGCGGAATCCGGCAGCAATTTGGCACAGATCACGGTGTTTTTGACCGCCAGCCAGAAAAGGGACAAAACCGCGGAACAAATCGTTGATGAATTGAGGCCGGACCTGGAAAAATTACACAAGCGATTGCCTGAATTGACCAAGCTTTACTTCCGCAAAAGACGAGAAGGGCCCCCGGTGGGCAAGGCCATCGATATTCAGGTCAGGGGAGAAGAATACCCCGAGATCAGGGAAATTGTCGGCAAGTTGTCCGAATATCTTAAGACCTTTAAAGGTGTCATGGATATCTCCGATAGTTATAAACTTGGCAATAAGGAGCTCCATGTTATTGTCGACGTGGATGCGGCGACAAGGGCAGGCCTGACCGTTGGTCAGGTGGCAGTTTCCATGCGCAATGCCATTGACGGTGGCGTGGCCACAACCATCAAGCCGACAAAGGCTGAGGAGGAAATTCAGGTTTTGGTCCGGCTTCCGGAACAACAGCGCGATACACTAACGCTATTCAACAATCTTTCTATCCCGAATAAATTCGGCGATTTGATTCCTTTAAAAGCCATTGCCCGCATTGAGAGTTTTCAGGGGTTGCGTTCCATTACACATCTAGACGGCAAACGCTATGTCAGCGTCTCCGGTGAGGTGGATAACAAAAAAATGACATCAGCCAAGGCCAATCAATTGGTGGCCAGCAAGTTCAAAGATATTTCAAACCAATACCAAGGCTATAACTTGAGATTCGGAGGCGAGCAGGAAGAGACCCTGAAGTCCATCCATAGTTTTCTGACCGCATTCTGGATTGCTTTTGTTCTGATCTTTTTGATCCTGGCCACCCAGTTCAATTCTTTGATCCAGCCGTTTATCGTAATGACTGTTATTCCTTTTGGGCTCATCGGTGTTGTCATTGCTTTTATTTTGCACAGAGAGCCGTTGAGCTTCCTGGCTTTGGTTGGCATTGTCGGCCTGACCGGTATTGTGGTCAACGATTCCATTGTCTTTGTTGATTTTATCAACAGGCTCAGGCGGGAAGGGGCGGAGCGCAGGTTTTCGATCATCGAATCAGGGCGCATACGCCTGAGGCCCGTTCTTTTGACCACGATTACAACCATTGCCGGTTTAAGCACTGTTGCTTATGGTATAGGCGGCAGTGATCCATTCCTGAAACCCATGGCGTTAGCCATTAGCTGGGGGCTGTTCTTTGCTACCGGCTTGACCCTGATTGTTATGCCTTGTATTTACGCGATTGTCGACGATCTTACCATGAAAATCAAGCATCACGGGACAGTTGTTGCTTCTAAATAAATATTTACTTTATATCGGATAGAAGTTAAAATATCCATGAACCTTTAGAAGGACCAAGAGGGGGAGGAGATATGAGAAAGATTTTGTTGGTGTTGTGCGCTATAGCGCTATGTTCTGTTTGTGGCATAGCAGTCGCTCAGGAAGAATCGTCTTCAGATGAAGGCGCGACAGATTGGCGCGCGGAATTTCAGTCGGATAAGCAAGCCCTTCAGGAGTCCAGGCAGACCTCACGGCAGAATGCCCAGGAGGCGCGTCAGCAAGAAGCGCAGCTTCATCAGCAGATCGGTGAAGCCTTGAAGGCAGGAGATAAGGAAACGGCTGATCAGCTCAGAGAGCAGCTCAGAGCTATGCATCAGGAAAATGTTCAGCAAAGAGAACAGGATCGTCAGGCGCTTCAAGAATCTAGGCAAGATATGAAGCAGGACCGGCAGCAGGCTCGAGAAGAAGGTGCATTACCGCCGCCTCCTCCGGGAGGGCAGGGAG
>JAZDLY010000083.1:0-3212 GCA_043801485.1 Candidatus Omnitrophota bacterium | reverse complement strand
GGCAGGCGATGCCTGGGGAGAATGGGGAACAAAGAGAATCCAAGAACTCATCGGCTACGTTCCGCAGGGTCTGCAAAAGCTTTCCGGTCTTTGGAGCGCTCCCATTCCGGATTATGCCTTTAAGGGCTGGGAAGAAAAGGGTCTGGGGTATTTGAGTCTTGCTTATATCGTGTCCGCTGTTATCGGCATTATCGTGACTGTTGCCACAGTATGGCTCATCGCAAGATTATTAGTCCGAAAGGAAAAATAGCGTGTCTAAGCGTCACAGCCATTTTATCGAGCGATCGATCATGGGCATCTTGTCTTTTTTAAAGGAATCGGTTTTTGCCGATGAATTTTCCGGTCGTCGCGGTTTTCTGCAGGCGCGCGACCCGCGACTGAAAACCGTGGGATTCTTTCTATTGCTCTTTTTGGTACTTTTGACCAAAAGTCTGCCGGTTTTGGCTACGATGTATGTGGTTTGTCTGGTTTTGGCATCTGTGTCGTCGGTCCGGTTGGGATTTTTCCTGAAACGCACCTGGTTTTTTATCCCGTTTTTTGCCTTATGCATTGCCGTGCCGGCGCTCTTTGAGACCTTTACGCCAGGAGAACCGTTGTTTGTTGTGCGGATTTTTTCATTAAGCGCCGTTGTCACCAGGCAGGGTATGGCGAGCGCCGCATTTTTTTTCCTGCGCGTGTTGACGTCTGTGTCGCTGGCAGCACTTCTGGCGTTGACAACAAAACACGCGACGCTTTTGAAGGTTTTGCGCCTTTTCGGCGTGCCGCAGGTTTTTGTGATGACGATGGGGATGTGCACCCGTTATATTTATCTTTTGCTTGAGCTCATCGAGCATACCTATGTGGCCATCAGAAGCAGGGTGGGTCATGTTGTTGCGACCGGACCAGGGCAACGCGTCGTTGCCTGGAATATGGCGAATTTTTGGCACCGTTCGTTTGAGCTTCAGACGCAAGTATATCAGGCCATGTGTTCGCGCGGCTATCGTGGTGAGCCGCAGATCTTCGAAGTTTTCCGCGCAACATCCAAAGATTGGCTGTGGTTGGTTGGTGTTGCGGCGTTATTTCTGGTGATGTTATGGAAAACGTGATATTTGAGCTCAAAGAGGTATATTTTTCTTATCTGGGGAAATTTCCGGCGCTCTGCGGTATTGATCTGGCAATACAAAAAGGCCAGAAGATCGCGGTGATCGGCGCCAACGGTTCCGGGAAGTCGACGCTTTTGCATATGCTCGATGGTTTGATTTTTCCCGATAGGGGTGTTGTCAAAGCGATGGGCAGGGAATTGAAGGAAGGCGATTTCAACGACGAGGTCTTTTCCAGAAATTTTCGCAAGAGTGTTGGCTTGGTCTTTCAGAATCCCGATGTTCAGTTGTTCTGTCCGACGGTTAAAGAAGATATTTTGTTTGGGCCGTTGCAATTGGGCATGGATAAAAAGACGATAGCCGCCCGCCTTGAAGAATTCATCGCGGCATTGGGCATCGAAGGGCTCTTGGAGCGCTCCCCGCATCAATTGAGCATCGGTGAAAAAAGAAAAGTGGCGCTTGCCTCAACTCTGGTGATCGACCCCGATGTCCTGGTCTTAGATGAGCCGACCGCTGGCCTGGACCCTTTGACAACCAGGCACATCATTGATTTATTGGTCGCAAGCCATGAGGCCGGCAAGACGATCATCGTCTCAACCCATGACCTGCACATCGTTGAAGAAATATCGGACGTGGTTTATGTGTTCGGTCCTTCAAAAAAGATCATCCGCACAGGCCCTCCCGCTGAAATCCTTGGCGATATCGAGTTACTTGGAGCCAATAACCTCCTGCACATCCACAGCCACAAACATAAAGGCCAGATCCACACACATCCGCACCTGCATATTGACCACCATCATTAGGGAAAACCTTCATTTCTTGTGCGTCTGTGTTATAATAACAGCGTCTTATGGAAACAAAAAGATTCGGGACACTTGAAGGAGTTTTTACCCCGACGGTCTTGAGCATCCTGGGTGTTGTGATGTATTTGCGCCTGGGGTGGGTTGTCGGTCAGGTGGGGCTGGCCAGGGCCTTGGGGATTATTGTTGCCAGCAATATCATCACCCTCTGCACCGGGCTTTCGGTTGCCAGCATCACGACCAATATCCGCATCGGCACCGGCGGGGCCTACTCGATTATCTCCAAATCTCTGGGACTTGAGGCCGGCGGTGCCATCGGCATACCGCTCTACCTTTCCCAGGCCATTTCCGTTGCGTTTTACATCGCCGGCTTTACGGAATGCTGGATTGCTGTTTTTCCGCACCACAATTTTATTCTGGTAGCCATCGCGACCTGGGCGGCGTTGTTGTGTATTTCTTACCTGAGCGCTAAATTTGCCTTCCGGCTCCAATTCCTTATTATGGGGGTTATCGCCCTTTCTTTAGTTTCAGCGTTAATGGGCCCAAAAATCGCAGGTCAGACTCTGCATTTCTGGCAGGGGGTCGGTCAATACAATTTTTGGGCCGTTTTTGCGATCTTTTTTCCTGCCGTCACCGGTATTTTGGCCGGCGTGAGCATGTCCGGTGAATTAAAAAATCCGGAACGCAGCATTCCGCTTGGTGCGCTTTCGGCAATCCTGGTGACGTTCGTCATTTATATGGCATTGGCGTTCTGGTTTGCCTTGGTGGCATCTCCACAGGATTTAGCCGGCAACACCTCTATTATGATCGATTTGGGACGATGGCGATCTTTGGTTGTCGCTGGAATCATGGGTGCCACGCTGTCTTCGGCATTGAGTATGTTCGTCGCCTCCCCGCGGGTGCTTCTGGCATTGGGAAAGCACCGGGCGATTCCTTTTTCAAGCTCGTTTTCACACATGAACGCCAGGGGAGAACCGACGCCGGCCATTCTTTTGACAGCCCTTATTTCGCTCTTGACGCTTCTTCTGGGCACCCTGAATACGATTGCCAGTATCCTGACCATTTTTTTCCTCATCACCTATGGCACTTTAAATATATCGGTGTTCATCGAAAAAATCACCGGCATCGTCAGTTTCCGTCCGACTTTTAAGATTCCTGTTATTGTGTCTTTGATCGGCGGCGTGGGCTGCGTCTATGTGATGTTCTTGATCAATCAGTTCTTTAGTTTTATCGCCATTGCCGTGACGGTGCTGATTTATGTTGTTTTGGTGCGAAGCCGTATGCGGGAGAGCCTTCCTGACGTGCGCAGAGGGTTGTTTGTGTTCATGGCAGA
>JAZDLY010000137.1:0-2001 GCA_043801485.1 Candidatus Omnitrophota bacterium | reverse complement strand
AAATCACCGACAAACCTCTCTAAGAAATGAATATTGATGGCCTTCTCAGACGCAAAGGGAGAATTCTTCTTTGTCAAGACACAGGTCTTGCGGCATTGATACTCCGCAGGACACACCCTGCCGCAGATCGACGGAAAATTATTCTTTTCCTTAATCGTCACATAAGCGGCCTTGTAATCCTTCTGGGTCACTTCATAGATGAACTTCTTGATATCAATACCAACCGGGCAACCCGGGATGCACAAAGGATCCTTGCATTGCAGACAACGCGCAGCCTCGACCAAGGCTTCGTTTTCGCTGTAACCCAAGACAACCTCGTCAAATGTTGACGCTCTTTCTTGGGCCGGCCGTTCTTTCATATGAGGGGCTTCTTTCTTCAATGGGCTAAACCTAGCTTACAGATATGTTTTTCTTGATGGACATAGATCCTGTTTCTTTTCTCAAGCTCCGGCCAGTCGACCAGATGCGCATCAAACTCAGGACCATCCACGCAGGTAAATTTTGCCTGATTACCGACGGTGACCCGACAGCTGCCACACATGCCTGTGCCATCCACCATAAGGGCATTCAGGGACACCATGGTTTTAACGCTAAATTCCTTTGTCACCAAGGCGACCTTTTTCATCATGGGGATGGGGCCAACCGCATAGACCAAGTGGTAAGATGCTTTTGAAAGCAGGTCTTTGACAACATCGGTCGTAAAGCCTTTCTGGCCATAAGAACCGTCATCTGTCGTGATATAGATTTCATCCGAGGTCTTACGAAGTTCATTCTCAAGGATCAAGAGCTCCTTTGTCCTTGAGCCCAACACCGTGGTCACATGATTACCTATATTTTTCAGGGCTTTAGCCACAGGATAGATTTCAGCAATGCCCACACCCCCGCCTACCAAGATGACTCTGCCGTAAGGCTTGATCTCTGTGGGATGGCCCAAGGGCCCAACCAAAGCATACAAAGAATCACCGACATTCTTTTTCCCTAAAAAAGCTGTGCTAAAACCTAATTCCTGAAAAATCAGCGTAACAGTCCCGGAAGAATGATCTGCCTCAACGATCGTCAATGGAATACGCTCGCCGTTTTTGGCGACCATGAGGATGACGAATTCCCCTGGCCTGGCCTTAGCCGCAATAGCCGGGGCATGAACTTTGATCTTAACGACTTTGGTGTCGCTGGTTTGGGTTAAGATCTCTTTCCCAACGATTTTCATGAGGACAACCTATTTCTCTTAGATTCTATCCCCCTACGCCAAAGGCTTCGGGGGATATCCCGCTAACGCAGGATTTCGCTACATCAAAACATTAAAGTGCTTAAAATTCGGGCAGATGACTTACGTCACAAACCGACGTAAGTCATGCCCTCATTTAATTAAGCACAAAGGCATAAAAAAAAGACGCCTTTACCTAAAAAGGACGTCTTTGTCTTTTTTTGAACTTATGGAGATTCCATGTTATCTAAAATAAACGGTTCTGTCAAGAAATTTTTAAACCGGCTCCCGTCCCAAGGCGACGATGCCCATGCCAGCCTCGGTTAAAGGCCAAATCTCAAGAGGATTTCAGCCAGATGGCTGATGGAGTGCAGAGATCGGCGGCGCTTTCGGCTACTTTGCGAAATGACGGTCCTGATCAATCCAAGGTCTTTTTCGCAAGCTTGGGCAGGATGACGATCTCTACCCTCCTGTTTTTTTGCTTGCCGGCTACCGTCTCGTTGTCCGCAACAGGACTGAACTCGCCGTACGCATTGGCGCAAAGCCTCTCCGGCTTGACCTGACAGTCATCGACGAAATAATGCAGCACTGCCAGGGCGCGGCCAGACGACAATTCCCAGTTCGATTTCCAACCGGAGTATTTGATGGGGTCGATGTCGGTGTGGCCTTCGACGGCAACCTTGGACTCCGGGACATCCTTGTTCAAAATCTCCGCGACCTTGTTCAAGGCGCTTTTGCCCTGCGACTTGATCGCGTCTTTTCCGGAATCAAAAAAGACTTCGGCCAAAAATGTAATC
>JAZDLY010000065.1:0-2377 GCA_043801485.1 Candidatus Omnitrophota bacterium | reverse complement strand
TCCGGCAGGTTGGGGCTGCGCACTACGCCGGCGCAGGCCGCCCTGATCCAGCGCGCTGCCGAGGCGACGAGGAAGAGCGTCACAGAATTTGTCCTGAGCAGCGTTTGTGAAAAGGCGGAACAAACCCTTTTGGATCAACGGCTTTTCATGGTTGATGAACAGACCTGGCTGGCATTTCAAGACGCCCTTGAAAGACCGGCGCAGGTGAAGAAGGGCTTGCAGTCGCTCATTGCAGAACCGGCAATCTGGGAAAAGTAGGATGATCCCGGATACAGCGTCCTATACGACCCCGGCGCCGCTTTCGAAAGAACATGACTGCGACGGTTTCGATTGCGGCCATGCCCTGCTCAACGATTGGCTGCGACACCATGCATTTCAGAATCAACGGGCCAATGCAGCTAGGACCTTTGTCGTTTGCAGGGAACAGGAACACCGGGTTGTCGGCTATTACAGCCTGGCGGTGGGGGCGGTGGATCACGCCGCTGCACCCGCACGAGCCCGGAAGGGGCTGGCTCGGCATCCCATTCCGGTGATGGTACTGGCCCGACTGGCCGTGGATATCCGTCATCAGGGGAAAAAAATCGGTAGAGGTTTGCTGAAAGATGCCGTTCTGCGGACGCTTCAGGCGGCAGACATCGCAGGTATCCGCGCGATTTTTGTCCACGCAAAGGACGATCGAGCGCGCGGTTTTTATGAGCATTTTGGCTTCGAACCGTCTCCAATCCATCCCTTGCAGCTCATGCTGCTGATCAAGGATTGCCGCCCCTAGCCAACTCATACGAGCGCGTCATACCCGGCCGGGAGTACGTCAACCGACTCCAACGAAGCCGCTTCTCAAAAAAAAGAATGTCGAAAAAGCGATCTTGTTTGGATCCATCGCACGAGGAACGCAAACCCGATAAAGAAGCGAAACGATGGTTTTGTTTGCTAACTTCACCATATCCCATCTCGGAGGACGCTGATTGAACTGCAATAGAGAGCGCATTCCCTATTGACGGTCCGATCTCCTTACGTTATTGTGATATCGTAAGGCAAAGATACAGGAAGGATGACACGATGAAAACGGTAATCACATCAAAATATCAAACCACCATCCCCAAAGCCATCCGTGACCGTCTAGGCCTTTCCGTGAAGGATGCTTTGGAATGGAAAACGGAAAATGGACGGATTGTGGTTTTTCCGGTAAAACGGGAATTCCTGAGGTACAAAAATGCCATAAAAATAGGGAAGGGCAATATTGTCGCCGATATTGAAGCTGCCCGGAACGCACGCATGGAGAAATACCGTTGAGGCAATATGTCATCGATACCAATGCCCTGATTTCTTTCGTGACAGACCGGAATCCGGAACAGCAGAAGCAAATCGCGACATTGTTCGAAACGGCGGCCTATTTAAAAGCGCGGATTCTTTGCCATCAACATGTCATAACTGAATTTATTTATGTGATGGATAAAATCTACAGGCTTCCCAAAGAAGAAATTGCAGGGATGGTTGCAGACCTCATTGCAATGCCGGGTATCGAGATCATTCAGGAGATCGATTTTGCCGGCGTGTTGTCCTGCTGGCCCGACCCAATCCCAGATTTTGGAGATGCGGTAATTGCCTCATCTGGTAAGGCTGCAAGAGGCGCCACGGTCGTTACCTTTGTTCGAAAATTGATCGAGCGATTGAAACTGCTTGATGTCAAGCACCATTCTTTCTGAAACGTAAACGATTCGTTCCTTTTAGGCTTCCTAATAAATCCTCTTGACAAATCCAAAATAATATTTTAAACGTTCCTAACTTTTATAATTATCTAAAAATAATGAACGATAAAAACCAAAACAACCCTGCCGCACAAGCCAGAACCCGACTTACCGAAGCGGGTGGGCGGATCGCCCAGGAATTGGGCCTGGGCCGTATCGTCGGCCAGATCCTGATTTATCTCTATCTAACGGATGGCGAATCCTCTTTAGATCAGATCGGCGAAGATCTCGAACTTAGCAAAGCCTCAATAAGCATCGCCGCTCGTCAGCTCGAAAACATGGGCCTTATTCGAAGATCCTGGAAAAAAGGCGACCGTAAAAACTATTACCGGACCGCCGATAATATCGAAACCGCCCTTCGTCAGGGCCTCCTTGTTTTTTTATTCCAAAAGTTTCAATCACTGGGAACGGAGCTGGACCAAAACATCCAATTGCTTGAAAAAGAGGCAGCCAAAGCCGACTCCGACCCGGAGGCCCGATTTGTCTATAATCGAATTAAAAGAGCCAAATCATTGCGCGATAAAGTCGTCAATTTATTTGAAAGTCCGTTTTTAAAAATAAGTTTATAACATATTGATATCATTTATGATAAATACCATATTGATATGTAAATCAAGATGGCGAAGCGTTTT
>JAZDLY010000044.1:0-4806 GCA_043801485.1 Candidatus Omnitrophota bacterium | reverse complement strand
TCTGCGGCACCTGCCGCATTGATGATGTTCTGGAAAATCTGAAAAAGAATTTCTGTAATCCGCAGGTGCGATATCTTGTGGAAGATGACCCTGCGGCCAAGAAGCTGATCGACGAATTCAAAATCGCTATGCTGCCGGCTTATTTTTTCCATAAGGATGTCCAGGCGTTGACAACATTTTCCACGTTGAGCCAGATGTTGACCAAGGGCAAGGATGTCTATTATCTGAATCCGGCCTCAAGCGGTGTTTCGTATCTTGTGGGCCGCGCGCGAACACCGGAGACCATTGATCTTTTCTTTGATTTTCGCTATCCCCAGCTAACCGAATTGTTCAGGATGCTCAAGGTGTATCACGAAAAACATCCGGAAAAAAAGATCCGGATCCATTTCCTGGCGGTCCACAACGAAGGCGGGAATATCGTTTCTCAGGGGCCAGCGGGCGAGATTGAAGAATTCATGCGCATTGCCTGCATCGAAGACCTGTATCCTGAAAAGATATGGGATTATTTGGCGTGCCGCGCCGTTAACGTGCAATCGACGTGGTGGGATCAGTGCACCGGCCAGGCCGAGATTGACCCTAGTCGCATCAAGGCCTGCGCTTTGTCGCCGCGCGGAAAAGCGGCCCTTGAGCAACGGATTCAGTTGACCGAAGAACTAAAAATCGCCACAGGACCGACCTTTGTCATCGACAATAAAGAAATCATCGGCATCATCAGCGTTCCGCCGCTGGATGAGTTTGAGGCCGTGACCAAGGCAGTTAGTGAACAAAAGAAAAAGCGAGGCAAAGATGAAAGAAAATAACAGAATTTATATCCTTGATGTCACAAACCGTGACGGGGTCCAGACATCGCGCATCTGTCTTACCAAGCTCCAGAAGACAATGATCAACATTTTTTTAAACGAAATGGGGGTCAGTCAGTCGGAGTTCGGGTTTCCCGTGACACGCCATGAAATCAATTATCTTAATGCCAATCTGGAGTTGGCAGAAATGGGTGTCATCGCACCTTTGCGACTCAGCGGTTGGATCCGGGCGACCCGCGAGGACGTCAAGACAGCGTTTTGCAATATTCCGAAGATCAAATACCTCAATCTTTCCATCTCAACTTCTGATCAGATGATCGCCAATAAATTCAAAGGCAAGCTGGATCACAAATCCGTGATTACCGAGATGGTCGAGGCAACGCAGATGGCCAAAGAAAAGGGCGCTACCTGCGTCGGGGTGAATGCGGAAGACGCATCGCGCACGCGGCTGGAATACCTCATCGAATTTTCGCAGGCCGCCAAAAAAGCCGGCGCCGACCGCATCCGCTATTGCGATACACTGGGCTGCGATTCACCGTTCACGATTTACGAGAGAATCAACAAAATGGCCGAGGCGGTAGGGTTGCCCGTTGAAATTCACTGTCACAATGATTTGGGCATGGTGGTGGCGAACTCCGTCGCAGGGGCCAAGGCTGCTGTGGACGCCGGTGTCGATGCCTATATCAACACGTGTGTCAACGGTATGGGCGAGCGCGCCGGGAATGCCGACCTGGTCAGTTGTCTTTTGGCCATAAAATTTGCCAGCGGTCTGGCGGGAATTTATTCTTTGGACGAACGGCTGGATCTTAAAAAGGCCTGGAAGATCTGCAAATATGCCTCGTATGCGTTTGGAGTTCCCATCCCCATCAATCAGCCCGGGGTGGGTGCCAATGCCTTTGCTCATGAGTCGGGAATTCATGCCGATGGCGCCTTAAAGGACCGCCGGAATTACGAGCTCTATGATTTTGAGGAGCTTGGGCGAGGTGAGCCGGAAATCATCGACACAGGGCGGCAGATCACGGCCGGAGAATATTCCGGGATCAAGGGATTCCGGAATGTTTATGACAAACTGGAAATTGCGTTCAAGGACGATGTAGAGGCTGCCAGGGTCCTGGAGCTTGTGCGCTATGCCAATGTCCACAATCAAAAGCCCCTCGTGGAAGATGAGCTTAGATTCGTGGCGGCCTATCCTGATATCGCCCAGAGAATTTTTACAATGTTTCCGAAATGAATACGATCCTGATTGGTCTACAATGGGGGGATGAGGGCAAGGGCAAGGTTGTTGACCTACTGTCTAAAGATGTCCGCCTGATCGTGCGCTATCAAGGCGGCAATAATGCGGGCCACACGGTCGTGGCAGGTACCGAGTCGTTTGTCTTTCATCTGCTTCCCTCCGGCATCCTGCACAAAGACAAGCTCTGTGTCATCGGCAACGGCGTGGTCGTTGACCCGAAGGTGCTCTTGGAAGAGATTTCTTCTCTGGAAAAAAGAGTGGGGTCTATTCACGAGCGTTTGAAGATTTCTGATCAGGCACATGTGATTTTTCCTTACCACCGCATCCTGGATGGATTGCGCGAAACCAAACGATCCAATAAGATCGGAACCACGGGCCGCGGCATAGGTCCTTGCTATGCGGATAAAGTTTCCCGCTGTGGCATCCGGATGGGGGACCTTTCAAACACACGTCTTCTCCGGGAGAAGCTCAAAGACAACCTCAATGAGAAAAATGAGATTTTTAAAAAAGTCTTCCGTCATCCGGGGTTCGATTTTAAAGAATTGTTCCAGGTCTATCGAGCCTACGGACATAAGTTGAAGAAATATATCGGCAACACCGTCGCTTTGCTCAATGAGGCCGTCCGAGCCGATGAGTCGATTTTGTTTGAAGGGGCCCAGGGAACTTTCTTAGACATTGATTTCGGGACTTACCCTTTTGTGACGTCCTCCAACGCGGTGTCTGGAGGTGCCTGCATCGGCACAGGTATTCCTCCGACAAAAATTCATCGGGTGGTGGGTGTCATTAAAGCGTATACGACCCGAGTGGGCGAGGGGCCGTTTGTTACGGAGTTCGCCAAAGCCCTCAACGATCAGATCCGCGCCAAAGGTCGAGAGTTCGGCGCTACAACCGGTCGGCCGCGCAGGTGCGGATGGCTTGATGCCGTGATGGTGCGCCACGCTGTTATGATCAATGGTGTTGGATCTTTGGCCATGATGAAACTGGATGTCCTGGATCAGTTGGAAACAATCAAGATCTGTACGGCCTATCAATATAAAGGTAAAAAATTCCGCGAATTCCCGCATGACTTGGAAGTTATTGAGAATGCCAGGCCCGTATATAAAGAGTTTTCCGGCTGGAAATTAACTACCAGCAACATAAGAAGTTATGAAAAATTACCCCGCAATGCCAAGGATTACATTTCCGCCATCGAGGAACTGTGTTCCGTCCCCATCGAGATCGTTTCCGTAGGCTCCGCAAGAACCGAGACCATTTTCAAATAGCTTGCCTTGTGCAGGGAAGTTTGTCTTGACTTAAATCCTCCCCTGTGATATTTTGGTAAGACCACTTAAATTCCGCAATTTCAAATTTAATAAAGGAGGAAGAGCATGGTTGGCAAAAAGATTTTTTGTCTTTTTTGTGTCGGCATGATGATGGTATCTTTGACAGGTTGCACCATTATTTTTCAGAAAGGCAGGAAGAGCGATCTTGAGAAGATCGACCGGCTTGAAAGTGAGGTTGATCGTCTTTCCCAGATTCAGGCAGAATTGGAAGAAAAACTTAAAGGCATTGAGGGTGTCAAGACCAGCCTGGAGGACCGCGGTCTTGTCATAACCTTTTTAGATGAAATCCTTTTTGATTCAGGAAAAAACAAGATTAAACCAGAAGCGTTCGGTGCACTTGATCAAGTGGCTGGTGTTATCACAGACAAAGCGCCGGACTTAAATGTTGGGGTTGAGGGACATACGGACAATGTGCCGATTAAGTATTCCGGATGGAAAGACAATTGGGAACTCTCGACCGCCAGGGCGACAAGCGTTTTACGCTATTTGGTTGAGAAGGGCGTCTTACCGGGGAAGCTCGTGGCCATCGGTTTCGGAGAGCATCATTCCGTGACCGCCAACGATACGGCCGAAGGCCGCCGGAAAAATCGCCGCGTGGAAATTGTGATTTTGCCTGAAATGAAAAAAGTAGCGCCCGAGCAGCCCGTCATGCTGGAGCCGGCAGAAAATTTGAAATAAAGCATAGCTCATGTCCAAAACGATTCTTATCACTTGGGGAGTCTTGAGCGGCTTGTTGGTGGTTTTGCTGGTGGGCTTGGGGCTAAAAGGAAATGCGTTTGAGAAAAATTTCCGGAACGAAATGGCCCTGCGCCTTGATGTGGAAGAAAAGTTGGTCCAGGCAGAAAATGAGCGACAGGGTTTGCAGACGGATTTAAAAAACGTCCGAGCACAGCTTAAGAAAGCCAATGACGAGCTCCTGGAGCTGCGCAAGAAATTGGCCAAAGAGCAGGAAGAGAATGTGATTTTGAACGAAATGTTGGAGCGCAAACAGACAAAAACGATTTCTCCGTAAAATGTTTTAAAATGCACATTGCGGGAGGTGCGCCATGAAAAAGAACGCAAAGAAAACCAACGGTTCGAAATTGACCGCTCTCAAGAAAAAAAATTTGCTCAAAGTGAAGAGCAAGGTGCCGGTCCGTGGTCGTCTGGCGCACCGCTTAAAAAAGCCCGCGGTGATGGCAATTCCTTCCGTGCAGCCTTTGCACGAGATGAAGATCAGTGAGGCCAAGTTCTATACCGGAGCCGTCGAACCTGCGATTGAGCGCACAACGGTCGGCGAGCTGGAACATCGCGAATTGCCCGGCCAATACAACGAAGATACGTTGGTGCTCCAGACCAGAGACCCGTGGTGGGTGCACACCTATTGGGATGTTTCTTCTTCGACGTTCGACCGCCTGCATCGCGAACTTGGGCATGACTTGGGTCAGGGGCGCTGGATGTTGCGGTCCTA
>JAZDLY010000157.1:0-3700 GCA_043801485.1 Candidatus Omnitrophota bacterium | reverse complement strand
TGCGTTACGCACCGTTATTTTGCCGGCACTGGTAAAAGCACTGCCATTGCGACCGTAACGAGTTGGCACCACGCAATCAAACATGTCAATGCCCCAGGAAACCGCCTCCAGGATGTCTTCCGGCAGGCCGATCCCCATACAATACCGAGGCTGCTCCTGCGGCAAAAAATCCACCGCACAAGAGAGCATATTATACATTAAGTCTTGCGGTTCGCCAACACTTAATCCTCCCAACGCATAGCCGTCAAAGCCAATCTCCAAGAGGTCTTCCGCCGAACGCTGCCTTAAGTCCTTGTAGGTCGAACCTTGAACAATGCCAAAGAGATGCTGCGGTTTGGCTTGCGCAACGCTAGGCTTGTTGTGAAATGCCTTTTTTGACCGTTTGCCCCAAAGCGTGGTCCTGTGCACGGCCTTTTCGGCCTCATCAAAAGAAGCCGGATAATGAACGCATTCATCCAAAGGCATCATGATGTCCGAGCCCAAAACACGCTGGACATCGATCACGTCTTCAGGGGTCAAAAAATGTCTTGAGCCATCCAGATGGGATTGAAACTCCAAACCTTCATCCTTGATTTTTCTTAACAGCGCAAGGCTGAAAATCTGATATCCGCCGCTGTCCGTGAGCACCGGCTTTGGCCAATTCATAAAGGCATGAAGCCCCCCGACCTGGCGGATAATGTCCAGCCCGGGCCTCAGATACAGATGATACGCATTGCTTAAAATTATCTCGGCCCCGCACTCCTCCAGCTCTCTAGGCGAAAGTGCCTTCACCGTCGCCTGGGTGCCGACCGGCATAAAAACAGGGGTCTGGACAGCGCCACGGCTCAGCTGCAACACACCGCACCGCGCCCTGCCCGAAACATCCGTATGAGTGACCTTAAAATCCAATGCCATAATTTCTATCCCATAAATTAATCGGTTGTCTTGGTTTCGTTTCCCGCAGGACCGCTTGACTTTCCCCTGCGAGAAAAGTCTATGCTTGGGTTTCGGCCTCCCGTCCCGCTATCGCAGGACAGGCTTCGGCCTGTGGTTCGACCTTGCTCACCATTGCTTCGAACATATCCTGAGCGAAGTCGAAGGACAAACATCCTGCGCGAAACAAACCCAAAACAACCGTTGCCGTAAATATCCTCTTAAATTATGCGTATTGGTCATTTGGTATCCGAGGGCCATTCCATCTTGTAGACATAGACCGCATTGCCTTTGTCATCTTTTTCCTGATCAAAGAGTTTGAAATATTTCAGGCCATCTCCTTTGAAATAATAGAGCCGCACCAGCATGCTTTTGGCCAGCGCCGTGTCCAAAAGAACACTTTTGTAATCGTCGTTCTCTTTAATCATCAAAGCACTGTAGGACAAACTTGGGTCTTTTTGAGGCACTTCGGTCAACGTGTTGTTATTAAAGACAAAAAGGCTTTCCGGAACGCCGCGTTCGCCGCGCGGGCTGGCAACAACATACGCATGGTTATTCGCCAAATTGACAACAAGTCCGTTCTCAAAAAATAGGACCTTCTCGTCCTGCCGGCCCGGCGCCAAACCGGACACAAACTGCCATGTCCTAGAATACCAGCCGCGGGCCTGACGGTTATTGAGCAGACTTAGTTCCAAAAATTTCTGATCGGCCTCTTCCAACGTCAAGTTGTACCGCTTGGTGGCATATGTCGTGAAATCGACACGGTTGATCTGTTTTTTTCTGAAGGTAAGCCATTGCTCAACGCGGCTAAAATCCCAATTGCCGATATAAGAAATCGCGCCGATCTTGACCGGCATATCCGAAGAAACGATGAAATAGACCGGCGGCAATTTGGCCGGAAAAAGGACGCCGCAGAGCTCATCGGCTATTTTGGACTTTAGGGTCTGCGCAAAATAAATCCGCGCCGCCGCAGGGCTCATCACCACAGCCTTTTTGATCATGCCCACGGCGCTGGCCACAGAAACACCCTCGCCTTCCAACAGGGCAACCGCCTTATTGCCATAGCCATTGATCATCCTTAAAATTCCGGCGGCCTCTTTTTCATTATCGGTTAATAGACCGTAAGCGATCCAATAGGCATGGGGGGTGTTTTGCGTCATGCCGTCAAAAAGGACCCGGCGGTTGGCCACGGCTTTTAACCAATGGCCGAAATCCCACCAGGAAACGATCACGGCATCGGAGGATGTTTTTTGTTTTATCCTTGTCAAGACGGCGTTCCAAGTGTCGTTCATGCTGGGGATCGCCGTCAAAAGGCTCGCATGCACCATGAATATATTAAACGTCAAATAAAGCACGAGGATAAACATGACAGCGCAACGGACCGCCAAGGCATGCGTTTTTTTCAAAGTGCGCTGAGTTGCCTGTACGAGGACCGCGGTGCATTTACTAATCACCAGACCAAACGACAATCCGACGGGCACCACCAATAACAGGATAAAACGCAGTACAGACATCGAGGCATAAAATACGCCGGAGATCCAAAAGATCAAACACAAAAGCCCGAATCCGCGGCGGGCATCCCTTAAGCCGCGTTCCCATAACCCGAGATACAACAACCCAAACAATCCGGAAAAAAAGATAAAATAGCCGCCGAGTGACCTGATGATGTCCGCGGGTTCTGCCGGCCCTAATTCGGCAACGGTCCAGTACACATTCGGCCACATCGCCAGGGAAGTAACCTTTAAAACCGCCGACAACCGCAGGGGCTCGGCGATAAAATCCTTCCACACCGAAACACCGTTAAAAACCAGGACAAAAAGACTGCCCAGGACCGCCAAGAGACCCAAATTGATCGCCTGCTCCCTGATCATGCGGCGCTCATCGGCACTTGCGGCGCAACTCTGGTGCAGATTCAGGATAAAAAGCCCGCCGCTGGCCACCATAAGGTCAAAAATAAACCACCACCCTTTCCACGTGGAGGCATAAAACGCCAGAAAAAGCGCTGCCAATCCGCAGAGCCCAAGGCGCTTCCTCAGGGTCTTGGCATCAAATGCATAAAGACTCGTTCCGAAAACCAAAAGCGGAAAAAAAACATTATAAATATCGGTATCAAACCACTCTCCGACGCTACGGACCATAAAGAACGGAGAAAGATTGATCGCCATGGCTGCAAAAAAAGCACCCAGATCATTAGCCCCGAGTTTTTTAGCCACAAAAAAGCTAAAAACGGCAATGACGCAAGACAGGAAAATCGGAATATAAAACAGCACAGGTTCTAAGGGGACCTGCGGCTGAACCAGGGAAGCGATTTTGTAAAAAAGGACACCAAGCCACAGATGCACATTCCGCCGGGTGGCATTGTCAATCGGCGCGCCCTGGAGATCGTCAACGTCAACGCCCTGCACGACCCGATCGCCGATATGCCCTTTCTCCAGGAGATTGCGCAACAATCTCAACCAATAATACGAATCAATGCCTACCAGATACACATGCCCATCGGCATCGCGGTAGATATTCTTAAATGCCGCAGCGCGCGTTTTGATCTTGGCGTTGATCTCGCTACCGGAGAGCTTAAGGTTTTCTTGAAACAGCTGTTGCAAGAGTTTAGTTTCGACCGCCGGTGACAAATTTGTATATTTCTCTTTTATTTTTTTTCTTAATGCTTGGCGCTCCTCATCATAAATCTCAACCTTAGCCTTGGTATCCAGCAAAGGCAGGAGTCGCGGATAAAAACGCAAGGTAACACCGACCGCACAACACAGCAATACTAATAAAACCGAAATAATTT
>JAZDLY010000119.1:0-8863 GCA_043801485.1 Candidatus Omnitrophota bacterium | reverse complement strand
CATGCACGGCCGGCTCTTGCGTGTGCTCGATGGGCATGGGCATGGCGGCAAAGGCATAGACCCGTTTTACTTTAAGGGAAACGGCACATTCAATAATCGCGCGGGCGTACTGGTCGGCCTTCTCGATAAAAGGCTGAGCGTCGCTGGTGAAAATGACTAAGTCCGAGCCCGCCCCTGGGTTTTTATAATAATAGAACTTGCCATTGGGCTGTTGCGGCTCAACAACAAGGCTGTTCTCGATCCATAGCCCGGAAGGATGGAAAAACTCCTCGGAAGATATTTCCGCAAACTCTTCGGCCTTGAGCTTGTCTTTCAGATAGATGGCAGCCTTGAGCGCCACATCCCCCATGCCGGGCCACGCGGCCACAAGAACGGGATTTTTCAGGCGCGGTTTTTTCTTAATCAGGATCTGCTGTTTCATGGTGATGGTATTTTAACTGTTTTGTGAGCGAGCTTCAACCTTTTGATTTAAAAATTTTTAAAAACCGCTCCAGCGTCAGGGCGCCGCGGGCAAGATCTGCGACGGCCACATATTCATCTGTTGCGTGAGCGCAACCGCTTGAACCGTAACCGGTGGCGACCGCGGGAATATTTTTCTTTTTAAAAAACGTGATCACCGTCGCTCCTTCACTTCCCTGAATGCGGCAACGGCGGCCGGAACAGGCCGCCTTTAGCGCGCGCACCAAAGGATGCTTTCGGCTAATCTCATACGGCTGCTGAATATCCTGGATTTCGAGTCGATAGCCAACACCTGTCTTGTCAAAGGCTTTGCGCATGCCGGAAAGAATCACATCGGCTTTCATACCGGGCAAATACCGCAGGTCTGCTTCAAATTCACACCAATCCGCGACCATGTTCACCTTGTCGCCGCCGCGGATCGTGCCGATGTTGACCGTCGGAGGCTTGAGCAGCCGATGCCGCCGGTATGCGAATTTTAAATTTTTCAACACGCCGATGAGCCGAACAGCATGGTCAATCGCATTGATGCCGCGATCCGGATAAGCACCATGGGCCTTGCGACCGCTCACCTTGACTTTAAAATGCATCAGGCCCTTTTGGACTGTAATGATCTTGAATTCATCCGAATCCAAAACAACGGCATAGGAAGGCTTGATGAGGTTTCTCTGCAAAAAAGGAACAAGGCCTAAACCCGAACCTGTTTCTTCGTCGGCTGTTGCCAGAAAAATAACATCGTGCGGCAGCGATATTCTGTCTTCGCTAAGGCTGGCCATCACTTCCATAGCAACAGCCAGGTTACCCTTGCAATCCGTGGCCCCCCTCCCGTAAATCCGGCCGCGGCGTAAGACTCCCGAAAAAGGCTGCCAGCGCCATCCCTTGCCCGCCGGAACCGTATCCAGATGAGGCGTGACCAAAACAGAATTCGCATGTCTGCGGCCCTTGAGCACAACCAGAACATTGTCGCGACGGCTGGCAAACCTGACAATTTTAGGTTGCAGGCCAGCCCTCTTTAAAAAACCGGCCACAAACGCCGCAATCGCACGTTCGTCGCCCGGAGGATTCTCGGAATTGATGCGGATCAAATCCTGGGTCAGCTTGATGAGTCGTTGCTTGTTAATCATGATTATGGATAGTTTATCTAACCTGATTGACTTGGATTTGTTTTTAGCGGGGCGAGTGTCCCTGTGAAAAACGAAGCCAAGTCAATAATTACAAAATATAGCCTATTTGTCGCAACAGCTCCTGGTCTTGTTTCCAATTCTCGCGCACTTTAACCCACAATTCCAGAAATACTTTTTTGCCGAAGATGTCCTGTAAATCGCGGCGAGCCTCGGTACCGACCTTCTTCAAGTGTTCTCCCCCTTTGCCCACAACAATACCCTTCTGGCTGTCGCGCTCGACAAAAATAACCGCCCGGACCACCATCAGTTTTTCCGAACGGTCGATGATCTCCTCGGCGTAAACCGCAACGGAAAACGGCAATTCGTCTTTCAAATAAGACAGGAGTTTTTCCCGGACGACATCCTGGATCGTCAGCTGGCGCGGAAAATCCGTCAGCACATCCGCAGGATACAACGGATCGCCTTCCGGCATGCGCGCGAACAATTCATCCAGCAATTTATCCACATTGGTTCCGTTCAATGCCGACAGAGGCACGGGCATCAGACGGCTTGTCTTTTCGCTTAAGGGGCCCTGGAGCTTTTGTTCCCAGGCGGAAATATACTCCTCAACGCACCTCGGACCGAGGTCAATTTTGTTGAGCCCCAGAATCAAAGGAACGCGGCACCCCCCCAGCTTCTCCATCACCAGCTGCTCTTCTTCGCCCACATGTTTTGTCGCGTCCGCCAAATGAAGAATAACATCAGCGCCGTCCATGGCCTGGTTAATGGCCACAACCATTGCCCGGTCTAAGGCATGTTTGGTCGCATGCAATCCGGGCGTGTCGATGAAAACGATCTGGCCGCGCGCATCATTGAAGATAGCGCGGATCTGATTGCGGGTGGTTTGAGGAACCGGCGAGACAATGGCAACTTTTTCGCCGACAAGGTTGTTCAAGAGCGTCGATTTGCCGACATTCGGCCTTCCGATGATCGCAACGATTCCGGCTTTCATAGGCTTAAAACCTCCTTAATGCAACAAATGGGACAGACCCTTTTGTTGCATTAAAAGGATTGGTTGATGCCGAACCAGACGTGGGTGTCTTTGTCTTCGCCGTCCAAGGGCCGCGCCACGTCCAGACGCAGGGCAACGCGCTCCGCCCCGCCGGCGACATTCACGTAAAAACGCAAACCGATCCCTGCGTCTTTCTTGATGCCCGACTCAGCAAACCGGTTAAACCAGGCCGAACCTGCGTCAAAAAACACGACGCCCTGGATTTCATCCAGATTCAAAATCCCGTAAAGAAATCTTGCATCGATATTTCTGACCAAGGGAAAACGATATTCAGTGCTTGCCAAGAACATAGCACTTCCCTGGATGTCTTTAAAATCGTAGCCGCGCAATTGGCGGTCTGAACCCAGATAAAACAGGTATTTGTCTTTAGGGTGCCCGCCGCCGCCTTTCAGACGCACGGCCAGCTTATGGCCGGCACGCAATTCTGTGTATTTGTCCCACTCCAGGCTCGTGCGCACAAAGGCGTCGTCGCCGCCCAACATGTGGCCGCCGACTTCCTGATTAGCTGTGAGCTTAAAGCCTGTGGCCGGGTCCGGAAAGGCACCCGCATTGGCCAAGTGATACGTCAGGCCAACGATGGTTTCGTCTTTTTGACGGTAGCGTACTCCTCTGGCCTCTTCGTTGGACCCAAGGAATCCGCTTTTGCCAAGACTTCGGTTGTGCAAAAGATACAACGTCGCGTGGCTATTGGCCTCAAGCATGCTGTACGGCACTGCCAATTCCTGGCGCAAAAACAATTTTACGGACTTCAGGTCGTCTTCCTCGTCGCCAAAAGCCTGTTGGTTGAAAAATTCTACGCCCCAGGACAGATAGCGCCCCAAAAAATTCTTTTTCTCAAAACCAACGGAAGACATCAGAGACGAAGAAGCAAAGTTGTAATGCGAGGCCACATAAAGAAGATAATCTTCCGGTTTTTGAAAACTCGATTTTAAACCCATGCCGTATTGAGAAAAACTCGGGCCCGTGATCCAGGCGTAGCGATCATCGTCCAGGAACAGAGGGATTTCATACAAAGCATGATACAAAGGCACGAGCCGGACATCCGCCTGGCGCGGCGTCGTGTTGTTGACGCGATCGATATCTAAAATTTTACGCTCCGGATCAACTGTGGCCCTGACAAAATGCCGGTCCCGGTCCAGGGTAATGCGCTCGGTCTTTTCCCCGTCTAAGACTATTGTCTGGGTACAATCGCTGTATTCGATTTTTGTTTCAACCGGCATACTCACTTGGCCTTTTTTTGCGATGATAAGCTCGCCGCCTCTGCGGCGTGCCGCATAATCGCATAAACCTTTTCCGTAGAGCCACTGATCAAAAAACCATCCCAAATCCTCACCGCTGATTTCTTCGGCAACACCGATGAAATCTTCGGCTGTTGCGATTCTAAATTTAAATCGCTCTGCGTAAAGGCGCATCATGCGGTCAAATTTTTCCTGACCCACGTGGGCCGCCAGCATATCCAAAACCGCCGAACCCTTGCCGTAAGCAAGCGTAAAGATCAAGCTCGGCTCATAGAAACTCCCCATCTCGGTCAGGATAGGCTGATCAAGACCCTTGAGGGCAAAAGCGCGGTAACGATACAGACGCGTTGCTTGGAAAGTGGGATTGGGAACGATGCGCTCCGCCCACGCCGGAATCTCGAGAATCTTGGCGTTCTGGCCGTATTTGTCGCTCAAATACTCCATCGTCCAATAGGAATTGATTCCTTCGTCGAGCCAAAGCTCGCGGTATTCGTCATTGCCCACCATGTTGTAAAACCACGCGTGGCCTGTTTCATGCGCGATCAAAAAATTAAAATAGCGATTCAAAAACAACGGCAACTGATACGAGCGGCTGTCGGTAAAAATAATCCCTGCATTCTGGCTGCCGCCATAACCCAGATGCACGGGGGCGATGGAAAATTGTTTGTAGGGATATGCCCCGAAACGACGGCCATAATAGGTCAAGAGTTCTGCGGCGTAAACAGCTGCGCGCTGAGCCGCATCTTTGTCTTTTTCGGCCAGATAATAGGATTTTATTTTGATGTTGCCACAGGCGTGGTCCACGACACGATAGTTTTTGCTGATGGCGAGCGTCAGTTCGCGCAAAGGCTCGGAGGCGGATGCCGTGATTGTTTTTTCTCCGGAGGCGGATATTTCCTCTGTGACGTCATCGCACCCCGATGCCACCACATAATCAACAGGCACGCGGAACTTGAGATGATAAGAAGCTGCATCGCTAACATAGGGCATGTGCAGGAGATAATCCGGATTGTTGTGCCATCCGGCCCGGTCCAGGACACCTAAAATGGGATACCAGCGGTTTAAGGCAAAGGTATCCTGGTGCCAACCATAACGACCGATGCGGTGCGGGATCCTGGCGCTGAATTCAAGACGTATGCTCGATGATTCTCCGTCGGCAAGGCTGCGGTTCAAGTTGACCTTGAGCACGGTCTGGTCTTTGCCCTCAAAACTAAAAGGCACCTCTCCGGACGTTCCTGCAAAAGTTACGGCCAGAGACTCCAGGCGAAAATTTCCCGGGTCAAAGCCGTTAGGATAAGGATCGATTTTAAAATAACTGGCATATTGATAAAGGACCTTTTTTTCCTGAGGAGAATAGCGGTGGTTTGGATAGACGCGCAGATAAATGACATCCAGGGACCTGCCGGAATTATTTTTAAAAGTGACTGTTTCAGTGGCCTGAATGGTTTTGGCGCGCGGGTCAAGTCGGGCGTCGATCTCGTAGCGGATGTCTTCAAAGGCCAACGCCGAGGCCGCCCGGCACAACAAAGCCGCGCCGAAGAACAATAGAAATGGAGCTCCCCTCGTGCTAAAGCACGGGGTTCCCCTTTTAAAGCACAAAAACCTATTTCTTTTCTTCAAGAGGACACTCCCGACAATGAGCCTTGGACTTCCTGCAGAACTCCTTAGCACATTTTACCAAAAGCGCGTGGTATTCGTTGAAAAGTTTACCTTGAGGTGACAAATGCCTCATAAAAAAATCCTGAATGTCTTGATAATCCGAATCTTCTTTGAGCAGGTGATGCCTGGAAAAAATACGCCTGGTGTACGCATCGATGACGAAAATCGGCTTGTCCAGGGCATACAGAAGGACCGAATCCGCTGTCTCAGGTCCGATGCCGTTGACCGAGAGGAGCTGCCTGCGCAGAAAAACAATATCTTTGGAACGCATGTTCTCCAGGCGTCCCTGGTATTCTTTGTTCAGAAAGTCGAGAAAATTTTTAAGCCGTCGGGCTTTAATGTTGTAATAGCCTGCCGGCCTGATCAAGCGGCTCAATTGCCTTTGGCTCAAGGAATGCATGCGGGAAAAAGAAAGTCGCCTGGCACCCTTGAGATTGCCAATAGCCTTTTCCACATTATCCCAGGATGTGTTCTGCGTCAGAATAGCGCCGATTGCCACCTCAAAAGGAGAATCTCCGGGCCACCACCCCTGCGGCCCGAACCGCTCATGCATCCGCCGATATATCTTCATCAACTTAGTTTTCATCCTAATGGATCAAGAAACTCAGGCAAGGTCTGTCTTGGTCTCGTTCCCTCCTTGGAATCGCTCTACGATTCCAAGGATCAAAAGCTCTGGAAATGCAAAGCATTTCCAGGACGCAGGACCGTCCACTATCACAAAGATTCCAGTGGACAGTCCTCCGAAGCGTAAGCGAAGGAGGACGCTTGTTTCCCCTGCGAGGAAAGTCTTCGCTCGGATTTTTGACCTCGCTCCCCCCACTGTTTATCTCGGGGGAACCATGCCCGTCCCGCTTCGCAGGACAGGCTTCGGTCAAAAATACGTCCTGCTCTGAAACAAAGCCAAGCCAGACCTGACCAAGCAGTGAGCTTTGATGCTATGGGCTGTTGGGCACTGTAAGCCTCCTGTGGAGCAGACATCAGAAATTTTTTGGCAGATGTCTGCGAGGCCTGCCTGCCGTGTAGGCAGGGGTTACGGCGAGTGACGTGCGAACGGCCGGAAGCTATTTCCAGGTCAGCTGTACCACACGACGGCAGTGTTCGCGCTACGTCCGAGCCGTAAACCGAAGCAGACGGCAAAAAATTTCCGTCTGCGGAACGGGAGGCTTGCGGTGCCCCAAAGACCTTTGGCGTTAAGGAATTGACGGGAGCAAGGAAAAACATAAAACTCATCTGCAACCTATTCGCTGATGACCAGCGGATTATAGCCCTTGATGGCCAGGATCGCATACGCGGTGGCTGCCACAGATCCGGTCTTGTTGCCTTTGGGCGTGCGCCAGCCATGGCCTGTGTCGGCCATTTCCGCCGAGGCATAAGGAAGACAGAAATCGCCCTGCCCGACTGCCGAATCGCTGGTGATGATCATCTTGCTCAATTCGGAAGCGTAGTCATCGGCCATGCGGCCATAGGCACTGGCCTTGGCCTCATTGCCTTGCTGCCGGTGATAGTCTACCATGATGCCCAGCGCCATGATCATCTGGGCTGACCATTCGCACGAAATGACCCCGCCGCGCGCCAAATGCTGGGCCTTGGCAAAATCGAATCCCCGGACATCCAGTGTTGTGCCGTCAGGCCTCCTGTAGGTGACGCTGACGCTGCAATGCTCCAGCGCAAAATCAATGATGCCGTCGGGGTCCATGCCGATCGCGGCTAGACGCCGCGGCCCGACCGCGGTCAAAGACCAGGCGTAGGTATCGGTGGCAATGGTCGCATCGCCCTTGCCTCTTTTGACAACGGGTTGCGACAAAGCCGAATAAGCATTTTGTTTGAGCCACTCAAGTGTTTTCTGCGCCTGGGCCTGATAGCTCTCCTGGCCGGAAATCTGATACAACATGCGATAGAAAGCAAAGGCATCCAGGTTGTGTTCCGTGCTATACCATGAAAATTCTTTTCCGCCCCTCAGGCCCCCTTCGCTGTCCCTGATGGTCGCAAGCCACACCGCCACGCGATGAGCCAAATCCATATATCGCCCGTCACCGGTCCTATGGGTGTACTGCAATGCGGCCAGCCCCAGCCAGATATTTGGGCCGACGTGGGTCGTGTATTCGACGATCTCCCCGGTTGCCGCATCGTAAGCATTGACAAAAGCTCCGGCAGCGCTTTTTGGTGCCCTCGCATAAAAATCCAGGATTTTTCTGGCGTTGTCCGCATCGCCGTTTGCCACAAATGTGATGATTGCCAAAGCCTGATCATACGTGAAGGCCCAGTCTTGGATGTCGCTGTCGCCTTCATAGCTCGTCACTAAACCCGTGGCCTTGTTCTGGTGAGCAAGCAGCCAATGATAAAGTTTGTCCAGCATTTTTCCCTCCAAAAGAGAGCTCTCTCTAGTTTTGCGGGCCACAGCCGCATCGAGGGCCGTGCGCTTCTCGGCCAGATCGCCTAGATTCCGACGCAAGCCTTCCTGATATTTTTTTAAAAACGCGATGGAATTCCTCAGATCGGCAACAGCCTTCTGACCCCCTTCGGCGACACTGGCCAACTCTTGGCTTAAGCGCTCAATTTTCCGATTGGCCTGGGACAATAAAAAGTCTGTCTCTTGTGCCTGAAACTCCAAGAGACGGCGCCTGCCTGATAATTCTAGTTGGGTTTGTCTGGTGTCGATAAAATTTTTCAACAACGCCAAATTTTCATAACGCAGCTGAATGTTGCGCGCCCCTTCAACCAGCAGGCCCGCGGCCAAAAAGACGGTAAAGAGCGTGGCCGCAACTCTGAAATATTGACGCTGAAGGCAATAGCGCGAAATCCGCAGCCGGACCTTGGGCTCGATGTCCTCATAGGCAACGCCTAAGACATATTGGGACTCCGGCGCGCCTTTTATTTTCTTCAACCACGCCACGCGCGCCGTGGCGCGCAAGCCCCCAGCCGCTGCCGGAACATGGATGTGAAGAACAAGCTGTGAATCCGACTCCTGAAAACAATCCAGGTCCTTAGGATGCACGTGGTTGACAGTCAGGCACATGCCTCCGTCGCTGACATCCTGAGTGAAGGCCTGATACCATCCCGAGATAAACGACCGGTGAGGGTTCAGGCACTGAAACTCTACGGGGCAGATGTGATCCAGCCTTCTATAACGCCGTTTCTCTGTTTTGGGTTGTAGTTTTTTAAATCGCATGTTCTCCCGACGGGCTCATGGTTGCGCGAGCCAACTGGATCCGTTTGGCAATGGGGGGATGATCGTAAAGGAATATCTCAACGAGGCGGGACAGCGAAAAATCGGAAAAATTCCTTTCCCCTAAACGCGTCATCATGGCGATGAAAACCAGGGCATTCCGGGTGAC
>JAZDLY010000124.1:0-7579 GCA_043801485.1 Candidatus Omnitrophota bacterium | reverse complement strand
ATCAAAATTCTTCTTTTGGATGTCGACGGCGTTTTGACAGACGGCCGCATTATTTACGACTCTGAGGGATCGGATTCTAAATTTTATGATGTTCATGACGGCCTGGGTGTTTACCTTCTGGGCCGCATGGGGGTCAAAACCATTTTGATCACCGCTAAAGGCTCTGCCTCTATCCGGCCGAGGGCCAAAGATATGCGCGTGGAGGCGGTTTATGAAAACATCCTGCCGAAGACCAGGGTGTATGAGAAGATCTTGAAAAAGTACGCACTCGACGACAAAGAGGTCTGTTTTGTGGGAGATGACCTCGTGGATTTGTGTGTCTTGAAACGCGCAGGCGCTCCGATTGCAACAGCCAACGCGTGTTTTGAAATCAAGCGCGTCGCGCTCTATGTGACGAAAAAGCATGGTGGCCGCGGCGCTGTGCGTGAAGTCGCCGAGTTGATTTTGAAATCCAAAGGCCTTTGGAAAAAAGCCCTGGAAATCTATCAGTAGCGCTCCCCAATCTACCCTTGACATGAGGACATCTTTTAACAATAATATGGTCTTGCTTTGGTTGGCCTTTTTGGCGTTTCTGGTGATTGGTGCACCTGCGTTTGGGGACACAACCGCGGATCCGTCATCATCAGAACTGCAACAGATGCAGGATTTTAACATTGCCGGATACGGCGCCAGGGGGCAGAAGACCTGGGAGGTCGAGGGCGCGTCCATGGACATGGTGGATAACGAGGTGGCGATTTCCGACATCACCGCGCATCTCTACGGGGATAAAGAAAACATGACCCTGACGGCTGACAACGGTCGCTTTGACAAGCGGTCCGGTGTCATGCGGCTTGAAAACAATGTCCGGGCCACCACGGACCAGGGCGCAACCTTGAGCACGGACTCTTTGGATTGGTCTCAGAAAGAACAGTTGATCACGACCGATGACAAAGTCAATATCAATAAAAACAACATGACAGCCGTGGCCACAGGGTTGGAGGCCAAGCCGGACTTCAAAGTGGCTAAACTTGAAAAAGACGTTCTGTTGACAATCGACCTCGAAAACAAAGACAGTGAATCCATCCTGAATACAGGCGCAAAGAGCAAGATCAATGTGACCTGCGACGGTCCGATGGAGCTGGATTACGAAAAGAATTTTGCTATTTTTAATATCAATGTGAAAGTCCAAGGTGATCCGACGCAAGGTACGATGTATGCCGATAAAATGACGGTTTATTTTGGCACGGACACCAAGCAGATCGATAAGATGGAGGCCGAAGGCCACGTCAAGATCGTCCGCGATGAAAACACGTCGCTGAGCGAGCGGGCGGTTTTTACGGCCGCCGACAAGAGGATGGTTTTGAGCGGCAAGCCGCAGCTGGTGATTTACACCGAGGAGGGCTTTGATGTATCTCCTTGAGGCCAAAGGGCTGGTCAAGAGTTATCACCAGCGCCGGGTGGTCGACGGCATTGACCTGGAGGTCAAGCGCGGCGAAATCGTGGGTTTGCTGGGTCCCAACGGCGCCGGCAAAACAACAAGCTTTTACATGATTGTCGGGATCATCCCGCCGGAATCCGGGCGAATTATCTTTGACAACAACGACATCACCCGGTTGCCGATTCATGAGCGGTCGCATTTTGGCATCGGTTATTTGGCTCAGGAGAGCTCTGTGTTTCGCAAATTGAGCGTTGGTGAAAACATCATGGCGGTCCTGGAAACTTTGCCGATTTCCTATCGCGAGCGGAAAAAAAGGCTCAACAATTTGCTCGAAGAGCTCAAGATCGCGCACCTGAAAAAACACAAGGCTTACACCTTATCGGGGGGCGAGCGCAGGCGGCTGGAGATTACGCGCGCCCTCGTCACGAATCCGTCGTTTATCCTTTTGGATGAGCCGTTTTCAGGCATTGATCCGATTGTGGTCGCGGATGCCCAGCAGATTATCCGTGACCTCAAGCAGAAAGGCTTAGGGGTGTTATTGACAGACCACAACGTGCGCGAGACGCTTTCGATTACAGACCGCGCGTATTTGATTGCCAACGGAAAAATTTTGATCCATGGTTCGGCGAGCGATTTGATCAACGACCCCAAAGCGCGGGAGATCTATTTAGGGGCGAAGTTCCGGATGTAAGTTGCGTTTTAAGTTAAAACATCGAACGAAGGAGTCAAGTTCATGAAAGTCACATCCAAGAAGTCACAAGGCAACAAAGTCGTCCTCGATATCGAGATTGCCAAAGATGCGATCACCAAAAAGTTTGACGAGATCTACACAAAAATTGGTCAGGAGGCCAAAATCCCGGGTTTTCGGCCCGGCAAGGCGCCGCGCCATGTGGTCGAACAGCATCATGCCAAAGAGGCCCGTGAAGAGGTCTTGAAGCACCTGATCACCGAATCCTATCAGGCCACTCTTAAAGAAGAGGCCATCGACGTCGTCGATGTGCCGGAAATCTCGGATGTCAAATTTGACCAAGAGCTTCTTTCTTACAAGGCCCAGGTGGAAGTCAAACCCGACATTAAAATCAAACAATACAAGGGTCTGAAGATCAAGAAAAGTGAGATTAACGTCGAGGCTTCGGAAATCGACGATCAGGTCAAGAAACTTCTGGAGGCGCGGGACAAGGACACAACCGAGGAGCGCCTGGCCAAAAGCCTGGGTTACCGCAGCAAAGAGGAGTTTGTGGATTGTCTCACCAAGCAAAAATATCTGCAAAAAGAAAATGAGGAGCGGGCCAGACTTGAGCGGGATTTGATTCAGCAGTTGGTCCAGCAGAGCAATTTTGGCGTTCCCGTGTCGTTGGTGGAGCGCCGTGCGCATGAACTTCATCATCAGGCCGAATATCAGATGGCCAACTACGGAATCCCCGAAGAGAAGATCAAGGAGAGGCTTAAGGAGTTTGAGCCAAAATTCAAGACCGAAGCCGAAGAACAGGTGAAGGTCTTTTTGATTTTAGAAAAGATTGCCAAGCTTGAACAGATCAAGTCAGACGACCACATGGCCAATCGCGTGGTTGAGCTTTTATTCGCCGAAGCACAATGGACATGAGAGTCTTCAACACAAGCACCTTAATGTTTCGTTTTAGCGAATTGAGCACAATTTTACACCGAAGGTGTACTAGCGAAATCCCGCGTTAGCGGGAGTCCTTGTGAGCTTTAGCGAACAAGGAAACATTTCAGGTGTTCATACATTAGGGAGGGTGAGATGACTAAAGCACAGACCTTGGTACCGATGGTGATTGAGCAGACCGGCCGCGCCGAGCGCGCCTACGACATTTACTCAAGACTCTTGAAAGACAGAATTATCTTTGTCGGCACGCCCATCGACGACAATATCGCCAATCTCGTCATTGCACAGCTTTTGTTTTTGCAGATGGAGGACGTCAACAAAGACATCAACATTTACATCAACACACCGGGCGGCCATGTGACCAGCGGCCTGGCGATCTACGACACCATGCAGTTTGTCAAATGCGATGTCGCGACCTACTGTGTGGGTCAAGCGACAAGCATGGGCGCTTTGCTTTTGGCCGCCGGCAAAAAGGGCAAAAGATATGCCTTACCGAATTCGCGGATCATGATTCATCAGCCGTGGGGCGGCGTGCAGGGCGCGGCTGCGGATATTTCCATCCAGGCCAACGAAATCCTGCGCCTGCGGGCGATGCTGGAACAGATTTTAACAAAACACACCGGGCAATCCTTGGAAAAAATCAAAAAAGATTCTGACCGCGATTTTTTCATGTCGGCGCAAGAGGCCCAGGCCTACGGCCTGATCGACGAAGTGATTGCCGCCAAGTCAATTTAGCAAAACGAGCACCTTAATGTTTCGTTTTAACGAATTGAGCACAATTTTACACCGAAGGTGTACTAGCGAAATCCCGCGTTAGCGGGAGTCCTTGTGAGCGTTAGCGAACAAGGAAATATCTCAGGTGTTCATACAAAAGAGAGGGCAATTCCATGAAGAAGAATTATCTTTTGACGCCGGGGCCGACACCGCTTCCGCCGGAAGTCTGCGAAGCGCTTTCGCGGCCCATCATCCATCACAGAACGCCGCAATTTCAGAGCATTCTTAAAGAAGCCACGGAAAATCTCAAAAACGTTTTTCAGACGAAAAATGATGTCTTTATTTTAGCTTCATCCGGGACGGGGGCCATGGAGGCCGCTGTTGTGAATTTGTTGTCTTGGGGCGAGAAGGCCCTTGTGATTGAAGGCGGAAAATTCGGCGAGCGCTGGACAGAGCTCTGCGAGGCTTATGGCATTAAAGCCGAAGTCATCAAGGTGCCATGGGGGCAGGCGCTGGATCCTGCGGTTTTGAAAGAGTACCTAAAGAAAGATCCAACCATTAAGGTTGTTTTTGCGACCCTGTGCGAAACCTCGACAGGTGTTGCTTTTGATATGAAGGGATTGGGCGCGGTCGTGGCAGAGACTCAGACTGTTTTGGCGGTGGACGCCGTGAGCGGCCTGGGCGCCGTTGAATTCAAAATGGATGAGTGGGGTGTTGATGTTGCGGTGAGCGGTTCTCAAAAAGGATTCATGCTGCCGCCGGGTCTGGCGTTTATCAGCGTGAGCAAAAAGGCCTGGAAGCTGGTGGAGGCGGCGCAATGTCCCAAATATTATTTTGATTTAAAGACCGCCAAAAAGGCACTGGATAAGACCGACACGCCTTTTACGCCGGCCATAGGTCTGGTCGTGGCGCTCAACGAGGTCTTGAAGACGATGCTTTCCGACGGTCTGGAAAATATTTTCAAGCGGCACAAAAAGCTGGCTGAGGCCACGCGGGCAGCCATGCTGGCGTTGGGCCTGGAATTGTTTGCGTCTGATGTTTCCTCGGATGCGCTCACGGCCGTCAAGGCCCCGCAGGGCGTGGACGGTGAAAAACTCGTCAAGACAATGCGCGATGAATACGGGGTTGCGATCGCCGGCGGGCAGAGCGAGATGAAGGGAAAGATCTTCCGCATCGCCCACATGGGCTACATTGGCGAGTTCGACATCATCGCGGGGATTTCTTGTCTGGAAAAAGTCTTAAAAAAAATGGGCTACAACTTCGAGCTTGGCGCAGGGGTCAAGGCTGCTCAGGAAGTTTTGTTAAGATAAATTAAGGAGACAAACATGTTCAAAATTCTGGTCAGCGATTCTTTGTCGGACGAGGGTTTGAGCGTTCTCAAAAACTCAAAAGAATTTATGGTGGATGTCAAGACGGGGCTTGAGCCCGCCGAGCTAAAAGAAATCATCGGTGAATACGATGCGCTTGTGGTGCGCAGCGCCACCAAGGTGACGGCGGAGGTCATTGAGGCGGGAACTAAGCTAAAACTCATCGGCCGTGCCGGTGTGGGTTTGGACAACGTGGATCTAAGAGCGGCAACCGCCAAAGGCATCATTGTCATGAATACGCCCGGCGGAAATACGATTTCCACGGCCGAACACACGATGTCGCTCATTTTGGCTCTTTCGCGCAATATTCCCACGGCCGACCTGTCTATGAAAAATAAAGAATGGCGCCGCAAGGATTTTATGGGCACCGAGCTTTACAACAAGACCATCGGCATTATCGGTTTGGGCCGCATTGGGACAGAGGTGGCCAAGCGATGTCTGGCGTTCGGCATGCGCGTGAAGGCCTATGACCCCTATTTGACGCGGGAAGTCGCCGATCAGATGGGCGTGGAACTCCTGACCTTAGAAGAGATCTACCGTCAGGCGGATTACATCACCGTGCACGTTCCTTTGACGGACGAAACAAAGCATATGATTTCCGCCAAGCAGCTTGAGTTGATGAAGCCGGGCGTGCGCTTGGTCAATTGCGCGCGTGGTGGAATCATCGATGAGGGAGCTCTGGCACGCGCTTTGGAATCCGGAAAAATCGCGGGTGCGGCCTTTGATGTTTACACGGAAGAGCCGCCCAAGGAGCTGCCTTTGGCCAAGTTCGCCAACGTCGTCCTAACACCTCATTTGGGCGCCTCGACTGAAGAGGCACAGGTGAATGTCGCCATCGAGATCGCCCACCAGATCAGCGATGCGCTCCTGGGCAAGGGCATCCGCAACGCAGCCAATTATCCTTCGGTCGACCCAGAGACATATCACGTGCTGCAGCCCTACATTAATCTTTGCGAAAAACTGGGTTGTTTTACCAGCCAGATCTGCGAAGGGGCCATCAGCGAGGTGAACATTTCTTATTGCGGGGATATCGTCAAACACGACACGACCCCTTTGAACATGGCCCTGATGAAAGGGTTGCTTTCGCCGGTGCTGCAGGATACGGTGAATTTTATCAATTCCATGTCGCTGGCCAAAGAGCGGGGCGTGCGCGTGACAGAAGCCAAGTCCATGCAGTCGGAAGAATTCGTGACCCTGATCACGCTGGAGGTCAAAACCAACAAAGAGTCCCACCGCGTGGCAGGCACACTCTTTACTAAAACCGAGCCTCGGATCGTCAAGATCGATGAATTCTTCGTCGAGGCGATTCCGATGGGGTGCATGCTCCTGATACAGAATTGGGACAAGCCCGGCATCATCGGCGGGCTGGGAACATTGCTGGGCCAATACAACATCAACATTGCCGCCATGTCGTTCGGCCGCGAGAAGCAGGGGGGGCGGGCCATGACGGTCTTGAATGTAGACAGTTGTCTTTCAGCAGAAATTTTGGAAAAGGTCAAAGGATTAAAACACATTCTTTCAGCAAAAACAGTTCAGCTGTGATTGGTTGACAGGTAACAGATAGAGGGCATCCATGAACATTCTGAGCAAAATAAAAAAGAGAATAACGGCATGCGGTCTTTTTTTATTCGTGGGGTTATTGGGGGCTTTTTGTGTTTTTGCCAAGGATGCTGGTCCTCAGGAATTAAAAATTATTTTTACGGGACAGGCCTATTCGGCGCTTTATCCGTGCAAGTGTCCTCATGATCCGGAAGGCGGTTTGGCGCGCCGGGCGACTGCGATCAAAAAGGCACGCTCCAGCAGCGAGCGCGTTCTTGTGCTTGAAGCCGGTTTCAGCTTTGCTTCGGGCGAGGCAGACCAGTATCGCGTCAATGCCGAGATGGATGGACTCCGCACGGAAATTTATCTGCGCACCCTCAAAAAAATGGATTATGACGCTCTGTTGGTTTCTAGTCAGGAATACGCGTTTGGTGGTGAATTTTTGGCGCGTTTTGGCGACATGCCGTTTGTGAGTTCTAATTTGGAGGGGTTTAAACGGACCTATGTGGTTAAAGATCTCAATGGGCTCAAAGTTGGGATTTTGGGCTTGACGGACAGTCTTGTGACATCCAAGGGGGCCTTGGGTTGGCAGGTCCCGAAACAAGTTTTGGATCAGAGGATTTCCGAATTAAAAAAGAAAGGGGCTCGGATCATTGTTCTTTTGAGTGCTTTGTCCCCGGCCGAAGACGAGGAACTTCTGAAGATCGTCAAGGGGGTTGATGTTGTGATCAACGGCAGTCCGTCGTTTGGCTCCGTGAGCCTTGTGGAAAAAGACGGTCTGCGGCACCTGCCGCATTGATGATGTTCTGGAAAATCTGAAAAAGAATTTCTGTAATCCGCAGGTGCGATATCTTGTGGAAGATGACCCTGCGGCCAAGAAGCTGATCGACGAATTCAAAATCGCTATGCTGCCGGCTT
>JAZDLY010000072.1:0-3462 GCA_043801485.1 Candidatus Omnitrophota bacterium | reverse complement strand
AGACCACCACTGAACAAGAGAAAAAGCATTTTTAAGCTTTTGGAAAGCATCCATCACCCCTGTTATTATTTTACCGGTATCGTAGCGAGTTTTTCTTTTGCGTATTTGGCCTCAGACACAGGCATGCCGGCTATTTTTTCCAAAATGGCCCTGGACTCAGCCCAAGCCTCTTTTTGCTCATAAATTTGCGCCACATGGAAAAGGGCCTTAACCACCCACGACGTTTCATTCGGATAAAGATAAGATGTTTTCATGTAAGCCTCAAGCGCCTCTTGAAGCAGGCCCTCCTCTTCGAACATCTGAGCCAATTGAAATTGAATGGCAGCGTTCTCCTCCGACCCTTCGCCCGACCCCTCGCGCGAGAGCGCCTGCTCATACGCCGCGGCTGCATCTTTAAACCTCTTCTGTTGACGCAAAACAGAAGCCATCTTGACAAGAGCCGTTTTGGACCAGACGCTGCGCTCCTCGGCGAGGCGCCGGTATTGATCCAGGGCCTGAGGGAAATCGCCCTTCAAAACATAGACATCGCCGCAAAAAAGCAAAGCCCTGGATTCTGTTTCGCCCCGGCCGGCTTCGGCGGCTTGTTGAAAATTCCGAAGGGCTGCGTCGGTCTTCTCCTCTTTGAGGTTCATGAGCCCCATTTCTAAAAAGGCATCGCCCCTGGTTTCATGGTGTGGATAGTTGCGGATCAATCGCTCGAAATACTTTTGCGCATTGAGAAAATCTTTTTTATTCCGAAAATGCTCGCCCAGCCAGAAAAGAATATCCGGTGAAAGCTGGGAATCCGGATATCGCGTGATAAAATCAGCCAGCCTTTTGTTGGCTTCAGCCTCCTGGCCCATTTGGGCGAAAGCGTTGGCAATCTCATACTCGGCCTTCTGACGCAGGGTTTCCTGATCGGCAAATTCTTTCCGGACGGCTTCAAACGCCTCAAGGGCTGCCTTAAATTCCGAAAGATTCATAAGGCTTTCGCCCAGCAAAAAAACAGCCTGCGGCCGATACGGCGAATCTTTAAAATGGTCTAAAAATTTACCGAACTGCATTTTGGCCGCAGCAAAGTCGCCCTTCTGAAAATAGACAATGCCCAGAAAATAATTGGCGTCATCCGCTAATTTTGTCGACGGAGAATCCTTTAGCAACTGCCGGAAGGCGAGGATGGCGGCGTCCAAATCGCTCATCTTCAAAAAGGTCACGCCGATCTGGTACTGGACATAATCGTGATAAACAGTGTCCGGGTATTCCTTGAGGAAACTTTGATACGTCTCCAGCGCCTTTTTGTAGTCACCGGCGTCCTGATACACATCCCCAATCTGACACATCGCGCTGATTTTAAAAATCTTATCCTGCGTCAGGGTCGCCACCCTCTGGAATTCCTCCTGGGCCGAACGAAAATCCCCGATTTTAAGATAAGCCCAGGCCAGACCATAACGGATGCGATCTGTCAATTCTCTGGTATCCGCGTAAAGGCTGGAGGCGGCTTTGAGGGCATCCATGGCCACGCGATAGGCGGTGATCGCCTCTTCGAATCGTTCCAAATGATACAGGACTTCGGCCTTGCCGAAATAGGCCAGCGGCGCGTATTCTGCCCCCTTCTGTGCTTCTATCACGCGGTCAAAAAAAGGCAAGGATTGCTCGTATTCTCCAAGCCCGCTCTTAAGCACAGCCCGGCCCAAAAGAACCGCCAGAGAAGTCTCGTCTGGGAATTCATCAAAAATCTTCTGCGCCTCGGGATAGTTCTTGAGCTTAAGCCAGGACCAGCCCAGGCCGATCTTGGCCTGCGCTGTCTGTTCCTCTTCTCTCGATTGACGCTGGGCCTCCTGATAGGCCTTGATGGCTTCATCGAATCGACCGAGATAAAAATTGGCCTCCGCCAAAAATAAATAAGCGCGGGCCACCTGCCCAGAGTCAGGATAGGTCGAAATAAAATTTTCGATTTCTTTCTGGAGCTGCGTGTAATCCCGCAGGCGATAAAGAGCCTCGCAGATGCCAAGCCAGGCCTCTTCGGCGACGGCCAAATCTTTTGTTTCCGAAAGCAGGCTGCGATATGTCGCAGCGGCCTCTTGGAATTTTTGATCGCTCAATTGTGTCTGCGCTAATGACTTCGTGGCCGCCAAGCAATAAGAAGAATTTTTGTAGCGGCTGATAAGTTGCTGATAGAAATCCTCGGCCTGGCTATAGGCCCGGCCCTTGGCATAAACTTCCCCCAGCCAGAAATAAATCTTGTCCCGCAGAGGTTCAGCTTCAGGCATCTTCAACAACGATTCGAACTGATCAAGGGCCTTGATGTATTTTTCCTGGGCAAAGTAACATTGACCGACATAAACCTGTGCCTCCAGCCTCCTGTCGCTGTCCATATACGTTTTCACGAAACGGTCGAAAAGATTCAATGCGGTATCGTAAAAACCATCCTCATAAGCCTTGGCCGCAACATAAAAAGCATCTTCTTCTTTTTTGTTCAGATCGGCCGCCGAACCGCTTTGAACGAAGAAGAATGCGATGAATAAAAGGAATAAAATTTTTGGCTTTTTTAGTTTGTTCATTGCTTTAGCATTTTAGATAAATACTGGCCGGTATAGGATCCCTTGATGCGGGCGATCTCTTCGGGATGGCCATGGGCAACAACCCGGCCCCCGCGGTCGCCTCCCTCTGGCCCCAGGTCAATACAGTAATCAGCGCATTTTACCACATCCAGGTTGTGCTCAACAACCAGAACCGTATTGCCCAGCCCCACTAGGCGCTGAAGAACATTTAAGAGTTTTTCCGCATCGGCAAAATGCAGACCCGTGGTCGGTTCGTCCAGGATATAAAATGTCTTTCCGGTGGAGCGCTTGCAGAGCTCGCTGGCCAGTTTCACGCGCTGGGCCTCACCTCCGGACAGCGTCGTCGCCGGTTGGCCAAGGTGGATATACCCAAGCCCGACGTCCGTAAGAGTCTGCAGGGTGTGCTTGATGGACGGAATGGGCTCAAATAAACTCAAAGCAGCTTCCACCGGCATCTCCAGAACCTCGGCAATCGATTTGCCTTTGTATTTGATGGCCAGAGTCGCCTCGTTAAATCTGTTTCCTTTGCAAACTTCGCATTTCACATAGACATCCGGAAGAAAATGCATCTCGATTTTTTTGATGCCATCCCCGCCGCAAGACTCGCACCGTCCGCCCTTCACGTTGAAACTGAAGCGTCCTGGTTTATACCCGCGAGCCCTGGCCTCGGGCAGACGGGCAAAGATATCGCGGATAAATGAAAAAACACCCGTGTAGGTCGCCGGATTGGAACGCGGCGTCCGCCCAATGGGAGACTGATCAACCACAATCACTTTATCGATGTGCTCGACCCCCTTAATATCTTTAAATGCGCCGGCCTTCAATTTTGAGCCGTACAATTTCTGCGTCAGGGCCCGATAGAGGGTTTCATCAATCAGAAACGCCGTTTCCCTGGTAGTTAGCTTGAGGCTGGAAAAGGAGA
>JAZDLY010000069.1:0-4933 GCA_043801485.1 Candidatus Omnitrophota bacterium | reverse complement strand
CGTCAGCGGCAGGTCACTTGCCAACATCAAAAGCATGGTGCGCCTGGAAGGTATTGTTTATGTCGGCAATCATGGCCTGGAGGTAGAGGGAGCGGGTTTGCGGTCTCCGCGCGTATTGCCGCGGGACTTTCGGCAGGTTCTAAGAAAACTGCGCAAACGGTTGACAGAAAACACAGAGAGTGTTAAAGGCGTGTTTGTTGAAGATAAAGTCTTAACGCTGAGTCTTCACTACCGCTAGGCGTCACAGCGCTGTATTCCGGAGATCAAAAAGGCATTTGATGATGTTCTCCGGTCGCCTGTCGTGGCTAAAAAGGTCAAGGTGACCCGCGGCAAAAAAGTTTTTGAAATCAGGCCGCCCGTTGACTGGGATAAAGGCGCGGTCGTGACCTGGCTGCTGAATCAAAAAAACGTTCTTTCATACAAAGGACCGTGCCTGGGTGTTTATGTGGGGGATGACACCACGGATGAGGCGGCGTTCGCTGTCTTGCGCAAGCGGGGGGTGGGGATCGTTGTTGGGAAAACGAAAAACTCGCATGCGAAATTTTATCTCAAGAATCACCGCGAGGTTTATGTGTTTTTGAAAAAACTATTGGAGGTTGTCCATGGCTGAGAAACCGACCATAACCAAAGCCAAAGATTCCTTCCGGTTCTACACGCGTCTGAATCTGACGGAGTTAACGGGCCTGAGGGCTTCCAACATCGCCGAGCTCTTGGGGGGCCTGAAGACTGTGCCCGGATCCTGCATTTATCATCACACGCACCGCTTCCTGCAGCAGCACCAGTTCCTTTCGCCGGAGCCGCCCAATGATTTTGCCTATTGGGTTTCGGCGATTTTGGGCGACGACGAACTTGGCGAACGGCTGGCCAGCATTGATACGGTCCAGTTTGCAAGTCTGCGCGAGCTGCGCGAAAACCTCATCGCGACGATCGAAAGTTATTTGAAGACCCATACGTCCGTCCAGATGAGGTTTGCCGGAGAAAGTCAGGAATTTCATTTCATTAAATCTTTGAGTTTTGTCCTGCCCACGCCCCACGAGGTCCATGACCTGGCGGAATTCTGCGAAGTGTTAAAGAAAATTACGATCGATTCCATTTACTTCCATATTTTTGAAGCGCGGCTGAGGCTGGAAAAAAAGACCAATGACTTTTCCCACTGGATCGAAACTTCCATCGGAGACAAATCATTGGCCGACCAGATTGCCAGAGTTGACCCTTACACGTGCACCTTAGAAGATCTTCGCGCAACACTGATCAAGGCCATCGAGCGTCGATTAAAAGGAGCCAAATAACATGGCTAGACTCGAAGAATATGTTCCTATTGTCGGGCAGTTTGTGATCGATGACCTGAAGCTGATTGCAGAGAAGCTCCAAGGGAAAATCATCCAGCACATCAATTCTACTTCCGTGGGGGGTGGTGTGGCGGAGATTCTCAACCGCATGGTGCCCCTGTTGCGCGAACTCGGCGTGGACACACGCTGGGACCTGATTAAGGGAGGCCCGGATTTCTACAGCGTGACCAAAAAATTTCACAACGTCCTGCACGGCCGCAAAGACGACATCGGCGAGCGGGATTTTGAGATCTTCATGGAGACGACGCGTCAGAACGTCGAAGAAGTGCAGATTTGCGGCGACGTGATATTTGTGCACGATCCCCAGCCCATCGGCCTCATTGAAAAACGCAAAGACAACAAATGGATCTGGCGCTGTCACATCGATGTTTCCGATCCTCACCACGACGTCTGGCAATTTTTGAAAAATTACATCAATCGTTATGACGCGGCGATCTTCTCGGCGCCGGCCTTTTCACAAGAGCTTTCCATCCGGCAATTTTTGGTCTCGCCCTCCATCGATCCTTTGAGTGATAAAAACAAAGAATTGCCTCAGGAGGTGATTGATGGCGTTTTGGAAAAATACGGCATTGCCCAGGACAAGCCCATCATCACACAGATTTCCCGCTTTGACCGGCTCAAAGATCCTGTCGGCGTCATCGAGGCCTTTTTGAAAGTCAAAAAATACACCGACTGCCAGCTGATCTTGGCCGGCGGAGGGGCCAGCGACGACCCGGAAGGGGTTCAGGTATTCGAAGAGGTTAAAGAGCGGGCCAAAGCCGATCCGGACATCCATATTTTGCTTCTTCCGCAGGACGACGTGACCATCAATGCCCTGCAGAGGGCTTCTACCATCATTTTGCAGAAATCGCTCAAAGAAGGATTTGGACTGACGGTCTCAGAGGCCCTGTGGAAGGGCAAACCCGTCGTGGCATCGGATGTCGGCGGGATTTCCCTGCAGGTCAAGCATAAGTATTCGGGTCTCCTGTGCCATTCTGTGGACGGCGCGGCCTTTGCCATCAAGCAGCTTTTGGGCAGCCCTGCCTACGCGAAAAAGTTAGGAGAAAACGGCCGCGAGCACATCCGGAATAATTTCCTGTTGACGCGTCACCTTAAAGAATACATCTTGCTCTTTTTGGCCCTGGAGCATCCCGAAGACCTTGTTTATTTATAGGAGTTAATGCAACAAAAGGGACAGACCCTTTTGTTGCATTAAGATGGGACGGAAGATATCATGAGCCTCGGTGGTTGGATTTTGATGATTGTTTCGTGGGCCTGTATTTTAGGATTGGCCGTTTTTTGTTTTCGCAAGATTCTAAAGAAGGGCCTGGATGACCGCCGCTGAACACCTTAATGATACAAAGTGGACTGTCCCATTTGTATCATTAACGCATTCCTGCCGTTTTCCAAAAATCCTTGTCAAACCCAAACCTTTGTATTATATTAGGGGCTTACGTTAATTTTATAAGGGGGAGCAAGTATGTTTAATCTGTTGTTTTTAGCACCGGCGGGCTCGCTTCTGGCCTTGGCCTTTGCGGCGTATCTGGCCATGTCCATCATGAAAAAAGACGAGGGCACGCCGCTGATGAGAGAAATCGCCCAGGCGGTTAAAGATGGCGCTGCAGCCTATCTGAAGCGTCAGTACAGCATTGTCGGTCTTTATTTTTTGATTGTTTTTGTGATTCTTTTGTTTCTTGTGCGCTCCGAACATCTGCCTGCGGCTGTGCCTTATGCATTTTTGACCGGTGGTCTATTCTCCGGGGTGTGCGGTTATTTGGGCATGAAGATGGCAACCAATACCAGCGCCCGCACGACCTATGCGGCCCAAAAAAGCCTGAATGCCGGTCTGCGTGTGGCTTTTTCCGGCGGCGCGGTCATGGGTTTTTTGGTGGTTGGTTTTGGCCTTTTGGATTTAAGCATCTGGTATTTTTTCCTGGACTGGTGGTATGCCAGCCACCCTTTGCCCATCGGCTTGGATAAAATCACGGCCATCACCTCGACCATGCTGTGTTTCGGCATGGGTGCCAGTTCCCAGGCGCTTTTTGCCAGGGTCGGCGGCGGTATTTTTACAAAAGCTGCGGACGTGGGTGCGGATCTTGTCGGAAAAATAGAAGCAGGAATTCCGGAAGATGATCCGCGCAACCCGGCGGTCATCGCCGACAACGTCGGTGACAATGTCGGAGACGTGGCAGGCATGGGTGCGGACCTTTATGAATCCTATGTGGGGTCCATCGTTGCCACAAGCGCTTTGGGCGTTGCGGCGGGCCTGGGAGTGGCCGGCGTGACCGTGCCCATGGTGATGGCAGCGGTCGGCGTTCTGGCATCTATTATCGGAACATTTTTTGTCCGCAGCAAAGAAGAGGCAACACAAAATGTGTTGCTATTGGCGTTGCGCAAAGGCATTTTTATCAGCGCATTTCTCATTTTGATCGCCGCCTATCCCTTGGTGAGATTTACCTTAGGGGTCCAGCACATGGGTGTTTACTGGGCCATTGTTTCGGGTCTTGTGGCAGGGGTGCTGTTGGGGATCTCGACCGAGTTTTTTACGTCCAGCGGTTATGCGCCGACGCGCCGCGTGGCAGATGCGTCTTTGACAGGCCCGGCAACGGTGATTATTGCCGGCATGGGCGTAGGCATGTTGTCCACGGCGATTCCGATCATCGTGGTCTGTATCGCCGTTTTGGCCAGCTATTATCTGGCCGGCGGAGCCCAGAATTATAATGCCGGTTTGTACGGTGTGGCGATTGCGGCGGTAGGCATGCTTTCAACGCTTGGCATTACACTTGCGACCGATGCCTATGGTCCGATTGCGGACAATGCCGGCGGCAATGCCGAGATGGCTAAATTAGACCCTATCGTGCGCAAAAGGACAGATGCGTTGGATGCCCTGGGAAATACGACAGCTGCAACCGGCAAGGGGTTTGCCATCGGCTCAGCCGCTTTGACGGCCTTGGCTTTGATCGCGGCCTTCAACGATCAGATCGCTCTTGCGGGAAAAACACTGGATTTGTCTTTGTTAAATCCGCGCGTTCTCGTCGGATTGTTGATCGGCGGCATGCTGCCGTTTGCGTTCTGCGCCTTGACCATGGAGGCCGTGGGCAGGGCAGCCTCGAAAATCGTTATGGAAGTGCGGCGCCAGTTCAAGGAAATCATTGGTCTTATGGAAGGCAAGGCCAAGCCGGATTATGCCGGATGTGTGATGATTGCAACCAAAGCAGCACAGAAAGAAATGATCCTGCCGTCTTTATTAGCCATCGCTTCACCGGTGGTGGTGGGATTGCTCAGCGGCCTCGAAGCCCAGGCAGGCCTTTTGATCGGTGCTACGGTAACCGGGTTTGTTCTGGCCATCATGATGGCCAATTCCGGCGGCAGCTGGGATAATGCCAAGAAATATATCGAAGAAGGTCATCACGGCGGCAAAGGTTCTTACGCGCACAAGGCTGCGGTGGTCGGCGACACCGTCGGGGATCCGTTCAAGGACACCTCCGGCCCGTCGTTGAACATCCTGATCAAATTGATGTCCATGGTCTCGATTGTGTTTGCGTCGTTCGTGATCACATATACGCTATTTAAATGAGGCCATAACTTATGGAGGCATAAGCCGA
>JAZDLY010000049.1:0-18408 GCA_043801485.1 Candidatus Omnitrophota bacterium | reverse complement strand
CCAAACTACCAGTGGTCCAGCAGTACTAAAATTTATGTTGACTCTTTATAGTAAGTCTTTTTTATAAGATTAGGAATTATTCGAAACTTGCGGGATAAAAGTAGGGTAAGATTCGAATACGCGGGAAAACTAGTTTGCGGGAATAATTATACACACCACACAAATGTGTGTCAAATCTTATTCGATATACCGGAACTTTTTTTCGTAATTCAGTTCCATGCCGTAGGGGAAGTCGCGGTAGGGGTAGACGATGATCTCGGCCTTGGCCGGGATATGGTCTAAAAGGAGGATACGGATCCTGTTTTCCAGGTCTTCATCGAGGCCTGAATGGTTTTCTTTGGTCTGGATCTCGATGCGAAGGCCTGCCTTGCTTTTGGAAATCCGGAAGTTGCCTGTGATGCCGCAGGCAATGGTTTTGTCCTGATAGAGCAGTTCCTTGATGAACTCCGGCCGCAGATAAAAGCCTTCGTCCACGAGGAGTTTGTTTCTGCCCCAGATGGCGACCAGGGGCAGGCGGATGCGCGGGGTGTAGTCGCTGTAGCCGAGAGCAAAAAGGGCTTCCTTGAGGTGGTTGAACGAAATTGTGATGCCTTCGTCTTTGATGTTGTAGCGCACCAGGGGGATATTAGTGTCTTCTTCCAGGTTGGTCAGGACCATGTCTGAAAGTTTCCTGTCATTGGGCACTTCTTCCACAAAGACACGTATGGGGTTGTAATGAAATAAAGCCGGCAGATTTTCCGTGTCGTGGCCGATGAGTTTTTCCCGGAGTTTCTTGTCGCGCAGCATCAGGCGGCGGATGCGGATGAGCTCTCTGGTTTCGTAGAAGACATTGAGTCCGATTTCAGCGACACCAAAGGAGGAGCCGATTATGCCCGGGGCGCTGGCATCATCCGGATTGATGCCCAGGATATCGGCAAAATACGTGCGTAGGTTTTCCGGAAGGATTTCTTCTCCCAACACCAGGTTCATCTTTGTTTTTTTCCAGTTGACGCCTGCCTCAAGCCCGTCTTCCAAGACTTTCTTGACAAAGGAATTCTCACCCACAAGGATCACCTGATCAAAACAGCGGGCAAAGGTTTTGATGATGCCGATGATAATGTCTGCGCGCACGCTGGTGTCGACCACAGTCACGAGGCTTGAGTGGATCTTGACGCCCATCGGCAGGCCGTTGACGAGCAGCGTCGATTTGCTCCTGACTTCGAACACGTAATCGAGCACAAAATCAATAGCTTCCTGGGATTTTTTGATCTCTTTGGCGGTGTTGAGACCATAGGAAAAATAACCGGTGTAGCCGGAGCTCGAGACGATGGCCTGGACGTCTTTGAGCTGTCCCTGCAGGCAGAGTTTTTCGATGGCCGGCGTATGCATCTTGAATGTTTTTTCTTTATCCGTTAAAGGCACTAGGCTCTTGAAGTCATCGATGGACCTGACAGAAGAAGGGGATGTGCGGTTTTGTGTCAGGAATTCCGTGTAGGCAGGGATTTTGGCTGCGGCGCGGTGAAATGTCTTTAAGGCCCTGTTTTCGGAAAGCTCCGTCAGCTTGCGGGGTTCAAGCGAGGCAAGCATTTGGATGGCCAGGTGTTTTTTGGTTTTGTTGAACATTCAATGAGGCCGTTAGTTGCCGAATTTTGAGAACAATAATGTTCTCATCTGGCGAAATCCCGCGCCAGCGGGAAATCCTGATACCTGCAAGCAGATTTTCTAGAAAAGCATCGAAATCTGCGAAGCGCTGAGGTATTAGGACTCTTCCCTTAGAAGAAAAATTTCAGTTCTACGTAATAGACGTTGTTGTAATTCTCGAATTCGCTGCCTTTGTCTTCTACAAAAAGCTGGCTGCCGATTGCCACGTCCACGTTCTCTTTGACATTATAGCGCAATTCCGGATTGAAAAAAGCGCTTTCGCCGTCTACGTCGTAGATCAGGGCCCCTTTGAGCTTAAGCAGGGGGGTGAGCTCATGCACCACCGAAAGACTCAGGAGGTTTTTCTCCAGGCTCAGGCGTTTTCTTGCTTCGGTCAGGGAATCCGCAAAGGCGTCGTAATCGCCGTTGGCCGCGCCATTGAAGAAATATTCTCCGGTCAGCGTGGTCTTGCTCGGGAAGCTGTAATCAATTCCAAGGGCTGCCCTCGGGTATGCTTCTTTGCTTTCTTTCGTGTAGGTGAATTCCCCGCGAAATCCCGCCTTGCCCAGGTAGCCGTCAAATCCGAAGCCCGCCACCTTTTCTTTTTCATGTCGCGCGGCAATCAAAAACGTATCGTAGGTGCCGAATTTTTTATAGAACCTCAGGCCATAGCTCATCTGGTCCTCGCGGTTGGCAGGGCCGTAGAGGAAGTTGATGCCAGAGAAGTTGTTGCTGAAGAGCTCAATATTGAGCGCATCAAAACCCAGGCGTTCCTCGGGTTCGATGTCCGATGGGAGAGGCTGGTTAAAGAGGTCCAGCGGGCTGAAAAAACGCAGGCGGCCCCAGTCCACCAATTGTTTGCCGAAGGTCCAGCGGCTGTGGGCTGATTCGAATTTTAGATAACAGCGGTAGAGCGAATGCTTTTCGTAGAAGTGGTCGCGGTCGGTCAAGACCTGATCCCCGTCCATCCAGGCAAGGCTTCGCTGATTCTTCTGGCGCAGGAGACCAAAGTCCGCGGTGTTGGCAAAGTCATGCAAAAGCATCTCGTGGTCATAGGTGACGTTGAGTTCGATATTTTTTGTGAGCTTGGGCTTGAATTCCAGGCGCAGGCGCTGGAGGAAGCTGGAGATGCCTTCTTTGGTGGCTGTGGATTTGGTGAAGTTCGCCAGCGCCTTGTAGGTGCCGGAAATATCCGGCATGGCAGAAGCGGTCAGGCAAAACGATAGCAAACAAAGCAGGGTCAAAAAGAACCTGATGTAGCGCATCGAAGCCGACTTAATGACACAAAAGGGTCTGTCCATTTTGTTGCATTAACGGGTTAGACGATTTTGCCGTCATGGAGCTCAATAAGGTTTTTGGCTTTTTCCATCACCATTCTGTCGTGCGTGGCAAAGACAAAGGTGATGCCCAGAGTCTGATTCATCTTGTACATGAGCTCGATCAGAGCGGCCCCTGTTTTGGAATCAAGGTTGGCGGTGGGTTCGTCGGCGAGGATGATTTTTGGTTTGACCAGGATGGCCCGGGCAATGGCCGCGCGCTGCTGCTGGCCGGCGCTTAATTCCGATGGCCTGCGGTGAATGAGGGGGCCCAGGCCCAGGTCCTTGAGGATTTCAAAACATTCTTTGCGCCGTTCCAGATAAGGCATGCCCTGGAGAAGCGCCACATATTCGGTGTTTTCCAGAGTGGAGAGTGTGGGGATGAGGTTGTAGGCCTGAAACACAAAGCCGATTTTCCTGAGGCGGAATTCCGCCAAATCCGCACTGCTTAAGGAATTTAAATTTTGTTCATCCACGATCACATCGCCGCCCGTGGGTTCATCCAGGCCGCCGATGATGTTCAAAAGAGTTGTTTTGCCGGAACCCGAAGGCCCGGCAATGGCAACGAAATCCTTCTCTTCAATGTTGAGGCTAACATCATCCAAGGCCTTTGTTTCGACAGAGGAGCTTTTGTCCGTGTAGATCTTAGACAAATGTTGGGTTTGGATTAAAAAAGCCATATTGTTAAATGTAGTGGATCGCCTCAATGGGTTTTAACCGTGAGGCCTTTGCTGCCGGGAACAGGGCCACCAGAATGCTGACCAGAAGGACAATCAGGGCATAAATCCCCATGCCGACCGGATTAAGCCGCGTGTAAATCACAGAGCCGATGAAGAAACTGTTCAGCGCCGATGAAATGCTGGAAAGATCAATGCCCTTGATGCCAAAATAAAACACAAAGCCAAAGCCGCAGGCAGTGCCGATCACAGTACCGATGAGCCCCAAGAAAAACGATTCCAGGGCCACCATAAAAAGGATCTGATTGGGTTTTGTGCCCAGGGCCAGCATAATGCCGAATTCGCGCGTTCTCTCCAAGACGCCCATCAGGATCGTGTTGAGGATGCCTGAGGCCACGACAACAAGAACAATGACCAGGATCAGATGCGTGAATACCTGGTCGAACTGAGTCCATTGATACGTCATGGGGGAAATTTCCTTCCAGGAGAGGACTTCGTATCTCTGGAGATTGATTCTGGTTTTTAGGAACGCTTCGACCTCATCCACGTTGTCCAGGGAAGACACCTTGACTACGACTTCGGAGATTTTTCCGTTGAGAACCAGGAGGTCTTGCGCGGCCTTGAGCGTGACAAGCGCCAGGTTCTTGTCGATTTCTTCGGCGCCGGTTTCCAGGATGCCGCTGACATCATAGGCCGCCGCCGCGGTGCTGCCATCCGAGGCCTGGCTCATCAACACCACTTTATCACCCAGGCTTACTTTAAGGTTTTCGGCAAGTGTTTTGCCGATAATGATTTTTCCGTTATCCTCGGGCCCTAAGAATTCCCCCTGGATGAGGCGCTTGTGGATGGTGCTGACTTTTTTTTCGTTTTCCGGGTCAATCCCCAAAAGCAAAATGCCCGAAGAGCCTTCGGTGGAAGAAATGAGCGCAAAATCTTTGATGCGTTCGGAAAAAGCAACGATATCAGATCGTTTTTTGAAGTCTCCGGTGACCGAAAACGTGTTGTTGATGGTTTTGTCCAGGGCCATGCTTTTTTGGAATCCTAAGCGATGGATCTGGATGTGGCCGATCAGCATGTCCGTGTAATTGGACACCATCTGATGGTCAGCGCCGTCCACAAAACCTTTGAGGAAAATAAGGGAGGTCAGGCCGATGGCAACGGCCGAGATGGTGATGCTTGACCGCGCGCTGTTGCGCACGATGTTACGCCATGCGATTTTGATAAAAGTGGCCACGTTTGGTCGCAACCTCTAGAGACTGCTTTTTAAGTTCTGCAAACTGAACACGTTCTCATCAATAGGCTCATTATATACCACATCCTGGCCCACTTCAATAACCGTGCGATTACCTTTTTTGATCTCAGAGGTCATTTCCCAATGGGTGGGAATCATGCGGTCGGAGATTTTTTTGACGTTCGAATACGTCAGGACCTTGATAAGCTTGTCGTTTTTGCCGTAGAATTCGTCGCGCACCGGGATGAAGTCTTTGGTGCGGATCCACATCAGGCGCTTGTTCCAGACAACACCGGCGTGTGGCTTGGGGATGAGTTCCAGGCACCAGACTTCGACTCCGTCGAGGTTTTCGGTCCGCAGGAGGCGGTGGTCGTAATCATTGACAACACTGCTTTCTTTGACGAGGTCGTCGTTGGCAAAGTCTGAGCCCATCCAGGGCTGGAGCATCATCGACGGTGGGATTTTGATGGTTCGCTCCACGCTGGGCAGGTAGTTCCACATCTCACTTGCCATGCGCAGGGTCGTGATGCCTTTTTCTTTGGCCGGAGAAAGGATGCGGATAAACATTTGATCGCGGCCTTTGCTGGCCACATAGAGAACCAGGGTACGCTGCCAATTGAGGGTGGTGATGGCCATGGTGTAGGTGCCTTGCTGGGTGTCTCCGCGCATGAGGTCATCAGAGCGTTTAACGATTTCCTGAGGAGAGATCTCCTGGCCTGAGGCAGGCCGGCAGGCGCAAAAGAAAAAGAGGCAAATAAGAATGAGGGGAAGCGCTTTTTTCATCTAACTCATTATATTTCTTATAGATAAAAAGTCAAGGTTGACGTATCCGGCGGGGTATGATAATCTGAGTGAGCCATGGGGAGCCATTTTATTTTTAAGAAGATCGATTCCGTAGAACTCCTCCAGAAAGTCTATCAATTGCGGTTCCAGGTGTATTGCCGCGAGCGGCAGTATATCCAGGAATCCGAATGCATGGACGGTCTGGAAATTGATGAATGTGATCCTCATGCGCTGCATTTTGCGGCCTTTGACGCGCAAGAAAACATGGTCGGGGCTGTGCGCCTTATTTTGTCTTCCTGCCAACAGTTCCCTATCGAAAAACATTGCACTCACCTGATCCTTCCGGTAAATACGCACCGGCGGCAATATGCCGAAATCTCGCGGCTGGTTATCAGTAAACTCTATCGTACTCAGGCCGCAGAGCGACCGTCGCGCTATATCCAGCAGCTGGGCGAAATCACGCACGGGCTGTGCTGTCTTTTGTATGAGGAGTGCCGCTTGAGTGGCGTCACACATTGCCTGGCGTTGATGGAGGAGCCCTTGAATTTGCTCTTGAGGCTGCGCGGATATATTTTTTCGGCCGTGGGCCCGGCAGTTGATGTCTATGGCCGCGTGACGCCCTATGTCTTCAATGTGGCCGACAACGAGCGCAAAGGAATGTTTAAAGACCATGACGATGTCTCCTATGGAAGAAGAGAAATTCAGATTCAAAAAGATCATTTCGCCTGAAGAATTGCTGCAGTCCTACAGGTTGCGTTTTCAGGTCTACTGCAAGGAATGCAATTTCATCAGCGATACCGATTATCCCGACGGGATCGAGAAGGACGGCCTTGACGAGCATGCCGTCCATTTTGCTGCGTTTGATGATAAGGATGCCATGGTCGGCGCTGTGCGGTTGATCCTTCCAACTTGTGAGCGTTTTCCCATCGAAGAACATTGCAGCAAGTTGAACATTGATCCAGTGTCTGCACCGCGCGCCAAAAGTGCGGAGATTTCGCGCCTGACCATCAGCAAGCTTTATCGCCGCAGGGCCAAGGACGGTCTTTACTACGAACCCCAGGTGCAGGATGAGTCGGTTACCGATAAAGGCGCGCAGTTCCTGCGCCGCGTGCGGCCGATGGCCTTCGGGCTCTACCGGCAGATGTACCAGGAGTCCAAGCGTTTGAAGGTTAGACATTGGCTGGTTTTGATGGAACGCAGCCTCTGGTTTCTTTTGAAGATCCACGGGTTTGTTTTCAGGCCCATCGGGGCTGCCGTTGATTTTTACGGCGAAGTGACCCCCTACCTTGCCGACATCGTCGAGATCGAAAAGAATGTCAAAACAAAATTCCCCCAGTTTTTCGACTACTTCATGGAAAATCTCGAACCGGAGCTCCGGGCTTCACTTTAGTTAATGCAACAAATGGGTCTGTCTCTTTTGTTGCATTAAGTCTTTATGGACACGCAGCCGACAAATATTTTTCTGGAATTTCAGAAGGTGGCGAGCGCCAACTCCGCCAAAACTTGCGTTAAAGTTAAAAGAAACGACGCTTATGAGTCCTATTCCTACGAGCAGATTCACGCGCGGGTGTTGCGTCTCAAGCATGTTTTGATGAAACTCGGCATCCAGCCGGGGGAGCGCGTGGCGATCGTCTTGGCCAACGGCGTTCATTGGCCGGTGGCATTTTTTGCCGTGGTTGCGGTCCAGGCCGTGGCTGTTCCCGTCGATATCCAACTCAACCCCGATTCCATCAAAGAGATTCTTGGTCATTCCCAGGCAAGGATCGTTTTGACTGAGGAGCGGTTTAGCGTTTCGTTTGGCGACGTGGTCACCGGACCCGAGACCATCCCGGTTCTTTTTATGGAGCGTCAGGATTGGCATGCCCCGCATGAGGAGGACGAGCCTCTTCTTGAGCGCAGCAGATTTGCGGATCATAAACTTGCTGCCCTTTTTTACACCTCCGGAACGACGCAGCAGCATAAAGCCGTGATGCTCACGCACCACAATTTGCTCAGCAATGTTTCTTCTGTCCGCAAGGTCGGTATCTTAACGCGCGAAGACGTGATTGTTTCGCTCCTGCCCCTCCACCACACGTATCCCTTTATGGTGACATGTCTTTCGCCTCTATTGGAAGGGGCAACGGTTTGCTATCTTCAGACCCTGGCGCACCACGAGCTCTTTGCGTGCATCAAAGACAACCGCGTTACGATGTTTGTGGGCGTACCTCAGTTGTTTACTTTGATGGCGCGCTCGGTCAGCGAACACCTGAAAAAAAACGGTTTCTTTTTGGGTTTGGCTCTAAATGGCTTGATTAACGTCAGCCGGGGATTGTCGGTCGTCAGCGGCCGCAATCTTTCCAAAAAACTTTTAAAGAGCCTCCATGAAACATTCGGGCCACACCTCAAAGTTATGGTGAGCGGCGGCGCAAAGCTGGATTACGATGTTGCGCGCAATTTTCGGCGATGGGGCTTTAACATTATCGAAGGCTATGGCCTGACCGAAACCTCGCCTGTTGTGACATTCAATCCGATCCATGGTTCGCGTTTTGATTCCGTGGGCAAACCATTGCCCGGAGTGAAGGTCCGTATTCTTAAACCCGGAGAAGACGGCCTCGGCGAAATCGCGGTGCGCGGGGAAAACGTCATGTTGGGTTATTATCGCCAATTGTCTTTGACGAAAAAAATTCTGCAGGATGGTTGGTTTTTGACCGGCGATATGGGACGCCTGGATTCTGCCGGCTACCTGCATGTGGTTGGCCGCAAAGATGAATTGATTGTTTTCTCTTCCGGCAAGAAAATTAATCCGGAAGAGATCGAGAAGCACTATCTGCAGAGCCCGTTCTTAAAAGAGATTTGTGTCCTGAAGGTCAAAAGCGGCACCGAAGGCGAACACCTGGCAGCGGTTGTCGTGCCCGATGAGGATTATCTGAAGGCCAAAAATTTTATGAACATGCATTTTAAAATCCACTGGGAGCTTGACGGATTTTCCCAGAAGTTGCCTTCCTACCAGCGGGTCAAAGGTTTTGTGCTCACGCGCGAGGCCCTGCCGCGCACGCGCTTGGGCAAGCTCATCCGTTATAAAATCCAGGAGAGGTTTAGCCGCGGCGGTTTTCGGCAGGAGGACAAAAAAGAAGAGTCGGGCCAGCCCTTGTTGCCTTTTGAGGCAATCGCCTTGCAGTATTTGTCCAAGATTTTAAAGAAACCTGTCGGCATCGAGGACCACCTGGAGCTGGATCTCGGCCTTGATTCATTGGGCCGCATTGAGCTTTTGTCGGCGCTGCAGGATTTAGTCAATGTGGGCGTAGACGATAGCCTGACGCTGGAGCTTTTCCAGGCGCGCACGGTGCGGGAACTCCTGACAAAAGCACGGCAGGCCTTGCCGGAGACTGCCTTCGGCAATCTTTTGGAACGGGAGGACCTTTTGACCTGGAGTCAGGTGGTCCGGGAGCCGCCTGCCGAAGAAAATATCAAAAAACTAAAATGGCGCTTTGATGCCTTTGACCGTTTTGTCGCCCTGGCGGAAATCCTTCTTTCCAAGTTTTTGTACAGGACGCTTTTTTCCGTGCGGGTCAAGGGCAAGTGCCACATTCCCAACGATGGCCCATTTGTGATCGTGGCCAACCACGTTTCTTATCTGGATGCGTTTTATATTCTCTGCGCCTTGCCGTTTTCTCTTTTGATCAAAACATATTTTGTCGGCTTTGGTTCGATTTTCAAACATCCGCTTTTGGCCTGGGCAGTGCGGTTTCACCGTCTCATCCCCATCGACGTGGACTTAAACCTTGCCGAAACATTGAGGATGTGCCGCCACATCCTCAGCCAGGGGCATGTTTTGGTGTATTTCCCGGAAGGCCAGCGGTCCGCAGACGGCAGCGTCAAAGAGTTCAGAAAGGGCATAGGCATTCTTGTCAAAGAGGCCAATGCCCGCGTGTTACCTATATATCTGGAAGGCGCATTCAGGGTTTGGCCAAGGACGCGGGCCTTTCCTTTGCCGGGAAACGTCACCGTCCATATCGGTCCGGTTGTAGATACCGTCCAGTTGAGTCCGGGGCCCGCCGGTGACCTCTATCAGGACACCGCAGATCAGTTGAGGGAAAAGGTCCAAAAGCTTCAAGGGGGTTGACAAATAGCGGTTCCTATGTTATATTTTACTTCCATTTATGCCCGACCATAACAAAAAAAATCCGATCAGTCCAGTCGCCATTTGGAAGAAGGCTTTTGACGTTATTCTTTCTTACCCAAAGGTTTTTGTTCCATTCATAATCCTTGGTCTTGTTGAAACCCTGGCTTTGTTTTTCCTGGCCGCAAGCCCGCACTATCCGGTCAATCTGCTCATGGCAGAGCCGATCAGGCGCATCAAGGGCGAGATTTTCCTGCACTACCCATACATCTACGAGATCCTGCCTTCCATGTTCTATTACGCCAAGATGGCCCTGGGCGTTGTCATTGGTTCGGTCACAACCGCAAGCGCCGTGGTGATGGTCAGTATGGCCGCCAAGAAAGAAACCATCAAGGTTAAGCACGTCCTGCGCATTGTCTTTAAAAACTATTTGTCTCTGATTCTGCTGTCCGCGCTGCTTTTTGTGGTTGCGCATTTTGTCTTGAAGCAGCCGACCAACGGCCTTTTGAGGTATTTCCGGGCGCACGAGAATCTTCTGTTCCTGGGGCCAAAGCAGTGGCTCTACGTGATCCTGCCGATTGTGAATTTTATCCTTGCTGTTGTCCTGCAAGGATTTTTTGTTTTTGCCTTTCCTTATATTGTGCTGCGGAAAAAGAAATTTCTTGCGGCCCTGTTGTTGGGCATCAGATTATTTTTCAAAACATTCCTGAAGACCTTTACGGTGATTGCCGTGCCGATGCTTTTGTATGTGCCCGTGACCATGTTGCGCGGCAGCACGGTGATCCTGGCGCAGAAGTTTGCCCCTGAGGTTATTGTCGGAATTCTGGGGATAGGCATTTTGGTGGGCACTGTGATTGTGGATGCGATGGTGACCGTTGCGGCCACCGTCCTTTTTATCGAGAAAACCAGCCATGAAGAATAATTTACGTTTCGGGGTATTGATTTGCGGAGTCTTGTTGTTGACCGGCTGTGAAAGCCGAATCTTTAAGGCCGAAAAAGAAATGTGGCGCGCCAACAAAGCCGCCTTGTCGATTTACCGCAATCCCAAAAGCACCCCGCCGATGGAATTAAAACTCGCTCAGGACAATTACCGCACCATCATGACCAGGTATCCCGGAACGCCGCTGGCAGTTCAGGCCCAGGTCAATATCGGCAATCTGTACATGATTACCGGTGATTCCGGAAAAGCCCGTCAGGAATACAGCAAACTCATCACCAATTGCGAGAAGATGGCCAATCTGTGCGCCGAAGCCACGTTTTTGATCGGCAACACGTATGAAATCAAGGACCAGTGGCCGCAGGCCATGGCCGAATATCGAAAGATTTTGTCGGACTATCCGCTTTCATCCAAAAGTCTGGAGATACCGATTTACGTCATTCGTCATGAGCGCCGCGCCGGCGATCCGGTTGCGCTCAAGCGCTTCGCCGAAGAAGCAGCGGCGCATTATTACAGTTTGAAATCAAAGATTGAAGGGGGTAAAGGGGGATATCTTCTTCAGAGTTTGGTGGCAAGGGCCTATATTGAAGCCGGGCAGTGGCAGGATGCGCTCGATAACCTCGATAAGCTGGCTCGCGATTTTCCGGAGAACAATCCCGAACAGGCTCTCTGGATCAAGGCCTTGATTTATGGAATGAACCTGCAGGACAAGGACAAGGCAAAACTAGAGCTTGAGAAAATCGTCAAAGACTATCCTCAGACAAAGCTTGCCAAGCAGGCAGAAGAGTTGCTGAAGAAGCTGTAGTTTCCCGTAATACAATCTCTCCCTTTATTTAAAAAGCAGTCGTTTTGATCCTTAGGAGTTGGGGGCCATGAGTCAGGTCGATCTGTCAGAACTTCATAAAAATATTTTAAATGAATTCCTGTCGCGCTTAAAAGACCTTTTGCGCGCCGAATCCGCGTCTTTGTTTATCTTCGACAGGGAGCGCGAAGAGCTGGTTCTCAATTCTGTTTTCAGCGAAAACAAAATCCAGTTCAGGGGGCTGCGCCAGCGCCTGGGCGAAGGCATTGCCGGCAGCGTTGCCCACCAGCGTCAGGCGGTCCTGGTCAAAAACATCAACGAAGACCCGAGATTTCAAAAAGGCCGCTTCCGTCATTACCAGACGGATTCTTTTATTTGCCTGCCCATTGCCACCCGTCACGGACTCGTGGGTGTCGTCAATATTTCCGATAAAACCTCCGGCGGCGCGTTCTCCGAGGAAGACTTCCAAGTCGCGCGACTTGTGGCCCAAACGGTAGCGCTGATCATTGAAAATCAGGCGGACCTGGTCAAACTCAAAGAGGAAAACGAGGATTTAAAGCGCGAGCAGGCAGAGCGCAGGGAGGAAAAAGTTCATTTGGAAAAATTCGCCTCCATGGGCAAGCTGGCCGGCGGGGTCGTCCATGAGATCAACAATCCCCTGGATGCGGTGATGCGCTACACCAATATCTTGATCGAAAAGAATGTTGAGCCGTCCATGGCCAAAGAATACCTCAATGAAGTCAAAATCGGCCTGACCAGGATTACCAAGATCACGCGTTCCCTTTTGGAATTTGCCCAGCAGCTCAACGACACGCAATCCCAGGATACCGTGGATGTCCACGATATGGCCGAAGAAGCGCTTTCTTTATTCAGGCATGCCTTGGTCATGGGCCAGGTGAAGGTCGAGCGCCTTTATGCCAAAGACCTGCCTAAGGTCATTGACAAAGGGCTTTGTCGTATTTTTTCCAACATCATCAAAAATGCCATGGATGCCATGCCCACCGGCGGCGTTTTGAAAATTACAACAGGCATCGACCGGGATCATTTTGTGATAACTTTTAGGGATTCCGGTTGCGGCATCCCGGAAGAGGTCAGAGAGAAGATGTTCACGCCTTTTTTCACCACCAAGGCGATCGGCAAAGGTGTCGGCTTAGGTCTGCCCATTTGTTTTGAAGTGGTCCAGCGTTACGACGGAAAGATCGAAGTAGAAAGCAAGCCAAACGAAGGCTCTGAATTCAAAATCAGGCTCCCCTTGAAAAATTTAGGCCCGCAGACAGGAGTTTGTTGATGGCGGTCAACGGCGTTCGCATCCTTGTGGTTGACGACGATTCTCTCGTGCGCAGATCCATGTGTGAGGTTTTGTCGTTTGAAGGCTACTCCTGCATTCATGCCGCCGACGGCCAACAAGCCCTGACCCGCCTCAAGGAGTCGGCCTTTGACATTTTGATTTCCGACATGAAAATGCCCAGCATGGACGGCCTGACGTTGCTTAAGCGCGTCCGCCGGGATTTTCCGGAGACCGCGGTGATCATGGTTACGGGGTTTGGCTCGATCGAGAATGCGGTCGGGGCCATGCGCGAAGGGGCTGTGGATTACATCACCAAGCCCATCATTGACGATGAAATCAAGCTTGTCATCAAACGCATCGCCGAAACACGCAACCTCACCGAAGAAAACAAATACCTGCGCAACAAGCTATCTTCATCCACCCGAGTCAGGTGCGATGAAATCATCGGCAAGAGCTACAAGATGCAGAAGATTTATGATTTGATCGACATCATTGCCGACACAAAAACAACCGTGCTCATTGCCGGCGAGAGCGGCACCGGAAAACGCGTGGTCGCCCATGCCATCCATGCCTCCAGCCAGAATTTTGTTGCTAAGCCTTTTGTCGAAGTCAGCTGCGCGGCCTTGCCGGAGACGCTCTTGGAAAGCGAATTGTTCGGTCATGTCAAAGGCGCTTTTACCGGCGCCATCAAAGATCGCGTGGGCCGTTTTGAATCTGCCGAAGGGGGCACGATTTTCCTGGATGAAATCGACGCTTTCAGCCCGGCATTGCAGGTCAAGCTCCTGCGGGTGCTCCAGGATGGTGAATACGAGCGGGTAGGAGAGACAAAAACCCGCAAGGCCGATGTGCGCATCATTGTGGCCACGAACCAGGATTTGGAAGAATTGATCAAAAAAGGCAGCTTCCGCAGCGACCTGTATTACCGTTTGAATATTATTTGCATTCAGATCCCGCCTCTGCGCGACCGCAAAGAAGACATTGCTCTCCTTGTGGAACATTTCATCGACAAACACAGCAAGGCCCTCGGCAAGAATATCCATGGTATCTGCGACGAGGCTTCAATCAAGCTAACGCAATACCGGTGGCCCGGCAATGTCCGTGAATTGGAAAATGTCATCGAGCGGGCCTGTGTGTTGACGAGAAAGGCGTTGATTCAGCTCGAAGACATGCCGGAATTTATCTTAGACGGGGTCCTGCCTTGCGAAGCGCAAACACCGGCGGCTGCGGTTGCCACACTTGCGGGCATGGGGCTCAAAGGCGCATTGAGGGATCCTGAGAAACAGATTATCCTCGAGGCCCTCAACAAGGCCAACTGGAACAAAAAAGAGACGGCCAAAATCTTAGGCATCAACCGAACGACCTTGTACAAAAAACTGGCTACCTACGGCATTGATCCCAATGCCAACAAGTCATGACGCAGGATTCCCCACAAAGAATTTCCCTCACAGATCTTATTCCGCTCGGCGAATTGCAGGAAATGCAGGATAGTTTTTCGGAGGTCGCCAACGTTGCCATCCGCATCGTTGATCTCCAAGGGCATTTTTTGACTACGCCGAGCAACCAGCCTTCGCTTTGCGTCGATGTCTCCAAAGAATCGCGAATGCGAGAAATATTTTGCAATAAGTGTCTGCCGATGTTTTTGGGAGGAGAGGGCATTGTTGATGACGATTTCAGCTTTGAGTGCTTGCCCGGCTTGCAGAATTATCTGGTCCCGCTCAAAGTGATGCTGTCTCAGGATCGCTCGTTGCTGTTGGGCTACATGGTGATTGGCCCGTTTATCTTTTTGAAACGCAAAGAAAAAGAAGAATATAAAGCGATTGCGGAAGAATCGGGTCTGGAATCGGATCAGCTCTGGAATATGGTTTTGGAACTCAGGGTTTTTTCCTACAAGGCCATTCATTCGTTCTTAGACATGATCGCTAATCTCACGGGACACATTTTAAATCTGGCCTACACCAAGCTGGTCATGCAACGCAAAATTTTCAAGGACCGGACACCTTTAGTTCCTTCGGGGGCTTTGTCGTTGAAAAAAACGGATGAATTCCTGGAATTGTTCCTCGATCTGATGCTGGAGATCACAAACGCCAACACCGGCTCGGTCATGCTTTTGGATCGTTCCAAGAAACAACTCATCATCAAGGCTGCGCGCGGGCTGGCGCAGGATGTCATTGCCAGGACAGCGCAGAAGGTGGGCGAAGGCGTGGCGGGCTTGGTTACCCAGACCAAGAAGCCGTGTCTGATCAACGACGAAAATATCAATACGGTGGTTGAGCGAAGACAGCAACGGCCGCAGTTATTTTCCTCGGCGATTGTTCCCTTGAAACACAACAGCGACGTGTATGGGGTCTTGAGCGTGTCTTCGCAGCGCGATCTTCCCGTCAAATTTGATTCGGTGACGCTCTCGGTCCTGACAAAGGCTGCCAGCATTGCCAGCATGACCCTGGAGCGGTTTGAGCCATGAGTGTCAGACAGCGCTTTGAATTCCGGCAGAAAGCAATTTTTACCCAGGCCTTGCAGCAGTCTGTCAAGATCCTGGAATTGCCGCTTTTGGAACTCAAGGAAACGATTGAAAAAGAAATCGAAGAGAACCCTGTTGTCGAAGAACTGCCGCAGGATCCGGCTTTGACGACCACGCCGCAGGCGACCACGGAGTCGCAGACGCGGGAGTCTTCCGCAGATGATGAGCAGGGTAGTTTTGGGGAAAAAGAAATTCTGCCCAAGGAATTCAGCAGTTATGAAAAACCTATCCCCGGTCGCAAAGAGAGCCTGACGGATGTTTTGATGCGGCAGCTGAGGATCAACGCCGCCAGCCAAGACGACGTGCGCATCGGCACGGCCATCATTCATCACATTGACGTCAACAGCTATTTGAGGGAGACTCTGGAGGCGATCGCCAGTCAGGCGAATTGCGGTGTTGAGGACGTCGGGCGAGTTTTAAAATTGATCCAGACCTTTGACCCTCCCGGCGTGGCCGGCCGCGATCTCAAAGAGTGTCTTTTGATCCAGCTGGAGAGGTCGGGTTCGCGCGATGCGCTGCTGGAGACCATCGTTACGCATCACCTGGAAAGCTTGACCTCTGCCGATTCCCAGAAGTTGTCTAAAAAATTGAAATGCACACCGGAACAGTTATCTTGCAGCATCCGTAAAATTCAGCATCTGGAGCCTAAGCCCGGCCGACGTTTTTTTGACGAAGAGATTGCGTATGTGATTCCGGACATCAGCGTTGAAGAAAAAGACGGTCACCTGACGGTTGCGATCCGCGATGATGTGCTGCCGGTTCTGCGCGTCAGTCCCCAGTACAAGGCCATGCTGAAATCTAAAAATGTCGCCGAAGAAACAAAAGATTTTATTCGCCAGCGCATGCTTTCGGCCACCAACCTCATCCGGGCCATCCGGCAGCGCCAGGAAACGTTATCCCGGGTGGTTTCAATGATTGCCGAAGTTCAATCCGAAGCGTTGCATGAAGGCATGGATCGCCTCAAGCCTTTGGTTTTCAAGGAAATCTCCGAACGCCTGAACTTGCACGAGTCGACTATTTCCCGGGTGGTCATGAATAAATACATCCAGACGCCGCATGGTATCTTTGCCCTGAAAGAATTTTTTTCCAATCGCCTGAAGAACGAAGAAGGCGACGATGTTTCTTCTCAGCGGATCAAACTCAAGATCCAGGAGTTGGTTGACAACGAAGACAAGGCTTATCCCTTGCGCGACCAGAAGATTGCCGAGCTCATTCAGGAAACTGAGAAGATTCAGTTGGCTCGCCGCACAGTGGTCAAGTATCGCGAGTTCCTCAACATCCCCTCCGTGGCCAAACGCCGCTCCAGAAACGCCCTGGTCTCCGCGCAGTAATCTATCTTCAAGCCAGATGCTGGCATATTTGCTGGCAGCGCTTTTAGCCACCCCAAGCCCCTGTTTCCGCAGACTAAAATTTTTTGCCGTCTGCTTCGGCTTACGGCTCGTTCGTAAACGCGAACACTGCCGTCGCATGGTACAGCTAACCTAGAAATGGCTCCCGGCGTTCGCACGTCACTCGCCGTAACCCCTCGCAGACATCTGCCAATGGATTCGACTTCGCTCACCATTGGCACTGAGCAAAGTCGAAGTGCCAAAAAATTTTTCACGTCTGCTCCACAGGAGACTTGCGGTGCCCAATAGCCTATGTTATCAAAGCTTTACATCTAGCGTGTTGATCTAAACCTTATGGGGTTGCCGACGATGGTCATCCAAGACCCCCGTAGCGGAGGGGGAACCGGCACGCCGTAAGGCGTGACGGGGGAACCACGGGAGGGTTCCCCAATGGGGGCCGGGGGAACGAGGATGATCTCGTCGGCGACCCAAAGCGCCTTGATCGTCCCTGCGAAGAACAAGGTTAAGTCAGCGTGACCGAGAACTATTTGATTGCGTTATGAGACCTGGGTGTGTAAAATAGGCCTATGAACATTTTTGGCCCCCCGAAACGGATTCTTGTGGCGGACGACGAGCCGGATGTCTGTCTGTATCTGAAGAGATATCTGGAGCGCCGCAAATTTCACGTCACGACGTGTTTTGACGGCGCCGAAGCCAGGAAAGTTATCGGCGAGCAGAAGTTCGATTATTTTTTGCTGGACTGCAGCATGCCGAATGTGACGGGATTGGAGTTGGTCGAGTCAGCCCGGCGCAACAACCCGGGCGCGAAAATCGTCCTCATCTCAGGTTTTCCGGCTGTCAACGATACCATCATCCAGAAATTGGGAGGGGACCGGTTCGTCCATAAGCCGATCCAGTTGTCTGAGATCGACCAGATTTTTCAAGAGGATCCGAAAGAGGAGCAGAAATGAAAAAATTATTCTTGAGTTTTTGTTTTGCCAGCATGCTCATAGGAGGAATCATTCTCATGGCATCTTCGTCCCCGGCAGCGCCCAAAGATTTAAACGCGACCATTGTCCTTGAGACAACCCAAGGGTCTTTTGAAGTCAAGTTATTCGGCACTCTGGCGCCCAAGGCTTGCGAGAATTTTATCGGTCTTGTGGAAAAGGGTTATTACAACGGCGTTCTTTTTCACCGCGTCATCAAAGGGTTTATGGTTCAGGGGGGTGATCCGACAGGCACGGGCTCGGGCGGAGAATCTCTGTGGGGCAAGCCTTTTGAAGACGAATTCAGGCCGGAAATCACATTTGACAGGCCGGGATTATTGGCTATGGCGAATTCCGGTCCGGGCACCAACGGAAGCCAATTTTTCATCACCGTGGTGCCAACGCCGTGGCTGAATATGCACCACACGATTTTTGGGCAGGTGACGCGCGGTTATGAAGTTGTTGAAAAAATAGCAGATGTTCCTATCGGCGCAGGGGACAGGCCCCTGGAAGATCAGAAGATCATCAAGGCCTATCTAAAGCCCTGATTGCGCAATCTCGTGAAAAAACTATTCTTCATTGTTGCATGCGCGTCTTTTGCGATTTTATCGCTTTATCAGATTTTGATCGCCCGCGAGACAGGGAATTCTGCTAAAGCCCAAAGCCGGGTCGTCATCGGCGCGGCCAAGGATTTTCCTCCAGGCACCATCAAAGCGTTGCCAAAAGATAAGATGATTGTGTTCAGCGATGAGGATGGCCTTTTGGCGATGTCCACTCGTTGCACACACATGGGCTGCACGCTTGCGTTTAAAAAGACTTACTA
>JAZDLY010000047.1:0-3741 GCA_043801485.1 Candidatus Omnitrophota bacterium | reverse complement strand
CAAAACTCATTTTACCCCCCCTGAGAGACTTAATGCAACAAATGAGCCTGTCTCTTTTGTTGCATTAACTTTTAAATTGGTCCCAGATCTGCGCCAGCGCCTGGGCAGCGCCGAGCCGCAGCTTGATATCCACGATATGAGAAATCTCGGTCTCCGACGGATTGATTTCAATGGTCGGCTTCCCAGCGCGCCTGGCCTCAACCATCGGCTGCTGGATATAAGGAAAGACGCTTGTGGTGCCCACCGAGAAATAAATATCAAAACCACGACTCAATTCCCGATAAAGAATATCTAGCTCATCGGCCGGCAGCATCTCTCCGAAAAAAACCACCTCCGGCCGCAGGATATGGGTGCATTTCGGACAACGCGGAGGAATATCAATAGCGCCATAGTCTTTAACCGTTGTCTTCCAGCCGCATTCAGGACAAAGCAACTTATGGAAGTCCCCGTGGATCTCAATGACATTCTTTGAGCCTGCGTCGCGGTGAAAGCCGTCGATATTCTGTGTTAAGACCCAAACCCTTGAAAAGTGTTTTTCCATCTCTGCGATCACCGCATGAGCTCGGTTGTATTTCGCCTTACGGCAACGCTCTTCAATTTGACCCAGATATTTCCACGTCACCTCCGGTCTTTCAGTAATCATCTCACCGGCTAAAGCCATCTCAATAGGAATTCCATCCTCTGTTTCTTTATCATTGTATAATCCACCGATGCCGCGGTAGACCGGCAAGCCCGAATCCGCCGAAACCCCCGCGCCCGTCACAAAAAAGACGCTTTTTGCGTCTCTGAGCAACTCCACAACTCTTTTAATTTTATTTTCGTCTGACATCAAAAAGAAAAACGCCCCGCTTTTTAGCGGGGCGTTTCGTTAATCAATTAGAGGTAATTTAGCACTTTGTGTAGCCGCACGCCGAGCATTTCACGCAGCCCTCTTCATGGCGAACAGCGCCGCCGCAATCAGGACACACGCCGACAATATTGCCGGTGATACGCTCTTCCAGCTGCTCTTCACTCCTGGAGACCTGGCTTAAGATATCTTCGGAGGCGCCTGACTTTGCCATTGCCGTAGCCGGGGTCTCGATCTTATCATTGACAAGCCTGCGCTCGACCACGCGCGCGATAGCATCAGGACAAGAGAAAATCCGACAGCCTTTTTCCCATGAGGGAGACGGACAACGGATATTGCGCAATTGCTCGATGATGACTTTAACATCCACGCCGGAACGGAATGCCAAAGACACCAAACGACCAATGGCCTCCAATTGTGATGCCGCGCATCCGCCGGCCTTGCCCATCTGCGTGAAGACTTCAAAGGGCTTGCCGCTCTGATCGGTGTTGATCGTGACATAAAGGTTGCCGCAGCCTGTGGCAACCTTGGTCGTGGTTCCCACGACAACTTCCGGCCTAGGCCTTGGACCGATTTTGCCTTCTTTCTGGGCAGCGGATTGCTTTTGTTTATCTTTGGAACCGATATTGAGCACCTGTTCGTCCCTGCTCTTATCGCGGTAAATCGTAACGCCTTTGCAACCCAATTCATAGGCCAACAGATACGCCTGGCGCACGTCTTCCATCGTTGCCTCCTGATGGAAATTGACGGTCTTAGACACCGCGTTGTCCGTATATTTCTGGAAGGCGCACTGCATCTTGACATGGCATTCAGGTGTAATGTCGTGGGCTGTGACAAAAGCCCGTCGGATGTCCGCGGGGATCTCATCGATATTCTGGACAGAGCCGTGTTCGGCAATCTTTTCCATCAACTTGCGCGTGTAAAGGCCGCGCTCTTCTAAGACCTTTTTGAACGCCGGCTCGACTTCGATCATCTTATCGTTATCCAGGACATTGGCCCTGTAGTAAGAAATGGCAAAAATGGGTTCTATCCCTGAAGAACACGGACCGGCGATGATGCTGATCGTCCCGGTGGGTGCTATGGTCGTCAGCGTTGCGTTCCTTACTTTCAGGCCGCCTTCTTTGTCATAGATGCTGCCTTCAAACGCCGGGAACACGCCGCGATCTTTGGCCAAAACCACAGAGGCCTTACGGGCTTCACTCAAAATAAAGGACATCAATTTCTCGCCCAGATCAAGCGCCTCCTGACTGTCGTAGGGAATCGTCATGCGCCCCAGGGCGCTGGCCCAGCCCATCAGGCCAAGGCCGATCTTTCGCGTCTTTTTTGTGTTCGCTTCGATTTCCTGCAAGGGGAACTTATTGACCTCGATCACGTTGTCGAGAAAATGCACAGACAAATGCACCACTTCTTTGAGCCGGTCCCAGTCGATCTCGAATTTTTCGTTAACCTTTTTGAGCAGCGCGTAGACGTTGATAGAACCAAGGTTGCAGCTCTCATAAGGCAACAGCGGCTGCTCGCCGCAAGGATTGGTGCTTTCAATCTTACCTAATTGCGGGGTCGGGTTGGCGTTGTTGATACGATCGATAAAAATAATGCCAGGTTCGCCGTTCTTGTGGGCCATCTTGACCATAAGGTCAAACACAGAAGCAGCGTTGAGCTTGCCGACGGGCTTTCCGGTGTGCGGCTCGATCAATTCATAGTCTTCGTTCTTGATGACCTTGCGCATAAAATCTTCGGTGACGGCAACGGAAATATTAAAATTGGTGATTTCCTTGTCGCTTTCTTTGCACGCGATAAAATCCATGATATCCGGATGGTCCACGCGCAAAATCCCCATGTTGGCGCCGCGGCGCGTGCCGCCCTGCTTGACCGCCTGGGTCGCGGCATCAAAAACCTTCATGAAAGAAATCGGACCCGAGGCAATGCCACCGGTCGAACGCACGGTGCTGGAGCGCGGCCGCAGCCGCGAAAAAGAAAATCCCGTGCCGCCACCGGATTTGTGGATGAGGGCGGTCGCCTTGATGCTGTCAAAAATGCTCTCCATGGAGTCTTCGATAGGCAGAACAAAACACGCGGACAACTGCGAGAGCTCTCGGCCGGCGTTCATCAGGGTCGGCGAATTCGGCATGAATTGCATTTGCGTCATCATGTCGAGAAATTTCTTTTCCAGACCCACAATATCTTCTTCGGATTTATGAAAGATGCGGTCTGCGCCGGCAATGGTCTTGGCCACGCGCGAAAACATTTCCTGCGGCGTTTCGATCACTTTGCCTTTTTCATCTTTTTTAAGGTATCTTTTCTCAAGGACTTTGAGGGCATTGTCGGAGAGCTTTAACGCCATAACAGGGCTCCTTTCACGGAAGGTGTCAAACCACTATATGTTGAGATTTTTAACTTATCGTCTACAATATTTTGTGTTTTTGGAAAGGCAGTGTATTCTAGCATTGGCGTTGCGGGAGTGTCAATCAAAAGAATAAAAAAACTTCGACTTCAGAGTCGAACCATTAACCCTTGTTCGGTTTGGAACCGTGGTTTGCTCTTTTGGAGCGCCAATTCAACTTTCCCAATCTCTTCCTGCGTCCTTTTCCCATCGTATTCTCCTTAGCGTGGTTTTGTTGCGGGTTATTTCTGCGAAGTGTTTTTATTTTACTACGATTTATTTTTTTTGTCAACCCAAACCATTGTTGTTTTGATTGGCAAAAACCCTTGAGTTTGGTATGATAAGCGCAGGATGAAAAAACAATTCCTAATTTCTGCCATTCTCCTTAAAGGGTTCACGGCGATCACCGCGCAAACGCTCCTTATCCGCGAGCTGTTGATTGTTTTCTACGGCAACGAGCTGACCTTCGGGCTCATGCTCTGCCTCTGGCTTTTGGGCGGGGCCTTCGGCAGCG
>JAZDLY010000035.1:0-13393 GCA_043801485.1 Candidatus Omnitrophota bacterium | reverse complement strand
GTGTTCCAAAAGCGGGTTGTCCTTCGCAAGAAAGAAATATCTTTCCTTCCCACGGAATTCGCTTCTGAAAAGGCCTTCTTTTTCAAATTCCTTGAGCTTGGTCTCGGTATTTTTAGGATCAAGTTCCAGAATCCTCGCCAGCTCATTGATGTATGCCTGAGCATCCGGGTTCAGGAAATAGTAATCCAGCAATCTTATCGTCACTTTTGAGCGCAGGGATATCATTGTTCAGTCACCATGTTTATGGTAATAAAATACCATGAATGATTATTTTGTCAAGGCAAAAAAATGCCCTGCATTTTTGATGCAGGGCATGGATTCGCTCTGGTTGGAATTGTTCTCTTTAAGGTAACGGGAGAACGCCCCTCTTCTTGATTGCTTCGAGCATCGGCGGGATGTTGTCAAAGCCGACGATATTGATATTGCCCTCGATGAACCTGTAGGCGTTGACATCCAGCGCCAGCGCGTCAAACGCAACTGTGTCGGTCGGCGTCAGAGGATGATAGAAGTACACCGGCCCGGTCCAGTCCGTGGAAGAAATGAAATCCATCGGATTGATCTGCTTCGGCTGCAACTGCTCCAGGTAAGGAAGCTTGTATCTGATCTGATCGTATTGTCCAAAGTACTCTATGGGCGGTGGCGGTAGCGCGGAAACCGTCAAGGTTCCATTGATATAGTTGATGTTGTAGTTGTTCAAGCCGGTCCCGACGGCATTGCTTGGGATGATGGGATAGCTACCAGCCCCTGCCCCAGCCGAAGCGCCTGTGCTGGTCAATGTCACGCCGGTCACCGTGTCGCTATTGAGCAATCCGGACACAGAGAACTCTGTTCCGGCAAAGGCCAGAACATCGCCGCCGGTCTTTGATGCGTCATCTGCTGTGATGATCAGGCTGTTGGATCTGTTGATGGTCAATGCACCGTCGTGATACGTAATGCTATAGTTTGCCGGATCAAAGGTTCCGCCTATGGCAGCGCTCGGTGTGATGGCATAGGTCGAACCAGCCACAGTAGCTGTGGCAGCAGCACCTGCGCTGTTCAAAGTGACTGAGCCGATGGTCTCTGCGTTCTTGAGACCAATAGAGCTAAACTCTGTGCCTGTAAATGTGAAGGGGTCGCCGTAGGTCTTGGACTGGTTATCGGCGGTGATGGCCAGAGGAGCCGGGGTAATGGTCAGGTGGCCGTCAACATAGACAATTGTGTAATCGCCCAGGCCAGTACCAGCCGCACTGCTTGCATCTATGGCATATGGAGAGCCTGCAACATTAGCTGCAGCTCCGGCACCGGTGCTCGTTAAAGTCACGCTGGTCACGCTGTCTCCGGCCTCTAATCCGTTGACAATAAATTCTGTACCGGCGAATGTCAGGACATCGCCGTAAACTTTGTTAGCGTCATTGGCAGTGATGGTCAAAAGTTTGGACGCGACCGTCAGGGTGCCGTTGACATAGCTGATGCTATAGTTGCCCAAGCCTGAGCCAACAGCAGCGCTGGGAACGATGTCATAAGTACCGATTCCTGCTCCTGCAGGCGCGCCGGCGCTATTCAAAGTTACGCTGGTGACGCTATCAGCATTCTTGAGACCATTGACAGTAAATTCTGTTCCTGCAAAAGCATATGTGTCGCCATAAACCTTACCGTCATCATCAGCTGTGATGGTCAGAGAAGCTGGATTGATGGTCAGAGTTCCGTTGTTATAAGTAATCGTGTAGTTGCCCAAGCCTGAGCCAACAGCAGCACTGGGAACGATGCTATATGCAGACCCAGCTACAGAGGCTGTAGCTGCTGCGCCGGTGCTATTCAACGTCACGCCAGTGACAGTGTCAGCATTCTTTAGGCCGCTGGTGGTAAATTCAGTTCCCGCAAAGGTGAAGAGGTTGCCGTAGGTCTTGGTCTGATCATTGGCAGTGATATCCAGAGCTCTGGGAGTAACAGTCAGGGCTCCGTTGTTATAGGTGATCGTATAATTGCCCAGGCCTGCGCCAACTGCATTGCTGGGTGTAACGGCATAGGTTGATCCGGCCACAGAGGCTGTAGCTGCAGCACCGGTACTATTCAACGTCACGCCAGTGACAGTGTCAGCATTCTTAAGGCCGCTGGTGGTAAATTCTGTTCCCGCAAAGATAAAGAGGTTGCCATAGGTCTTGGTCTGGTTATCGGCGGTGATGGCTAGAGAGGCCGGGGTAATGCTGAAGTTCGCCGTATTATAGGTAATGTCGTAGTTGCCCAGGACTCCAGACGGACTAAGGGTTGCGCTGATCGTGTAAGGGCTGCTGCCAACTGTTTCACCAGCAGCTCTCATATAGCTGGCAGTCACTAAGTCAGCTGGTAAAAAGCCGCTTAAGACTCCAGTCAGGGTTGGATCAACAGCGCCATAAACTTTGCTGGCAGCATTGGGTGTGACGGAAGCAGCCTTCGGCGTGATGGTGAAGTTCGCTGTGTTGTAAGTAATGTTGTAGTTGCCCAGGACTCCAGACGGGCTAAGGGTTGCACTAATCGTGTACGGACCACCGGCAACGGTCTCACCTGCAGCTCTCGTGTAATTGGCTGTCACGGAATCCGCAGTTAAGAAGCCGCTTAAGGTTCCGGTTAAAGTTGGATCAACAGCGCCATAGACTTTGCTGGCTGCATTGGGTGTCACTGAAGCTGATTTCGGCGTGATGGTGAGGGCGCCGTCAAGATAATTGATTATATAATCTAGCTCCCGTGGTCCGGTTATTACTGCATTGCTGGGAACTATTGGATACGTAGGTCCGGAAATACTGGCTGTAGGATCCCCGGCCTCAGGGCTGGTCAAGGTCACGCTGGCTACGTCATCGCCAGAGAACATTGCGCTATGGGTGAATTCTGTTCCCGTAAAGTTCAGGATGCTGCCATACGTCTTGGTGGCGTCATTGGCAGTGATGTTAAGAAGCACGTAACCGGTAGTTGTAACGTCACCTCTTGAAATTATATAACCATTTTCTTTGCTGCCCGCTATGCGAAACCAATACAATGAACCTCCGGGAAGCAAATCCAAGGTTGTCTCGAATTGGACCGTTTTAGGGGAGGTGTTTATCACCACATAAGTAGGATTGGGATTCTGATTGTTAGGAACAAGCAGGGTGCTAAAATTGCCCTTTTGATAATTATTATACGGCCCATTGATATCATCAGCATTGGCGAAACCTGAATCCGTATCCCACCGCAACACATAACCGTTCTGCGCAGAAGCAAGGTAGCTCCAGGTAAATCTAAGCGTCACAGTGCCGGTGGTGTGGCCAATAACAACCGGGGTATACATGATTATCTGAGGCGCATCCGTAAACGTGGTCCCCGCGCTTCTGGCCCCATCTGTGCCTATAACGGTGTAGCTCCCCCACAGCAGCGTTTCGGGAGCATAAGTCAAGGCAAAGCTGCCCTGGTCATCGGCAACAGCTGTTAAAGTAGTATGTGTCCCGTCAGGGGACGATATGCTGATGGTGACTTCTTGATAAGGTAAGAAACCAGAACCTGAAATGATGGGCGTGCCGCTTGGAGGATAATCCGCCTGGTCAGTAACCATAATGACCGGCGGGACTTCACTTGAATGGTAAATAAATCTAATCGTTGCAGACTCTCCCCAAGGCGGGGCGTGGCCGTTGAGCACTCCGTAAAACCCTATCTGGTCAAAAGCGCCAACTTCAAGTGAGCCGGCATTCCCAACAATAGAACCTGAGGAAATATCAATGACAGCGGTCCTGTTGACCTTGGTCTGGCCGCCCTTAGAATCAATGGTGATCCTGCCGCCGTTTCCAATGATCCCTAAAGCTCTTGCTTCTGTGGTTGAGCCGTCATCCAGGGTCGTGGAACTCTGAGAAACAAGGGTCACCGCACCGGCATTGCCATCTTCTTGGCTATTGGCAGAAATAAGTCCTTTTTGGAGAATTGTATCGGCATTGATGAGCACCGCTCCGCCATCAGGCAGCTCTTGGGTGCCACTTACGACAATCTTACCTATATTTGTAACCGAGGTGTCCGGGGCTTCGATTGTAACCTTGCCTGCCTGAAGCGTCCCGGAGTTAACCACAGGCGCGCCACTGGCCACCAGCTCAATGACGCCATCATGGCTGACCAGGGAGTTTGCCTGAATGATTCCGGAATTATTAATCGCGTGATCAAAAACATTGTTGAGGACTTTGGCGGTCAGAAGAACCTTGCCGCCATTGGCTGTGATGGTGCCTGAATTCTTAACCGCGTCTGCGATTGGCTGGCCATCTGCATCCAACACTTGAGATTTAACAGCTTCATCAATGACCACAGAGATATCCCCTGCGTCATCCAGATTCAATGTCATTTCTTCGCCAGCAGCCAAAACAACGCTACCGGTCCCTGCTTCTATGGTGATCGTGCCTTCATTGGAAACCGCCTGTGACAGGAGGCAAACATAGCCACCGTTTCTTACAGTGATGGCCCCCTGATTGGAAATGAAAGCGCTTTCTCCATCCGCAAAAAAATTATAGCGACCGTTTAAAAAGTCGCTATCGGAAATATTCAGTGTGGAAGCTACAAGTGCCGCGGCATCAACGCGCGAACCCGCGCCAAAAAGAACGCCATTGGCATTGACCAAAAATATCCTTCCATTGGCAACCAGATTTCCTAAAATCACAGATGGGTCAACACCAACAACGCGATTCAATGCAATGGAAGATACAGACGGTTGGACAAACCTGACTGTTTCGTTTGCATCAATGTTGAAACTGTTGTAATTGACAATGAGTTGATCGGAAGGCGTTGTGATAGTCAGCGTGTCAGCTGTTGAATGATCAAAAGTGGCAGAGCCGGAAACAACGGCTTGGCCTTCAGGAAGGGCGTAGACAAAACCAATACCGCTTACTGCGATTGCTGTTGTTGCGATTAGAACTAGGAGGGTTTTCTTAAGAGTCATAAAGTGTTTAAAGCATATCATATTATACAGGAATTTCAAGGGCCAGATAAAAAAAACTTTTTAAAACTCTTTTGTGATCTGAATCCACGGATGGGCGTGGTCATTGTCCGACGGAGTTTGCCTCAAAGGCCATCCGATGTCAAACCTGACGCTAAAGTTCTCAGGGAGATTAATTCTGATCCCGCATCCGATGTCAGCCAGGGTTTCCTTGTCTTCTTCCCCTGCCTGGGGGTTGCGCAATGTGACATGACCCCAGTCATAAAACACAACGAATCTGAGCGCATCGTATAATTTTGCTTTTGAAAAAGGCACCTGGACATTTTTGGAAATCAAATACGGAGGGAATGACCATTCAAACGTTGTGGTGTAACCATTGTCTCCCACAAGCTCCGCAGGTGGATAACCACGCAGGTTGACAATACCTCCCAACTGAAACTGCTCTGCGGCTGTCAAAACAGTGGAAGCAAATTGCATTTGACTCTTCCACAAAAGATTTGAGGAAAACGGCATCTTCTGCAGCCTTAAAATCGTGAGCGTGTCCTTGACAAATTTTCCACCGGATCCCGCGCGGCTTGCGCGTGAATCTATGGCAGACAGACCACCCATGATGTCCGGAATACCGAAATTGATTTCATTGTCAACAATGGTACGGCCGTGCGCATCTGAAACATCCAGGTCAAAACTTGCTTTGACCACGCGCATCAGGTCGCGGCTGGAAATACTGCCGCTTTGGAAGTTGATAATGTCTTTGTAATCATACCCCAGGCGCATGCTCAGGCTGACTTTTTCTTTGGCGATGAGATCCTGGGTGACATAAAGACTGTAGAGCCGGCTCTTGCCGCGCGCCATCACATCTTCAAATTCCCTGCCCAGCTCTAGCTTTGTCCGGGCCGCAAAAAACCCGATTTCTGTGTTGTCTCCAACCGGGTAAAGATATCTCAAAGAGGTCAAGCGATAGGCATCGGCATCGGCGACCTGATATTGTAAGGTCAGGCTGTCATCAAAGCCAAGAAAGTTATTATGTGTCAGGATTGCCTGGTAGCGGTTTTTCTCAATATAGCGGGAACCGAAATTATCCCAGGTGAAAGAAACGTGTATTGGCAGATTGTCCTTGACCTCGAGAGAAACATCCGTTGTGCCTGCTTCCTTGCCGGGAACCAGGACTGCGCGGGCGCTGCGGTCAGGATATTGATTGATCTTGCTCAAATTGGCGCGAAGTTTGTTGTAATCAAAGGCCTCACCTTTGATTAAAGACATCTTGCGCTTGAAAACAGCGGTTCTGAAATAACGGTTGCCGGATATGCTCAATTCGCCCATCAATCCTTCCACAACGCGGATCTCCAAGATGCCATTGGCGATCTTTTGCGGAGGCAGGTAGGCGCGTGAGGTAATATAGCCCTCCTGCCTGTAGGCATCTGTGATGAGGTCTGCCACCTTCTGCATGTCCCTGAGGCTAAGCTCTTTTCCTTGATATTGGAGGACGATTTCCTGAATGCTGGTCTCCAGAAGGAACGTAACGCCGGTCACATTGATTTGCTTGATAAGGGTTTTTTCACCGGCTTCCGGAAGGGCGGGTACTTCAGAGGGTTCTTGTTGGATCTCAGGGGCTTTGACTTTCGTCTCAATTTTCTGCCTGAGGACTTCTGCTTTCTCTTGCATCTGACGGGCCCTGTCCTCACCACTCATTTCCTGCGCAGGAGTGATGGCAAAGGCAGACCCTGTCAGCAAAAAAACAAAAATTAAAGCAAGGAATAGAATTGATCTTTTCATAGAAGGAACAAAATTATAATGCCGTGAGAAAACTTTGTCAACATATTTTTTCATATAACTTTTTTCATAAAAACAAGTTACGTCTCTAAAGAAATATTGAGTGTCGATCTATGGACCTGATAAGTGATCTTCACAAAATCCGGATCATGGCCCTTTTTAACGCAGGCCTCCCTGAGAAGCGCAACTAAGCCTTCAAAATCAGCCTTGCGAAGCCAATGCCTGATGTAAGGAGCAGTGATTTCTTCGATTTCTTCCTTGGACAGAGCAGTGCCGGTGACAATGATCTTCTTGATATAGAACTTCTGGTCCTTCTCAACCCTGGTCCTTAGGGCCTTGTCCTGTTCCAGAACATCTTGAGAACGCTGAATGCTGGCTGTCGGCGCGCTTTGGGCCCAGCTGACAGCCTGGCCAAAGAGACAAAAAAGAAACAATGCTGCGGTCAGTGTTGCGGCACCCTTCGGTCTACCTGTCCTGTCCATTCCAGCCTCCTTACCTCTATATATGGTAAACTGCATATTCTGTGCCAAAAGACATTTTTATCCGGATTGCTTGTTTTTGCCTGTTTTAAGGTAAATTTAGTGCCTATCCCCAGCTAAATACTGCTCTCGGTGTTGCTTCCAAACAACACGATCCACCACTTAATGCAACAAATGAGACAGGCTCTTTTGTTGCATTAACTCCCAGGGTGCCAGATTTTTGCGCCGGCAACCACAGCATCGCCGCGGTAAAACACAACGAACTGCCCCGGGGTGATAGCTGCCTGAGGCTTTGTGAAATTAACCTGAAGTTTATTTTTGTTGAAAAGAGTAACGCGGCATGCGGCTTCGGGGTGGTTGTATCTGATCTTTGCCTTGAGTGGACCTTTGTTTTTGAATCCGGCGCGCCAAAGAATATTCGGCTCAATGGCAATCAGGGTTTTTGCGTAGACCTTTTCTTTTTTGCCAACAATAACTCTGTTGTTGGGCTCATCCAGCCTGACAACGTAAAGCGGGTACGCTGCAGAAATTCCCAGGCCCCCTCTTTGTCCGATCGTGTAATTGAAAACGCCGTTGTGGTGGCCAAGCACGCGGCCGCTGGCATCAACAATCTCGCCGCGCTTAAAACATGCGGCATTCAAACGCTCTTTCAAAAAAGACCTGTAATTGTTATCGGGAATAAAACACACTTCCTGGCTTGCCTCTTTATCTGCCATAGCCAATCCTTTTTTCCTGGCAATGGCGCGGACCTCGTCCTTAGTCAAATCACCCAACGGAAACACAAGGCGCTTGAGGTGCTTTTGCGAAACCTGACAGAGAAAATACGACTGGTCCTTGTTTTTGTCGACGCCTTTCTTCAAGACCGCCACACCGTCTTTGTTCTCAAGCCGCGCGTAGTGACCTGTGGCCAACTTGTCCAGACCCAAGGCCTTGCCTCTTTTCAGGAGCTCGCCGAATTTCAAATACTGGTTGCAGCGCACGCAGGGGTTCGGCGTGCGGCCGCAGATGTATTCGACCACAAAATCCAAAACGACGATTTCTTCAAGGTGCCTGTAAAAATCCATTGAGCGATGGGGAATGCCCAGCTGGCGCGCAACTTTCTTGGCATCCGCGACATTCTTGCGGCCGCAGCGGGCTGACCTGCGCCGACTTCCTGCGGCAGACTGGAAACACATGGTGACACCTGTCACATCCCAGCCCTGCTCTTTCAAAAGCAGGGCAGCAACGGATGAATCCACCCCTCCGCTCATCGCCACCATAACCTTCTTTGCCATGCAATCTCCTGTTAATGATACAAAAAGGGCCTGTCCCTTTTTGTATCATTAACTACCAGGTAAATTTGGTGCCGACCTTCAACAACCTGCCCTGCTCAGGGATACCGTCGATTTCCTGATACTCGACGTTTCCTAAATTATAAACTTCGAAAAACACCTCGATATTTTCGCGCACATCCCAGGCAAGCCTGTCATTAACCAGCACCCAGGCCCTGCGCGATGGCTTTTTCTTGACGATAAAATCCATTCTATTATGCCCGAAGGGCAATACGTTGTCTATGCCGAAATCAACGAAGTGCTTGGTGTAGTTGACGCCGTATTTGTAGATGCGGCCCCCGTCTTTGAGGTCTTTGATTGCATAGCCATAGCGCAAATCCAAAGACAACTTTTGGCTTGCCTGCCACCGGATAAATGCGTTAATGCCGCCGGTCACAGCTTCGCTCGTGTTGCGGGCCATGAATTGGACATCCGAAGAGGTCAATTTCGTGTAATCAATGGTATCGTGTTCGTTCCTGACGAAAACCGAAAGCGATGCGTCCAGGCCCTGACGCAACTCGCTCTTCCACCCTGCCTCAACATTCACGGCGTGCTCTGGCTTTAAAGACGAATCCCCTGTTGTGGTCGGATCATTGTAATAAAGTTCAGTGAAGGTCGGAACGCGCATGTTGCGCCCGACGGAAATATATCCGTTTGTGTTTTCGTCAAACAGATGCCGCAACGTGAGCGACCCCGTAAATTCTTGGCCGAATGTCGAGTAATCGTCGCAGCGCAATGCCACGTCTAGCGTCTGGCGTTCGGATAATTCAAACACAGGATTTAGATAAATATCCCAGCGGGTGCGCAGGTGTTTGCCGAGATTATTGGAAGTGATGCGCTCCTCGGCATAGTCTGCCCCGAGGCCGAATTCGCCATGGGCAAAGGGTAGGACCAGACGATTGCCAACCTCATAGGTGTCCGTGCGGTGATGATTCAGATACAGAGACGGGTTGTTGACATTAAGCATGAACTTGTCGTGATGCTCTCTGAAGTTGGCATGCGGCTCCAGGCGAAGACGCCCGGCGTCCCAGGCGGCCCTGACATCGAAAAATTTGGTGTTCGTCCATTCTTTGGAAGGATACCCGCGACCGGGCGTATAGAAGTCATAGGCGCCGAATTCTTTTTCGTTATAGCCTGCGTTCACAGCCAGGGACGCGTTGTCGCTTTCAAAAACCGTAGAATGAAAAAAGGTATTGGCGCGGTAATCCGTGTCGAAGCGGCTGCCGTCGGACTCGACATTGCCAACACTCAGGCGGCTGTGGCCTCCCAGTGCCCCATAGGAAAGTTCAAGTTTTTCTTCAAAGGTGTTGTGATTGCCGGCGGCCAGGGACAGCGAACTTTTTTCCTGAGTTGGTTTTTTGAGAATAAAGTTAACCGCTCCGCCGATGCCATCAGAACCATAGACCGCTGCCGCAGCTGCGGGAATAATTTCAATGCGCTCGATATCATCGATATTAAACCACAGGTCAAGGTCATGATGGCTGGTCTGAGAGTCTTTGACGCGCACGCCATTGACTAAGATCAGCACCTGCTGGAACGTCGAGGCATTCAGGGAAATGTCGGACTTGATGCCGCGAGCCCCTCGCGTCTGCACGTCAACGCCCAGGTATTGCAGGAGATCTTCCGGACTTGCGGCAGGGTAATTTTGGATGTCGTCTTGGACGAGGACAGCGCTCACAGCCCCCGGCGCTCGGCTTGCCCCTTGCGGGACGCGCTGGATCACAATAGGCTCAAGCTCTGAGACGGCATAAACTTCTCCAGCGGGCACGAGCGCGCAAAGAAAAATGATGGAGAAAAGAAAAGCGTTAGGACTTCTGACCATCGTAGAGCGGCGACATGGCGCGAAGCTTTGACACAATGCCCGGAAAGACTTCCAGGAAGCGGTCAATCTCTGATTCGCGGGTATAGCGGCCAAGTGTCAGCCGTATGGAACCGTGACAGAGTTCATGCGGCCGGCCGATGGAGAGCAAAACGTGAGAAGGTTCTAAGTCACCTGAGGTGCAGGCAGAACCGGTGGATGCGGCAATTCCCAGCATGTCCAGGTTCAAAAGCATGGATTCGCCTTCAATGAACTCGACGGAAAAATTGACGTTGTTGGGAAGCCTCTGCGTCGGGTGACCGTTCAAGTAACAGCGGTCGATTCTCTTGGGGATTTCGGTGATCAGGCGGTCGCGCAAACGCTTCTGTTCTTCGGCCTCAGCGGACATTTTTTGTTCGCAGAGCTCAATGGCCTTGCCTAAGCCAACAATACCAGGGATATTTTCAGTCGATGCCCTGCGCCGCTTCTCCTGGCCACCGCCGCGCAGATACGGCGCGATGCGCGTCCCTTTGCGCACATAAAGACAACCTACCCCCTTGGGTCCGTAGAATTTATGGGCAGACAAAGACAAAAGATCAACATTGAGGTCGCTGATTTTAACAGGAATGTGTCCTACGGTCTGGACAGCGTCCGTATGAAAATAAACGCCTTTTTCGCGGGCGACATAGCTGATTTCTTTGATGGGCTGGATGGTGCCGATTTCATTGTTGGCATGCATCACCGACAGAAGGATTGTTTTATCCGTGATGGCCTTGGCAATCTCCTCTGGCGACACCACGCCGTATTTATCCGGCCGCACATACGTCACCTTACAGCCGAGCTTTTCAAGGAATTGCGCCGGCTCAATAACCGCGTGATGTTCCAGGGCTGTGGTCACGATGTGGTTGCCCTTGGCCTGGTTGGCCCAGACAACGCCGAAGAGCGCGGCGTTGTTGGACTCAGTCCCGCCGGAAGTAAAGATAATTTCTTCGGGCTTAACGCCCAAAAAGGCCGCAACCCGCGAACGGGCGTCTTCCATGGCTTTTCTGGCCTCCTGGCCAAACCCATGAATGCTGGAAGGATTGCCGAATTTATCGTAATAATATGGCTGCATGGCTGCCACGACTTCGGGGTCGGCGGGCGTCGTCGCCGCATAATCCAAATAGATACGCTCCATTTTTCACCTCTTAAATGAGTTAATGATACAAAAGGGTCTGTCCCTTTTGTATCATTAAGCAATCAGGGAATACAACAAGCCGAACAATAGCGACATTATACTCACCAAGCCCAGATAAATAAAGAGGATTCTGGTGCCGAATTCCTTGCGCATGACCAGGATGGTGCCGAAGCTGGTGATGGGCCCGACCAACATCAAAACCATGGCCGCACCGATCTGCATGCCCTGCTGGAAAAATGCGTCTGCCAAAGGCACGGTCGCTGTGGAACAAATGTACATTAAAAGGCCGAAAATAAGACTGAATCCATAGCCTGCCGGACCGGAAAGATATCTTTTGATGAGCTCGCCCAGCGGAACGGATGATGCCACAAACGCAGCCAAAAAGATGCCGATCAAAGTTTCGAGTCCGATTTCCCGGGGCATTTCGATATAGGCGTATTTTAAAACGGATTTGGTCCTGCACCACGGGTCTTTCTTATGAGGACAGCTGTGCGCCTTTTCGTTGCAATGCGGACAAACTTCCGGCTCGTCTTTTATTTTTCGCACATAGGACAAACGGTTGCCGACCAGACCGATGACAACCCCCATTAGAATAACGGCAAAAAAGATGTAGACAGCGAATTGCAGCCCCAAAATCCTATAAGTCACCAAAAGCGCGCTGATGGACGTCGCCGGTGTAGCCACCAAAAAAGCCAGGACAGGGCCAAGCTTGGCGCCTTTTTTGTAAAAACCTATCGCCACCGGCAAAGATCCCAAGCAGCAAATCGGCAGCAGTGTGCCGACGAGCGTCGAAAGAAGGATACCGCGAAACCCCTTGTTGCCCAAATTCCTCTCCACCCAGGTCTGCGGAATAAACTCATGCGTGATGCCGCTCAACAGAAATCCGATGGCCAGGGCCGGCGCGACCTCTTTCAAATAATGCTGAATATTGAATAAAAAAGTTTCAAACATGAGATAGCTTGGCAGTATCGTAGCCAAATCTCGCCAATAAGCCTCTAAGTCGTACCGTGTCCCTTAGCCGGCCGAGCTCATTTTCATCAACCTCAATACGGGCCTCTTTCCCAAAATCTCGGACGCGCACCCTGCCTCTAAGGTGAAACTCTCGACGCAGCCTTTCTTCTGTCAGATCAATGCGCCGGAGGCGCTCCTCGGTGATCCGGCTGCCAAAAGGAACCCTTGTGGCCAGACAGGATTGCGCAGGCATGTTCCAGCTCGACAAACCATAGCGACGCGACAGGCGCCTGATCTCTTTTTTGGTCAGGCCTGCTTCCTGCAAAGGTGAAATAACGCCCAATTCCTCTTTGGCTTTTGCGCCGGGCCTGTCATCCAAAAGATCATCCGCATTCGAGCCGTCCACCACAGCGCTAAATCCGTGACGACGCGCCAAAGTTTTGAGCTGTATCAATAAAGCTTTCTTGCAATGGTAACACCGATCTAGAGCATTGCGCCGGACTGCGGGTTTTTTATAGTCTTGCGTTTTGAGAAACCTGTGCCTGGCCCTAATCTCTTTGGCCATAAGCGCTGCGGACCGGCGCTGGCTTTTCGGCAACATGGGCGAGACGACTGTCACGGCAAAAACACGGTCTCCCAAAGCATCTTTGGCCAGCTTCAGGAGCAATGTGCTGTCCACCCCGCCGGAATAAGCAACCACAACCGAGCCCAGTCGCTTGAGCCTCTGCCGGACTGCCTGGATTTTTGATGGCATTGGTCTTAGACGGAAACCACTTCCTTGATCTCGGGGATCTGCTTTTTGATCATGCGCTCGATGCCCATCTTGAGCGTCATCGAAGACATGGGGCAACCGCTGCAGGCGCCGGTGAGCTTGACTTTGACAATGCCGTCGTCGCTGACGTCGACCAATTCCACGTCGCCGCCGTCTGCCTGAAGCATTTTTCTTGCGTCTACCAGGGCTGTTTCGACTTTTTCTTTAAGGGTCATGGAAACTCCTCTCTGTGTTAATCC
>JAZDLY010000027.1:0-6155 GCA_043801485.1 Candidatus Omnitrophota bacterium | reverse complement strand
GTCCCTTTCCGGGACAAATCGAGCGTCCCTGCGAAAAACGAAGCCAAGACAACCGGAGACGCATACAAAGGATACAATTCGAAAGATCTCACTTTTTTCTCGCGTCTTTCTCTATGACATCCTTGAAAATCTTCAGGTTTTCCTGCGAATGCTTGTTGATGAAGCCTTCCACCTGTTCGTCGTTGAATTTGGCCTTTTTGTCCATAGTGAAATGCTGGATCCACGTCAGAGTGACACCTTCGGGCGCGAGGGTATAGAGCCAGATGATCTTCATGTATTCAAAAGGAAACTTCGGGTCCATGCGTTCCGCATAGGCAAAGAAATTTTCCTTAAACAACAGGCGGAACGACTGCCAGGATTTTCCTTCGTCGTCGGTCAGGCGAAAGACGATTTTATTATCCTTTTTTTCAACGACTTCTGCCTTCTGGTATTCGCCGCCAAAGAGTTCTGTCCAGCGGGGGATGTCGTTGGAAATATCAAAGATCTTTTCGTACGGCGCATTGATCAAAATGGAATTGCATGTGTGGCCCATCGCGTCCTCCTTATGTTTACGGCAAAATGGCAACAACCCTCGCCCAGGCGGCTCCGGTATTTTTGATCTTCACAGGGAAACAAATCACCTTGAATCCGACATCGGGCAATGTGCCCAAATGGGCCAACCGCTCGATGTGGATGAACTCGCGCTTGCGGCCGTGAAAATGTGCCGGATACAAAGGCTTTTTTTCTTCTAAAAATTCCTTGAGCATGAATTTATAAGGACGGTCAATACCCATGGTATCAACACCGAAAATTTTGACGCCGTGGTCCAAGAGGTAATCAATGGCTGATGGGTCGACGCCCGGATACTCTGAGAAATATTTTGGCGTGCCGATGAACCGGTCAGCGCCGGTATAAAAAAGGACAATATCTTCGGCCTTCAGGCCATAGTTGATTTTCTTCAAGGCCTGCTCCACGTCTGCCCGGGTGATGACTTCGTTGGATTTTTTGTGCCTCATGTCCAGCCGCACGCCGTCTTGGTAACAGGCCTCCAGCGGAATCTCTTCAGCTGTCTTGGACGCACGGCCCTCGGAGAGCGAACCATAATGAAAAGAATAATCCAGGTGTGTTCCGACGTGAACCGGGGCATGCACGGTCTCCAAAGACAAGAATTCGCCCTCAGGCAGGTCTTCTTTTTTGACAATGCGCTGGCCCAAAAGATACTTCAACCTGCCAGCCCAAGTCTTGCCCATGATGACCCGGTTGAATTTCTCAACACCGGCTGAGTGCGAGATGCGCTCGATTTCGACCTTGTGAACCTCAAAGGCCTTATCGTCTATGGCGGTGCTCAGATCAATGATTTTCATCAAGATGCTATCTTTTTGGCGTCCAAGATTTTGGCGATATCCTCGACCGACTGCTGCTTGGCGACTTCTTTTTCTTCAACCTTGACGCCGAATTCTTTCTGAAGCGCGATGATGATCTCGACCATCTCGGTCGAATCAACCCCCAGGCACGCTTCCAGAGACTGTCCGTCTTTGAGCTCCTCGGGCTTGACCTTTAATAATTTGACAATGACGTCTTTGACCTTCTCTTTTGTATCCATCCATCCTCCCCCCTTATAAACTTATGCCCTCTCCACTGCCATGACCGCGTTGATGCCGCCACGACCGCGGGAAATAACCAGTGCCCGGCGGATCTCGCAGGGCAAAGCTTTATCCCGAACAATAGCCAACCCCTGGCATGCCGGGTCTATGTCTTTTAAATTCAATGTCGGCGGAATCAAACCGTGCTGCATAGCCAGTAACGTCACAATCAAATCCACGGCGCCCGATGCGCCCAGGAGATTCCCGAACATGGTCTTCGGCGCGCTTGCAGGGATTTCTTTGGCTCTTGAGCCGAACACTTCCTTGACGGCATTGACCTCGCTGACATCGCCTTCCTTGGTAGCAGCGCCATCCAAAGAAATATAATCGATGTCACCGGGTTTCCAGCCGGCATCGTCTAAGCACATGCGAATGGCCCGGGCTAATTCTTTTCCATCGGGGTTTGGCTTGATCCGATCCACGCCGTCGCAGGACGTGCCGTAACCAGTGATATAGCCGACGACGTTAGCGCCTCTTTTTTTGGCGCGCTGCGAACCTTCCAAAATCATAATCCCGGCGCCTTCGCCGACAACAAATCCACTTCTTTTTTTGTCAAAAGGTTTGTAGACAGTCTCGGGATTTTCGTTATCCGTCGATAAATCTCCGTTGGTGTTGCAGCACAAGAGGCCATAGGGCGACAAAGGCGCTTCCATGCCGCCGGCCAGAACGAAATCAAGCTTGTCTTTGGAAAGGACCCGAATGGCGTGCCCCATAGCCATCAGCGAACTTGCCCGGTCGGAAACAATGGTTTTAGAATACCCCTTGATGCCGTAATAAATCGAGACCTGGCCTTGGGGCGCTGCGGGAAACCACGCGGAGGCCATGTAAGGGCTCACCCCTTCGCGACCTTCAATGTAGAGATCGCGCAGCTCTGTCTCGCCGTAAAGCCACCCCCCCAGCGCATTGCCCATGAAAATGCCGATCCGGTTGAGATTTTCCTGGTCCAGGTTGATACCGGCGTCCTTGAGGGCAAACTCGGAAGCAATCAAGGCCATGTGCGAGAACGGATCTATTTTCTGCAGAAGCCTTGAGGAAACATGAGAAAAGGCATCCAGTTGGTGAATCTGTCCGCCGATGTGCGATGGGTAAAGACTTGAATCATAGCGCTCGATTTTTTTAATGGCCGAACGGCCTGCCTTGATGTTCGCCCAGAAAACCTTTTTGTCAATGCCGGAGGGCGCGACGATGCCGATGCCCGTGACGGCGATTTTCTTTGTCATTTGCCCTCCCGGATGCGCTTCATCACAATCGCTGAGTGGATCCCGGAAAAACCACTGCTGGTTTTCAGGATCATGTTCACTTTTTTCGAAATCGCTTGATTGGGCACGTAATTCAAGTCGCACTGCGGATCGCGGACTTCCTGGTTGATCGTCGGAGGAATGATATTCTTTTCAAACATCATGGACCCCATGACCATTTCAATGGCATTGGCCGCGGCCAAGGGGTGACCGATCATGGACTTCAAAGAACTGATGGGCAGCTGATAGGCGACATCCCCCAAAGCAATCTTATAGGCATTGGTCTCAAAAACATCATTCATGCGCGTCGATGACCCATGGGCATTGATGTAATCGATGTCCTTGGGCTGAAGTTCGGCGTCTTTTAAGGTCAATTTAATACATTCTGCCATAGCCAGGCCGTCTGCCGGCAGGTCTGTCATGTGAAATGCGTTATTGCACGTCCCGTAGCCGATGATCTCGCAATAAATCGTAGCGCCTCTTTTCAAAGCGTGGTTGAGCTCTTCCATAATCAAAATGCCGCAGCCTTCGGAAAGCACAAAACCGTCCCTTTTGTTGTCAAAAGGCCTGGAGGCCTTTTCTGGCTCATCGTTTCTGGCAGACAAGACGCTGACCACATCAAAAGCGCCAAACGTCACGGGTGTCAACGGCGCCTCGGATGCCCCCGCAATCATGACATCCATATCGCCGTCCTGAATGGTCTCATAGCAAAAACCGACAGAGTCTGTCCCGGCTGTGCAGCCGGTGGAGATCGTGTTGCAAATACCGTTCAAATGATATTTGGCAGACAACTCGCTGGAAGGTGTATTGAACATCGAAGCATCATAGAGGTAAGGCCGGACCAGGCGCGGGTCAATGGGTTTGCGGCCGTTGTCGGTCACAAGGGCAAATTCCTCTTCCATGTATTTTGTGCCACAGATCGCATTGGCCAGGCTTACGCCGGCGCGCTGCCGGTCGATTTTTGAAAAATCAAGATTGGCATCTTTAACCGCCATGTCCGTTGCCGTCACGGCAAATTGAACATAGCGGTCCATGCGCTTGACTTCTTCTTCATCCAAGCCCAACTCAAAGGGATTGTATTCTTTCGAATAAGCGGCAATGCGCGTGCGAAACATCGACACATCAAATATATCGACCAGCCGCACGGCCGAGATACCGCCGGACATCGCCTTCCAGCAATTGTCTTTGCCAATGCCGTTGGGCGAAATAACCCCCAAACCTGTCACAACAACTCGTCTTTTCATTATTCTTCCTCTTCTTTTCTGCTGACTTTAAATATGATATTTCCTCCGTCCGGGCACGTCGGCGTGCTCAGGGCGTTCGGATCTTCTTCAAAAGAAAATTGGGCGCCAAAGTTCAGGGCGAACAATGTCGGGAACATCATGTGAAACGCCGCCCCGCAGAAATCCTGCGGGGTTTTAAGACCCTTGAGCTGGATTTTGTCGCCCACCTTATAATTGTAAAAACACTTGCCGAGGCATTCTTTGACTTCGATCTCTAAGATTTTCGGCCGGGGCCCCGGTGGCGGTCCCTGGCGTTTCTTCTCCACAACTTTGCCGTATTCATCAATCACCTCTGTTAAAAATTCGACTTTTTTGCCGTCCGGGCACGTGGTGCGGATTGAAAGCATATTCTCCATAAAAGGAAATTCGGCCCCAAACGTCAAGGCATACATGCACGGGAACGCGGCATGCGCTACCCCCAGACAAAAATCTTTAGGCGGGTGGGTGAAGTCTTCAAAAATAAACTGATCGCCCACGTTGTAGTGGTGATAACAAAAACCTTCTCGTTTTGTGACCGTCAGGCGCAGGCGGCAGAATTTCATGCGCGGCTGCTGGCGTTCGGTGTCTTTTCCCGCTTGTTTGGAATCGCTCATGAAGCCCCCATCTCCTTAAAAACCTCTTCTTTTGTCAGAAATTTCTTTGTTTTTTCGACGCGGTGCACAAGTGCCGTGATCTTTGTGTTGAGTTTTGATTCACAGTTATGGGTCTTTGCCTGATTGGCGATCTCGCCGTTGATGTAATCGATCTCGGAGAGTCGATCGCGCTGGATGCTCTGCAGGATAGAACCGAACAACGGCTCTTTACTCAAGTTCGTCATGATCTGGGAAAAAATAGGCGCTGCCTGCTGGACCGGCAACTGTGTCAGGCCTTTGAATTTTGCAAGGTCAAAATTCGGCATGGACGCCAGCTGGATCCCCAAAACCTCCACGGCCGTAAATCCTTCTTTCAATAGCTTTAGAGCGAGTTCACACATCTTTAGGTCTGCGTATGTTTCCTGCATGCTTTTGCCCAAAAGGGCCGGCAGACAATTGCTGAAATTGACGAACAGTTTTGTCCATTTCATGGCAAAAATATTCTCCACCTCAACAGCCTCCAGGACCGTGTTAAGGAATGCCGCAACGTCTTTGACCTTTTGATCGTTTGGGCCAAAAGGCCGGCCAATGAGCCACTGGCCTTCGAAATTATGGACAACCTTGTTGAATGGCGTGTAGGTGGCACCAAACATCACAATGCTGGAAATGATATGTTCCTCTCCCAGCATGAGCGACAAAAGCTTGTCAGCCCGCACGCCATTCTGGGTCGACAGGATCAATGTGTCTGTCAAAAATTGCCGAGACTTATCAACGGCATCTTTGAGATCCTGCGTTTTGACCGTCAGGATGGCCAAATCCACTTTCTCTGTAAGACGAGGCTGGACATCAAAGTAAAGCATGGATTGACCCCGGACACCATCGATGATGAAGCCTTCGTTTTCAACGGTCTTTTTCTGCTCCGGCCGGCCGACAGCAATAACAGGCAGGCCTTTGGCCTTAAGGTATCCGGCCACCAAACCACCGATGGCCCCTAAACCGATGACTGCAACTTTCATCTCAAGTCAACACTCCTTTTCTAAGTAAAGTTTGAGACTCTGCAAGATGGCTTCGATGTTTCTGTTGTGCAAACGCTCAAACACCAAAGGCCATAAAATTTTATTCAATACTCCGTTGAGCCGGTAATGCATGACGTAATGAACCTCAAGACTCCCTGGGCTCGCTACGGTCGCTGTGCCCGCTTGGAGGCTGACGGTTTCGCTGCCGCAAAACATGCCGTTTAAAAAACGTCGGGTGATGCTTTGATCCGTCAGTTTTTCCACCTCTACGTTCCAGGATGGTGCAAAAGGCAAAAGCACCACCTGCCGGTAACGCGTGCCCTGTATAATCCCGCAGGGATTTATGCGGGGCGTCCCTGTCTGCACAGGCCCTTGGCCCTGACGTTCAAACTTCATCAGGGATTTTTTCGGCCACCAGGATGCC
>JAZDLY010000026.1:0-2945 GCA_043801485.1 Candidatus Omnitrophota bacterium | reverse complement strand
TTCAAGGCAGCGCTGCAGAGTGCCAGTTTCGCTTGCTATGAATGGATGGTCATTATTCCCTGCATAGAAAACCCATTCGTCCCCAAGCTTTTTTATCAGCGCAACAGACTCCTTGAATTTTTGCTGGTTGTCGCTTCTTCCACGTATAACAATAGCTTTGGGAAAAAGGGTCTTGATGAAATTTTCAAACAGCTCCGTTTTGGTTTTGTCAGCCAGTTCGTATTTTATTATAACATGAGACCAATCAAATACAGCATAACTTGCCAACGAATACATCGTAATGTCTAGTTTGTCGGACATTTTGTATATTTTTGCACTTGACGTTCTGATTTTTTGCAGGCCGGGCATTATATCTTTATAAAGAGGATCATTTGTGACATATATGTCAACGTAGAGTATCATAAATGGACTTTGGAATAATAGTTTAAAATTAGTAACTGTTCATAGGGTATTGAACAATTAAACCCTGCGTTTCACGCCTCAAAAATATCGTTCGCACGAAAAACAGTACGGCTTCGCATGAATACACCAATGTAATTTAAACTTTGACCAAAAAAATGATTTCTATCTGATTAAGACAGGGGAGTAAAATTTAATGGCAAAAATAATATTAAAGTGTGAACGCGATGTCGCATTTGATTCTCCAGATCACCTAGTCCCAGAGGGGACAAAAAGCGACAACAGCAAGAACCCGAGGTTCAATAAACGGCTATATGCGCTCTATGCCCCGAATATGCCTGCGGTCCTTGACCTTGGATGCTCAGGTGGCGGCTTTGTTAAAGATTGCATAGACGATGGATGCCTTGCAGTGGGGCTGGAAGGCAGTGATTTTTCAAAAAGGAGTGGGCGAGTGGAGTGGGCCACAATACCGGATAACCTTTTTACTTGCGACATAAGCCGTGATTTCCAGCTTTACATTGGGAACAATGGCAAAATGGATCCGCTCAAGTTTGACGTGGTCACAATGTGGGAAGTGATAGAGCATATAGCAGAAAGGGATCTGCCGACTTTGTGTAAAAATATACAAAAGCACCTAAAGCCAGGGGGGTTGTGGATAGCCAGCGTTGGCTGGGGGAGTATCGTATTAGGGGGGCTTGAACACCATCAGACAGTGAAGGAGCGGGATTGGTGGGAGAATATGTTTATGAAAAATGGATTTACGAATATGCCTAACCTGATGAGGCATTTCAACACACAATGGGTCAGGGGGGCAAAACTGCCACTCAGATACGGGTTTAATATCGTGCTGACAAATGACCCGACCAAGGCGCCAAGACCAGTAAGGGGCAGTGTGGTTGACACGATAATGGACTATAGCGTTGGCCTCCCTGGTGGCGTGGGGCAGATTCTCAATGTTTATTGGGAAGGCTCGCCATGCCAGATGGTAAAAAGAAAACTGTTTGGCAGAAGGGTGTAAGCTTACAGCAAGATATGTTGGATGTTGATAACATATCCTTAGCGCAAGATAAAATATCGGCTGTGGGACAGAACTAGTTAGTCACGGCAGATAATCAAATAGACCTTCTTTCCAAGATATTCTTTTGGCGCTAATCGAATTTTTGCGCCTTATCAAAAGAGGGGAAATTGGAATCGCGCTCGGACATTATCGGCTTTGCCTTGCCAAGCGGCCATTTTATCCCTATTTTCCCATCATTGTAAATAATGCCCGAGTCGCCCGCCTTGTCATATGGCGCGTCGCACATGTAGTAAACCGCGGAATCGTCCTGGAGCGAAAGAAAGCCGTGCGCAAACCCGCGCGGGGCGTATATGATTTTCCGATTTTTTTCTGAAAGTTCGGCTCCGACCCACTTCCCATAAGTTGGCGAGGAGCGCCGCAAATCAACGATAACGTCGAATATGCTGCCCCCTGCACACCAGACAAGCTTTGCCTGTGGGTTTGGGTGCTGATAGTGCAGGCCGCGAATCACGTTCGTTTTGCTGGTTGAAAAAAAGACATCTGCCACTTCAAAGCGAAGCTGCTTGAGAATTCCAGCATCCGCTATCTTGACAAAGATGCCCCGTGCGTCACCTGCCTCAAATGGGCACAGCAACAGCGCATCTGCAAGCTGCAGCTTCTCAATCCTAAATTCCCCGCTCATGCAAAAACCCCCGAAGGCATGCGATCTGCTTTCGCAGCGGCATTATTTCACCTGCATCCTTTTTGACCTTGTCCAAGTCCAGCCTAAGGCATTTTGGAATTTTTATCCTGCGCTCCTTTGCCAAAGACGCCTGCACATCGCACTTCCAGCCAAGCTCTTCGCAAACCATGGTTGCAAATTCGTAGCGCGAAACATAATCGGGCCCCGCCACATTGTAAATCCCAGCCTTCTTCGTCTCAAGCAGGATGCCAAGCAACCTTGCAAGCTCGGCCCCGCAAATTGGCTGGGAAAACTGGTCGGTTGGGGCGACGAATGGCTTCCCATTTTCTGCGCATGCCTTCAGCCTCAAAAAAGGGTTTGAGCCTTTCTCGTCAATCCCAAACACACCCTCGGTGCGGGCGATCAGGAAATCTGATGAGGCTTTTGCAATAAGCCGCTCGCCCTCAAGCTTGGTTTGGGTGTAATAGTTCTGCGGATGCACTGGTGATTCTTCAGAATATGCCTCGCCCTCTTTTCCTTCATAAACCCAGTCAGTGCTTATGTGGAGGAGCGCATAGCCGAAGATTTTTTGCATTTCCGCAAGCTTCTGGGGCAGAAGGGCGTTCATTTTGAGCGCGACTTCGCGCTTCTCCTCTATTTCGTCGGTTGAAAGGGGCGGCTTGACCGCGTTTATCAGGGCATCAGGCTTTGTTTTAGCAACGAGCTTTGACAGCGCCCCGAAATCAGACACGTCCATCTGATAATCCGCTTTTTTCGATGTCCGCGCAACCCGCATAACCTCGTGTTTTTGCTGCAAATGTTCCGCAAGGTGGAACCCGACAACCCCGCTTGCGCCTAAAATAAGTA
>JAZDLY010000022.1:0-2643 GCA_043801485.1 Candidatus Omnitrophota bacterium | reverse complement strand
CCGCCGATGTCTTTTTCTTCGATGAGACAAACCTTCTTGCCGGACTTGGCCGCTTTGAGGGCGGCATTGAATCCTGCCCAGCCGGCGCCGATCACACAGACTTCGTAGCTGACAGAAGGATTGATCAAAGCTTAAGGACCTTCAAGGATTCTTTGATAGACTGAGCACAGTGCTGAAATGATTTTTGTTCTTCAGGATTCAAATCCAATTCCATAATCTTTTCGATGCCGGCTGAACCAATGAGCGCAGGTACACCCAGGCACACGTCGCGCACACCGTATTCTCCCTCTAAAAAAACACTGACCGGGATTTCCCGGGGGTGGCCTGAAAGGATCGTTTCAACGATCTCAAACAAGGCTGCCGAAGGACCGTAAAAAGCGCTACCCGTATCATAAAGAGACACAATTTCGGCCCCGCGTCGCCTGGTCTTCTCCTCAAGGGCAACAACATCATTGGCATCCAAAAGTTCTGTCAGGGACTTACCCCTGACTTTTGCCAGGCGCGACAAAGGCAACATGCCCTCGCCGTGAGAGGCGATCACCAAAGCCTCGATATGTTCGACACTCACGAACAATTTTTTGGAAATGAGGTTGGCAAATCGCGAACTGTCAAGGCTGGACCCCATGCCGAAAAGCTTAAAGCGGTTAAAACCTGTGGCTTTTAACGCGACATACGTCATGGCATCCAGAGGATTGGTCACAACGATCACAATCGCGTCTTTGGTATAACGCGTGATCCCCTGTGCCACGGTGCTGATCACCTGGGAATTCTTAAACAAAAGGTCTTCGCGGGTCATCCCGGGCTTGCGGCTAAAGCCGGCGGTCACGATCACGATGTCGGAATTGTCGATCTGCTCCATGTCGCCGGAGCCGTCGATGCGGCTGTTGGTCTTGATGCTATAGCGTGCGTCTTCTAAATCAAATGCCTTGGCCTTGGCCACGCTTTCGACGACATCGATAAGCACAACACGGGCCAGGCCGCTTTCGGCAATCCTCATAGCCGTAGCGCCGCCCACATGACCTGCGCCGATAATGGAGATTTTTTTCATTTTACGAGCACATTACTGATGGAACGCTAGTTAATCATGCGGCGGATAATGGCATCCGCCATGGCACTCGTTGTTGCTGCAGAGGGGTCGTTCCGGTCTTTTTTAAGGTCGTAGGTGACGTCTTTGCCTTCCCTGATCACATCTTTGACGGCGTTCTCGAGTTTCTGCGCTGCCTTCTCTTCCCCGATGTAGCGCAGCATGAGGACTCCGGACAAAATGGTGGCCGTTGGATTGACTTTGTTCTGGCCTGTGTATTTCGGGGCAGAACCATGCACGGGCTCAAACAGGGCAATGCCGTCGCCGATGTTGGCCCCGGGCGCAACCCCCAAGCCGCCAATCAGCCCGGCGCATAAATCCGAAATGATATCCCCGTAGAGATTCGGCAGAACCAGCACATCGAAATTCGAAGGCTTGGTCACCAGCTGCATGCTGAGGTTGTCCACAATGGCGTCGTTGAATTCGACTTTTCCGGCATAGGCCTTGGCCACCTCGCGCGCGACGGAGAGAAAAGGACCGTCCGTATGCTTCATGATGTTGGCTTTATGCACGGCGGTGACTTTCTTGCGGTTATTTTTCAGGGCGTATTCAAAGGCAAACTTCACGATGCGCTCTGTGGCAAATTTAGAAATGGGCTTGATGGAAATGCCCGAATCCGGCCTGATTTTTTTAGAGCTCAATGCATTGACGGTGTCAATCACCTTTTTCGCATCAGGCGTGCCTTGTTCAAACTCAATGCCGATGTAAAGGTCTTCGCTGTTTTCCCGCACAATGACGAGATCCACGTTCGAAAACGGGCTGCGCACGCCTTCGATGGATTTGGTCGGCCGCAAGCAGGCGTAGAGATCCAGGTCGTGCCGCAACTGCACGTTGACCGAACGAAAGCCGCTAGCCACAGGTGTCACAATCGGTCCCTTGATCGCCACTTTGTTTTTTTTAACTGACTCAATGACTTCTTTCGGAAGGGGTGTGCCGAATTTCTTGATGGCCTGTTCGCCGGCAATGAATTCTTCCCAACGGATATCCACGCCTGTTGCTTCGATGCAGCGCTTGGCAGCCAGGCTCACTTCCGGGCCGATGCCGTCTCCGGGAATCAGGGTGATCGTGTGTTTCATAGTTTTATGCATCCGTATTTTTTAAAATGCTCCACCAGCCCTCCGTCGGCCAGAAGCCGGCGCATGACATCAGGGAGGGGCGCAATTTTTGCATCTGTTTTTTTAGTCACATTCTTCAGAAGACCCTTCTCCAGATCGATCTCCAGCCGGTCGTCTTCGCTGATCTCGTCTGTGTCAGCTTCGATCAGGGGCAGTCCGATGTTGAAGGCATTGCGGTAAAAAATCCTGGCAAAACTTTTGGCCACAACGCCGACAATGCCCGCCTCTTTGATGACCAGAGGCGCCTGTTCGCGCGAAGAGCCCATGCCAAAATTCTTTCCAGCCACAAGAAATGACTCGCCCGGCTTGAGCCGATTGTAAAACGTCGGATCAATGTCCTCCATCAAATGCTTGGCCAATTCCTTCAAGTCCGTGACCGAAAACTTATAACGACCGGAGATAATGTAATCGGTATTCACATCATCGCCCAACTTATAGGAAAAG
>JAZDLY010000007.1:0-2898 GCA_043801485.1 Candidatus Omnitrophota bacterium | reverse complement strand
AAATTGTCACGGTCCTCTTCGATGCGAAACCCCATGCCCTTGACCAAAGCAATCGTTGTCTCCGGAAGCCGGCGAAAGGTCAGCTTGGCCGCCGGCCCTGCTTTTTGAAAACATTGCTCAATGATGCGCGCTTTCTCGCCGGGTTTAGCGAGAGGATCGAAAACATGGAGCCCACCCGAGCAAATTCGGGCGGAATGCCCAAGCGGCCAGCCCTTATCAGCACTCTGAAGACTAGGATTTATTGACCGCGGGGTACACACCCCGCCCTCTTTTTCTGAAATCACAAGCACCACATCGTCCAGGCTTGCCAGGTAAAAGTCATACGCGCGACGCCAGGCAAAAAGGTTGGTAAAGGTAAATTCGGAAATAACAGGCGGATAGCTTTTAAAAAGTCGGTCCAGCAAAGGCTTGTCTTTGAATTCAAGGGGTCTGGCGCTCGGAAATACAGGAATGGTTTTCATTTCATCAAGCGGTGCTTCATCAGGGCAATGCTGGCCATGGTCAAGACAACAGCCAGGAGCGTTAAGACACAGATGTGGATGACAACCAGAGCATCAAAGATCCCGAAGGCCAGGGCCCGCGTGCTTGAGACCAAAAACGTCAACGGCAGCGCCCAGGCTAATTTCTGCGCCCAAACAGGAAGGCTTTCCAGAGGGAAAAAGATGCCGCTGAACAAAAACATCGGTGTGATGAACAAAAAAACGGGAAAATTAAACATCTCGATATTTTTCACCAGACCCGTGAAACACATGCCCATGCCGGAGAACGCTAAACCGGCGCAGAACGATAAAGGCAGGATCCAGAGGGCCGAAGGCAAACTCAAGAGTCCAAACACCAGTGTCACCGCAAACATAATGACGCCGGCAAAAAACGCCTTGGTCGCGCCCCAGAGCACTTCACCCAAGACCACGTCTTCGATAGTCAAGGGCGTAGAAAGAATAGCATCGTATGTTCTCTGAAAATACATGCGCACAAAAGACGCATACGTCGTCTCAAAAAAACCATGGTTCATAATGGCTGTGGCGATCAGGCCCGGAGCGATAAATTTTAAGTAAGAGACGTGCGCGCCCTGGAAGGCGACCTCTTTGACCAGGCCTCCCAGGCCGATGCCGAAGGCAAAGAGATAAAGCAAGGGTTCCAAAATCGGCGGAATAAAATTGACCTTCCAGGTAGCCAGATACACGTCGAAGTTGCGCTGCCACACGCGCCAGGCCCGCCAACTGATATTCTTAAAAATACTGCTCATAAGTTTTTCCCTAGTCCCTCAAGCCCCGGCCTGTCAATTTCAGAAACACGTCTTCCAGATTGGCCATGCGCAGCGTGCAGGCGCCGGCGCCGAATTTCAAAGACAGCTCCCTGAAAATTTCTTCTCCGCCCTGAACATAAATAAACGTGTGGCTATCCGTCTTCTCGATCTTCAGGCCGCGGCCGACAAGATAACGCTCGACGTCATCCCCCGAAAACGCCACCTCAATGACATTGCTGCCGATGTGCGTCTGAATCAATTCTTTAGGCCGGCCTTCGACAAGAATTTTACCTGCGTCCATAATCACGATGCGGTCGCACAAGTGCGCGGCCTCATCCATATAGTGCGTAGTCAATAAAACCGTCGCCCCTTGTTTTTTCAAACGGATGATTCTCTCCCAAATCTGATGTCGTCCCTGAGGGTCCAGGCCTGTCGTCGGTTCATCCAACACCAGAAGCTCGGGCTTGTTGAGCAAGGACCGGGCCACCATGAGCCTGCGTTTCATGCCGCCGGAAAGTTCTTCGATCGCGCTGTCTTTTTTGGCCTCCAGGCCGACGAAATGCAAAAGCTCTTCGCACCGCCGGTATGCCTCAGGACCGACGAGATCAAAATACCTGGCAAAAACCCTGAGGTTATCCCAAACCGTCAAATCCGGGTCCAGATTGTTTTCCTGAGGACAAACGCCGATCTTGGCCTTGATGCGGCGCTGATCTTTTCTGGCGTCGCGGCCCAAAACGCGCAAAGAACCACTGGTCGGCTCGATAAAACAATACACCATGCGGACCGTCGTTGTTTTGCCGGCGCCATTGGGCCCCAAAAGCCCGAAACATTCCTGCTGCCTTACGGAAAAATGGATGTGGTCAACGGCGATGCAATCGCGAAAAGTTTTGGTGAGGCCGTCAGAGCGGATGATTTCAGCAGAAGAGGTTTCTCGATCGGACATGGTTCAATCTCCGCATTCCGGGCACTGACTTTCGATAAAAGCCAGAGACTGAACAACGTCGCTAAAAGGCGGTAGGTCGACAACGTCAGCGGCGAAGTACTGAAAAAATACCTCTCCGAATTTATCCGTCACAAATAAAGCCGCGACCTCTTCCTGGTCCGCAACCTGGATAAACTTTTTAAAGACGTCTTTGTGTTCGTCCGAAAGAATCCGATATGTCAGGCGGTGCTGACTGTGAAGGTTTTGGATTTCACCAACAGAACGCCGCGTCACCACAAGCACTTCGGCATTCTGTTCGCGCATTAAACGTTGCGCCTGCTCTAAGGAAAGCAAAAAATGGAGCCAACCCGGGCTAAAGCCCGGGATTCCTTTGGCCCTAAAATCTGGATGCCCAAGCGGCCATAACATATCCGCGCCCTGAAGGACGCAGTTTTCTGGCCGCGGAACATCCAGGCTGGGGTGTGTCAGGAAATAAATCACGAGATTGCGCTTGCGCTTAAAATCAGAGGAATCGAAAGGCTCTCCGTCGCGGTCCAGACAGTGGAAAAGCGGAACCAGGGCACGATCATTGATTTGAGATTTGGCCATGAAACAATAAGGGATGGATTAGTCCCGATCCCTAATCGCTTCACAGATTTCGGAGACCTGGCAATGGAAATCTGCTTGCAGGCACGGGACTTCGCTAAATGCACCTGCGGTGCACAACAAG
>JAZDLY010000001.1:0-16681 GCA_043801485.1 Candidatus Omnitrophota bacterium | reverse complement strand
GGCAGGCAGGAAATTTCAGTCTGCGGAATAGGAGGCTTGCAGTGTCTAAAGACCGCTGGGGTTAAGAATTGACCCTCGACACTTACCCAATAATATTCATAGGAATGTGTCAAGGATCAATTCGGACAAATCGCTTAGCGAACGACGTGAAGCTAAGCGATGTCCTCATTGACACTCCGTCGGTTTTGTGTTAACCTTCCCGGTATGATTAAGGAGAATCTCTGTTTGTGTCGCCAGAGAATTGTTCAGGTGGCTGAAAAAGTTGGGATTGCTCCGCAAGACATTGCGCTGGTGGCTGTCAGCAAGGGCATTGAGGCGCCGATTATTTGTGAGGCCGTCGATGCCGGCGTGGACCAGATCGCAGAAAGCAGGGTGCAAGAGGCTTTTTTAAAATATCCGTCTGTTCAGGCACATGCGGATCGCCTGGGCTGCGTTTTGCGCTGGCACATGATCGGACATCTTCAGACCAATAAAGTTAAGCAGGCGGTTCAGATTTTTGATTTGATTCAATCCGTGGATAGCGTTCGTTTGGCCGATGCGATTGATCGGGCGGCTGCTGTTCTGCGTAAGAAACAGGATATTTTGCTCGAAGTAAATGTTTCCGGAGAAACCTCTAAATATGGCTTTGACCCGGACACTGTTCTTGCAGCACTTCGACAAATCGCCTCTTTAAAAAATATCAATGTCCGTGGGTTGATGACCATTGGTCCTTTGGGAAGCAGTGTTCAAAGAACGCGGTCCTGTTTTCGCAAGTTCAGAGAATTGCGCGACGAGGCAGTCAAGGTGAGTGAAGGGAAAGTTCCGCTGGGAATTCTTTCCATGGGTATGACCGAGGATTTTTCTCTTGCCATTGAAGAAGGATCCAATATGATCAGGATCGGGCGGGGGATTTTTGGAGGAGGGTGAGCATGATTCAGAAAAAATCCATAGGGCTCATTGGTTGCGGGAACATGGGTTCGGCGCTTGCTGAGAATCTCAAGAAAAAAGCGCAGCCAAAAGAGATCTTTGTTGTTGATAAAGACAAAGAGCGGCAGGAAAGTCTTGTGCGTCGCTTCGGGGTTAAGTCTTGTGCGTCGGTTAGAGAACTCGTTTCGCAAAGCGATGTTTTGATCTTGGCGGTCAAGCCTCAAGATCTCCAGGCTGTAGCGACGGACCTAAGGGGTATTTCCGGCAAGTTGATCATTTCCATCGCGGCCGGTGTTTCTTTGGCTACGCTTGAGGAAAAAATCAGCAAAAAGACAGCCTTGGTGCGCGCCATGCCGAATTTGAATGCCTTGATCGGCCGAAGCGTTACCGCGTTGTGTCCCAATCGCTTGGCCGACAAAGAAGATGTCGATGTTGCAACTGAGATTTTTATGGCCGTCGGGGATGTTGTTTTTATTCAGGAGTCCCAGATGAATGCCTTCACCGCCGTTGCCGGCAGCGGCCCGGCATTTGTCGCCTATATGAAAGATACAAAGAACGATGTGTTGGAGCGTATTTTGACCCAAGAGGCAGAACGTCTGGGTCTTGATCATAACACCGCAACCACATCGGCAGCCGGCACAATTGCCGGCACACGGGAAATGATGCGCGTGAATCTTGACCCCGATATTTTGATCAAGCGTGTGAGTTCCAAGGGCGGCACGACCGAAGCCGGCATGAAGGTCTTGGAGGAAAAAGGCAAAACGGAACAGGCGTTGTCAGAGGCCATTCAGGCCGCCCACAGGCGGGCGAACGAATTGGCCAAGATTTCTTGAAAGCGGAGGAGAAGATGGGAAAGATCGGCATCATCGGCGGCAGCGGCATTTACAAGATGGAAGGCCTCAAGCGCTTGAGGGAAGTGCGTGTCCGCACGCCCTTTGGGGCGCCTTCGGACACCTATAAGGTCGGTGAGATCAACGGCGTTGACGTGGTTTTCCTGCCGCGCCATGGCTCAAAGCATTCCATCAGTCCTTCAGAGATCAATTACCGTGCCAATGTTTTCGGTATGAAAATACTGGGCGTTGAGCGCCTCATTTCTGTGTCGGCCTGCGGTTCCTTGAAGAAAGAATTAAAACCTTTGGATTTTGTTCTTCCGGACCAGTTCGTGGACCGGACGAATGCCGGACGCCAGATGTCATTTTTTAAAGGCGGCATAGTCGGGCATGTCAGTTTTGCAGATCCCGTCTGCGCAGACCTGGCCCGCAAGATTTATGAGACAGCTACGAGTCTTCGCATCAATGCGCACATGGGGGGCACTTACCTAAATATGGAAGGTCCGGCATTTTCCACAAAAGCCGAGTCTCACCTGTATCGTTCCTGGGGCATGGATATCATTGGCATGACCAATATAGCCGAGGCGCGCCTGAGCCGCGAAGCGGAGATATGTTACGTGACCATTGCCGCCGTGACAGACTATGACTGCTGGTATGAGTCCAAGGAATCCGTGACAGTCGAGATGGTCATCGCCAACCTGAACAAAAATGCCGAAAATGCCAAGCTGTTGCTGCGGGAGGCGATTTCTAATCTTGGCGGCCAACGCTCATGTGCCTGCAAAGAAGCGCTCAAATACGCGATCGTGACGTCCAAAGAGGCGATTCCCCGCAAGATCAAAAAAGACTTGGCGCCCATCATCGGCAAATACATGTAGGTTTTTATGGATTATAAACAGACCATCAATCTGCCACAGACCGGTTTTCCCATGAAGGCTTCTTTGAGTTCGCGCGAGCCGCAGATGCTCGGACAATGGGAAAAGCTGGACGTCTACGGCCAATTGCGGCAGCGCTCCAAAGGCCGGAAGCTTTTTATCCTGCACGACGGCCCGCCGTATGCCAACGGCCATATCCACATCGGCCACGCGTTGAATAAAATCCTCAAAGACATCATCGTGCGCTATAAGTCCATGGCCGGATTTGATGCGCCCTATATTCCCGGCTGGGACTGTCATGGCCTGCCGGTTGAGCATCAGTTGTTCCGTGACCTGCATAAAACCAAAGACCAGATCGAACGCCTGGCTTTTCGCAAGCTTGCTTTTGACTACGCGATGAAATTTGTGGGAATTCAGCGCGAAGAATTCAAACGTCTTGGCATTATCAGCGATTGGGAGCATCCGTATCTGACGGTGGATCAAAACTACGAACAGGCAATTTTGACATCGTTTATCAAACTGGTAGAGAAGGGATATGTCTACAGGGGGCTGAAGCCCGTCAACTGGTGTTTTCGGTGCGAAACAGCCCTGGCTGAGGCGGAAGTGGAATATGCCGATCGGGAATCGGATTCTATTTTTGTGAAGTTTGAGCTTCGAGACCATGAGCGAGCTCGAAAGCTCGGGATTAAGTTTGACAAGGAGTGTTTTATTCTGATATGGACCACGACCCCGTGGACGCTTTTGGCCAATGTGGCAGTTGCTCTGCATCCTGGCCTGGACTATCTTCTTGTGGAAGCCCAAGGTCAGAGATATATCGTCGCTAAAGATCTTTTTCATTCCTCGCTGAAAGAAAAACTTGGGTTTGGCAACGAGACCATTTTGGCCGAGTGGCAAGGAAAAGATCTAGAGGGATTGGAGTATGCACACCCGTTGTGTCCAAGGGAAGGGCGGGTGGTTTTGGCCGATTACGTGTCTAAGGAAGAGGGCACGGGGTGTGTTCATACAGCTCCCGGTCATGGCCAGGAAGATTTTATGACAGGGCTTGCGTATAAGCTTGACGTGCTGATGCCTGTCGACGAGCGAGGACGGTTTGATGATACCGCCGGGGATTTCAAGGGGTTGGCCGTTTTTGCTGCCAACGAAAAAATCATCCAACGTCTCCAGGACCTCAAGAGGTTGGTTTTGAACACAAAATATCCCCATACTTACCCGCACTGCTGGCGGTGCAAAAGCCCGATTATTTTCAGGGCTACAGAACAGTGGTTTTTAAGCGTGGACCACAACGGCTTGCGTAAAAAATTACTTTCCGTGATTCAACGGGATGTTGATTGGATCCCGGCTTCCGGCCGGGAGCGCATTGCGGCTATGGTTGAAAACCGGCCCGATTGGTGTCTGTCGCGGCAACGCTATTGGGGCGTGCCGATTCCTGCCGTCGTCTGCAATGCTTGCCGGCGGCATATTCTTGATGTGCGCGTGATGAAAGCCTTTGCCGAAAAAATATCAGGCAGTGGCACAGACGCGTGGTTTTCAATTGACGCCAAAGAATTTTTGCCGCAGGATTTGCGTTGTCCGTGCGGTGGTAGAGAATTCCATCGGTCGACCGACATCCTGGATGTCTGGTTTGATTCAGGCGTCAGCCATCAGGCGGTGCTCAAAGGCAAAAAGGGCCTCAAGCTTCCTGCAGACTTATATCTGGAAGGTTCAGATCAACACCGCGGCTGGTTTCAGGCTTCCTTGATTCCGTCGATGGCGATCGATGACAAGCCGCCCTTTGAAGCGGTTCTCACCCATGGGTTTGTTGTGGACGGCCAGGGACGTAAGATGTCCAAGTCTCTGGGCAATGTGATTTCTCCTCAAGAAATCATCAAAGAGTGCGGAGCCGATATTTTGCGGCTCTGGGTCATGGCCAGTGATTATAAGGAAGACGTCAGGATTTCCAAGGAAATCATGGCCGCACTTGTGGATGCCTACCGCAAGATCCGCAATACTGTCCGATATTTGTTGGGAAACTTGAGTGACTTCGTTCCGGATAAAGACCGGGTGAGGACCAAGGATTTGTTTGAAATAGACCGGTGGGCTCTCTGGAAGCTGGGACAATTGGTTGACGATGTGACGAAAGGTTACGACACCTACGCGTTCTATCAAGTTTTTCAGACCATTTATAAATTCTGCAACGAAGATATGTCTTCGTTGTATCTGGACATCTTGAAAGACAGACTCTATACCTCTGCTAAGGGCGCCAAGGCCAGACGTTCGGCCCAGACTGTCCTTTACGAAATTCTATCGGCCTTGACGCGGCTCATTGCGCCGGTTTTGGTTTTTACGGCAGAGGAAATATATCAGATGAGTCCCGGTGAGGGATCGATGAAAGAACAGAGTGTTCACTGGACACCATGGCCGCGGATCGATGCAACAAATCGAGTTTCCGAACAGGAAGTCAAAGGCATCGATGAGGTTTTAAAATTTCGGCCGGCTGTGCTCAAGGCCCTGGAAGGAAAACGGGCCAAGGGAGAAATCGGAAGCTCCCTGGAGGCCAAAGTGGTCCTGAGCGTGAAAAGCGAACAGAGCTATCGGCTTCTGGCCAGCTACCAAAAACAATTGTCTTCCGTTTTTATTGTCTCAGAGGTCCTGGTGGCTATGGATAAACAGATCAAGGGGGCCGTGGCGATCGATGTTCAGCGTGCCGAAGGCAAAAAATGCGTTCGCTGTTGGAATTATGCGACTGACGTTGATGCCGATGCGCAATACGCCGGCTTGTGCGGCCGTTGTGTCGAAGCCGTAAAGGCGTGCTCACAAAAATAATCTTTTCTATTGCATATTTTTTTGTTTCAATATATAATCTGTCAATTATGAAACCAAGAAAACTCGATAAGAAGACTACCGACTATTACAAAAAGCTTCTTTTGGAAAAGCGCGAGGAGCTCATGGTCGATATCAACCATATTGCAGAAGAGACGCTCAAGAAATCCCAAAAAGATGCCTCGGGCGATATCTCCGGTTATGCCTTTCATATGGCCGATGTTGCGACCGACAATTATGACCGCGAATTTTCCTTAGGACTTGCGTCTAAAGAACGTGACGTCCTTCAGGAAATCAATCTCGCCTTGCAAAAACTTCAGGAGGGCGCATTCGGTTTGTGTGAGTCTTGTAAAAAACCGATTGCACAGGTGCGGCTCAAAGCTGTGCCTTATACGTCTTTTTGCCTGAAGTGTCAACAGTCTAAAGAAGAGAAGACTTAATTCCGCTCATGACTCCGAAGAGCCGCCTTTCTTCTTCGGTTATTTTTCCACAAGTGTTGTATTGTTCCCTATTGGTCATCGGTTTGGATCAGTTGACCAAATTCCTGGCCCGCGCATTTTTATCTGAGGCCGGTTCCCTACCCGTATTAAAAAATATTTTTCATCTGACTTTGTGGTACAACACAGGGGCGGCGTTTGGGTTGCTCAAAGGCGGCACTGGTTTTTTTGCTTTTGTTGCCATTTTGTCCATTGTGGCTATTCTTTTGCTTTTGAGCCAAGCATCAGGTCTCAAGCGCATGTTTTCCATTGATGTTGCCGACCGATGGGTCCGCTTGGCCCTGGGGTGTGTCCTTGGCGGTGCGGCAGGGAATCTGATCGACCGCCTGCGGTTTGGGGCTGTTGTTGACTTTTTGGATTTCAGGATCTGGCCTGTTTTTAATCTGGCGGATTCAGCCATCACCATCGGAGGCTTGCTCCTGATGTTTAAAATGCTCAAGGCTCAGCGATGAAGCCGATTCTATTTCAATGCGGATTCCTGACCATCTACACCTATGGCGTTTCTGTGGCCGTTGCTTTCTTTGTGGCGTCGTTTCTTGCCGGCAGGGAGGCGCGCCGGCGCGGACTGGACGAAAACCGGATTTACAATCTGACAATTTTTTTGTTGGTCAGCGGGATTGTTGGCGCGCGTTTATTTTATGTTGGTCTCAACTGGGATTATTTTAAGACGGATCTCTTGGAGGTCTTCAAGCTTCAGCATGGAGGCCTTGTGTGGTTTGGCGGGCTCGTTGGGGCCACGTTCGCGGGCTGGATATTTCTCAAAATAAAACGCATGGATGTCCTGGCTACGCTGGACCTCATGGCGCCTTATATCGCTCTGGCTCAGGCTATTGGCCGCATCGGCTGTTTCTTCAACGGTTGCTGCTACGGCAAGCCATCTGCCTGGGGAATCTATTTTCCCGTGCACGAAACAGCGCTGTTTCCTTCTCAGCTCCTGGATTCCTTCACACTATTGGTTATTTTTGTGGTTTTGAGATTGTTTTCCGCAAGCCGGAATAAAGGGGTTGTGCTGAGCTTGTATCTGGTCCTGGCGTCTTTGCAGAGATTCCTGATGGAGTTTCTTCGAGCAGACACAAGGCCCTTTTACGGGCCATTGAGCATTTTTCAGTGGATCAGTATTGGGTTATTTGTTTTGGGATTGGCAGGTACCATTTGTTGGACATGGAAGAGAAAAGACTCGTCATAGCTGCTCAGGATGCCGGCACGCGGGTCGATGTTTTCCTCAAGCGTGCGGAATCGGAACTTTCCCGGACTCATATTCAAGATTTATTGCGCCAGGGCCTCGTGCTCGTCAATGGCAAGGGGATCAAAGCGCATTATAGGCTCAAAGCCAACGATGAGTTGTGTTGGCGCGTTCCCCCTAAAGAAGATAGCGGTCTGACGGCGCAAGACATTCCGCTGGATATTCTTTTTGAAGACGAAGATCTGCTTGTCCTTGACAAACCCTCCGGCCTTGTGGTGCATCCCGGGGCAGGAAATCTAACCTCCACATTGGCCCACGCGCTGTTGTTTCATACCAAGGATCTTTCATCCGTCAATCCGCAAAGGCCGGGGATTGTGCACCGGCTGGACAAAGACACATCGGGCGTCATGGTGATTGCCAAAAACAACGCATCGCACTTTGATCTTAGCAAGCAGTTCAAGGAACATTCCATCGAGCGGCGTTATGTGGCTCTGGTTTCCGGCCACGTGCAATTTGACGAAGGTATTGTGGATGTGCCGATCAAACGCCATGTCCTGGACCGTAAGAAAATGTCTGTCAGTTTTACCGAAGAGGCCAAAACAGCGCACACCTTTTACCGCGTGTTAAAAAGATATACGGATTTTACGGCCCTGGAGTTAATCCCGAAAACAGGCAGGACACATCAATTGAGGGTGCATTTGTCTTATCTCGGGCATCCTGTTTTGGGCGACGCAACTTACGGGACAAAAAAGAATTTTCCCCGTTTGGCGCTCCATGCCTTGGAGTTGGGTTTCCAGCACCCTTCGACAAAAAAGTTTGTTAAATTTTCCTCGCCTCTCCCTCCGGAAATGAAAGCCGCCACCCCCGGTTTGCATCTCTAAGAGGACATCACCCAAGAGATTTTGTCGTTCCCTCAATTTTTTCATGGCCAACGGTCTTTTGGGCACTACAAGCCTCCTATTCCGCAGACGTAAATTTTAGAATGGTCTGTCATGGCCTTGTCCTTCGCAGGGACGCTCGCCTGCCCCTGCGAGGCAGGCTTCGCTCGATTTCCGGCCTAGCTCCCCAGCACCGTACGGTGCAGGGTCCGTGCCCGCTCGGCCTTCAATAGCCCTGCTCCGAACAAGGCCAAGACAGACCTTGCCAAGTTTGCATTGCGTGGCATTGCCTTTGTTATTTTTCGAGCGACGTGTCGCCCTGCGGCTCGGCTTCGCCTCGCGCAGGATGACCCTTGAATTTAGAATCAAGGTTGGTCATTTTAGCCAAAGCATGTTTTCTTGACCGAGGGTATCCAAACGTGGAAACATTTGGACAGCAGGCACTGTTTGAGCCCGTCCCTGCCTGCCGGCAGTGCAGGCTTGCGGAGCCGACGGGCGAGTTGTGCCTGCTGCCGAGGTCAAGAAAAACCTTTGGCGTTCGACCAACCTTAGTGCTATTGCAGGAAGTCCCTGCAGAGGTGGAAAAAAATTGATGGGAGCGGAAAAAAGGACAAAGGCAATGGCTGGATAAGCCAATAGTAGACAGACAATTCCCATATCTAGTTTTCTGTGTTATAATCGGATGCCATGAAGCCCATTACTCTAAAACCAGTCAAAGGACTGCGGGGAGAGGTGTGCGTTCCCGGTGATAAGTCCATTTCGCACCGTGCTGCCATCTGCGCGGCCCTTTCTTGCGGGCGAACGCTTCTGGAAAATTTTTCTTTTTGCGATGATTGCCTTGTGACGCTGGGCACCTTTAAGGCGATGGGTGTGAAGGTGAAGTTGATTAAAAAATCGGCGCAAGTGATCATTCAATCTTCAGCCGTTCTCCATCGTCCGAAATCCTTTTTGTCGATGGGGGAGTCCGGGACCAGCGCCCGTATTTTAACGGGTTTGTTGGCTGCTCAGGATTTTTCTTCAACGATCACGGGCGCACCATCGCTTTCAAAACGACCGATGCATCGCGTGATTGATCCATTGAGACGCATGGGGGCTCGGCTTAAAGCAAGGAAGAGGGGGCAAGAGGAATTTTTGCCGATGAAGATTCATGCCTCGTCTCTGGCGGGCATTTCATGGTTGCAGAAGATTCCCAGCGCCCAGGTTAAATCGGCAATTCTTTTGGCCGGCTTATTCGCTCAAGGACAGACGATTGTCGAGGAGCCCGTGGTGTCTCGCGATCATACCGAGAGGATGCTCAAACTCTTTGGCGCCGATATTGGTTTTCAAAAGAAAAGCATCATGATTAGAAATTCCCGGCTCAAAACACCCGGCAAGGTTTTTATCCCCGGAGATATTTCGAGCGCCTCCTTTTTAATTGTGGCGGCGCTTTTGGCAAAGAATTCCAGAGTTGTCATTAAAAATGTCAGTATCAATCCGACCCGTTTGGGAATGCTCGAAGTGCTCCGGCGCATGGGTGCGGATATTTGGGTGAGAAACATAAAGCATTCTTTTGAGCCCATGGCTGATCTGGAAGCAAGTACAAGTTTGCTTCGGGGGACCGTGATCAGACAGGAGGAGATCCCGCGCCTGATTGATGAGTTGCCGATCTTGATGGTGGCAGCAAGCCTTGCCCACGGCACCACGGTGATTCATGGGGCAGAGGAATTGAGGGTCAAGGAAACCGACAGAATTCAGTCCATGGTTGTGAATTTAATGAAACTCGGTGCAAATATTAAGGTTAAGGTTCTAAGAAATAATATTACGATCACGATTAAAGGCGGCAATGTGCTTATAGGCGGCCGCTTGAAGAGCTTTGGGGACCATAGGACGGCCATGAGTATGTGCGTAGCCGCCCTGGTCAGCCGAAAACCATGTCGAATTGATGATGTTTCCTGCATTGCCAAGTCCTTCCCGGAGTTCTTGCCCACCTTGAGGCATCTATTTGTTTAATAAGGGGTTTTGTTCCTGAACAAATATAATTGTTGACATGATTTACGAGGTTTGCTATATTTTATAAATCAAATAAAGCATATCTATGGGCACGTCATGGTAAATCTAATTTCAATCTTCAAAAAATCCCTCGGTTATCTTACTGGTTTGTTTTCCAATGATATGGGCATTGATTTGGGCACAGCGACCACTTTGGTTTATGTCAAAGGAGAGGGGATTGTGCTCTGTGAGCCCTCTGTTGTGGCTTTAAAAAAAGGAGCCACGGTCAACAGGGTTTTGGCCGTTGGCGATGAAGCAAAAAATATGCTTGGCCGGACTCCCGGAAACATTTTGGCCATCCGGCCCATGAAGGATGGAGTGATCGCAGATTTTGATATTACCGAAGCGATGCTTCGGTATTTTATTAAAAAGGTTCATCGCAGGCGTGTGTTGGTGAGTCCCCGCATGGTGATCGCGATTCCTTCCGGCATCACCGAAGTAGAGCGCAGGGCCGTGAAAGATTCAGCCATGCGAGCGGGAGCCAGAGAAGTCAATTTGGTCGAAGAGCCGTTGGCTGCTGCCATTGGTGTGGGCTTGCCTATTCATGAACCGGCAGGGAACATGATTGTCGACATTGGCGGTGGCACAACTGAAGTGGCCGTGATTTCTTTGTCCGGTGTTGTATTTTCAAAATCGATTCGCATCGCGGGTGATGAGCTCGATGACGCGATTGTGGAATACATGAAAAAGAATTACAATCTCATGATCGGTGAGCGCACGGCTGAAGCGATTAAGATTAAAATCGGCTCAGCCTATCCTCTTGAAGAGGAATTGAGTTTAGAGGTTCGCGGCAGGGATTTGGTGGCCGGACTTCCTAAAATGGTCACCATCACTTCGGAAGAAGTGCGCGAAGCCATTGGGGAACCTGTCCGGGCTATTGTGGATTTGGCAAAGATTGCCCTGGAGCGCACGCCGCCGGAATTGGCCGCGGATCTGATCGACCGTGGGATCGTGATGGCCGGTGGAGGAGCTCTGCTGAAGAATTTGGACCGCATGATTTCTGAAGAAACGGGTTTGCCGGTCCATGTGGCCGATGATCCTGTGACTGCTGTTGCGCAAGGCACGGGAAAGATCTTAGAATTGGAACCTCGATTCCTTCGAGACATCATGGTCGTGACCAGAACCGAAGACTTGTTGTAGTCGGGATTTACCACCATCCAAATTGTGAAGTTGTGTTCTTCCCAAAAAGAAAGTTTATATCCCTCCTTGTTTTTTTATTCCTTGTCTGTTTTGCTCTAGTCCTTTCGCGTCTTGCCACCACTGATGGCGTTCGTTCGTTGTCCGCAGACATGACAAGCCTGCCGCTTGTCGCGTTGCATGCAGCTGCTGAGGAATTGCGCGCTTTTGTTTTTTTCCACCGTAATTCTTTGGAGAACATCCGGTTGCGACGGGAAAACGAAACGCTGCGTTCGGCCGTCCTTGGCGAGCACGACCTTCAGTCGGAGAACGAGCGCCTGAGAACATTGTTGGATTTTAAAGAGACGCCCGGCAGCGCCACAATTGTGGCTTCCGTCATCGGAAAAGATTTCAATGCCCTTCGCCCCTATCTGGTTATCGATAAGGGCCAGCGCGCCGGCGTCAAAAAGTATGCGCCGGTGGCTACACCGCTGGGTCTGGTTGGGAAAATTCTCGAGGTTGGGCATTTTGCCGCAAAACTTATCCTCATCAACGATCCGGATCTTTCCGTGCCTGCCTTCAACATGCGCACAGGAGAGCAGGGCTTGATTTCAGGAACATTGGATGGACGATGTAAATTGAGATTCCTCGACCGCGATAGCGCCACGCAAGTGGGCGATGAGATTATGACCAGTGGTTTGAACCTGACGTATCCAAAAGGGGTTTTAATCGGGAAGGTCAAGTGGATCGGGATGGAGCCTTCCGGGGTTGGCAAAATGGCCATTATCGAACCCGCCGTTAGAATTTCCTCGCTGCAAGAAGTTCTGGTCTTTATTTCCTGGGGACATGAATAAATTCTTACTTGCGCCTTTGCTGATTTTTTTTGAATTTTCGGCAGCCGCCCTGTTTAGCGTGCCGTGGCAGGTCGCCGACACGCTGTTGGCCTGCGTTGTGCTGTTTGCTTTTTTCCATAGTTTTGAGGTGCGGCAAAACATTCTATTTGCCTTCTGGTGCGGTTTTGTGCGCATCGTGTTCGGGCTCCAAGATTTTGCATTCCTTATGCCGGCCTATATTCTTTGTGGTTTGGCGGTCATGATGTTGGCGCGTTTTCTTTACCGCTTCAACTGGTTTTTTGTTTTTCCGATTGTTTTTAGTGCGAGTCTCTTAATAGGGATTTTGCTGGTCTTTCTAAAAATAACCATAGATCCTTCATTGTCGTTAGGGATTTTGGTTTTCGCGCGTGCAGGCCTTTTGGCGCTGGGAACAACCGCGGCGGCATACCTCTTATACCTATTGGCAAAAAAATGCGTTCCAGGTCTTATCGAATAATTTGCTGTTTGTGTTTTGCGGCGTTGGCGGCTGGTCTTTTTTTTACACAGATCATCCGTGGTGGGAAATTTTTGAATTTGAGCTTGAAGAATTCGATCCGTTTGATTCCGGAGGTTCCTCTGCGCGGACGCATCTTGGATCGAAACGGGCAGATCTTTGCCGACAATATTCTCTCTTTCGATGTGGTGATCATCCCGCAGGAGGTCAAAGACAAAGAGCTTGTGTTCCGGTGGCTATCTGGGATATTTTCGGTCGACGAAGAAGAGGTTCTCAGGCGTTTTGAGCGAGGATATCTTAATCCATTTACTCCTGTCGTTATTGCCGAAGGGATTTCAAAAACTCAGGCGATTACTCTGGAGGAAGAAGCGCTGGATTTTGCGGGCGCTCATGTTGTCGTACGCGCCAGGCGTTTTTATCCGCATGGAACAACGGCTGCCCATGCGCTAGGCACCATCGGGGAAATCGATCGCAGCAGGATCACCCGGCTCAAAGATTACGGTTATGACCTCAAAGACAAAGTGGGCTATAGCGGCATCGAAGAAACCTGGGATATGGTCCTGAGGGGGGAAAAGGGAGGTCAGCAGGTGGAGGTCGATAACCGAGGCCGGCAGGTGAGGCTTTTGGGATACAGGCCTGCGGTCATGGGTCGAGATATTCAGTTGACCCTTGATTTGGAATTGCAACAGATTTGCGAAGAACTGCTGGCGGATTATCGCGGTGCGGTTGTTGTGATGGATGTGCAAACGGGAGAAATCCTGGTCACCAGCAGCAGCCCGGCCTTTAATCCCAATGTTTTCGTGGACCGCAAGGACAAAAAAACATTGAATTATTATTTGACGTCTAAGGATGCGCCTCTCTTCAACCGTGTGACGAGCGGTCAATTTCCTCCGGGATCAGTTTTTAAGCCCGTCACGGCGATCGCGGCCATGAATGCCAAGCCTTTTTCGCCTTCGTTGACCTATGTTTGTCCGGGCCAGATGAAAATCGGCAACCGCTTTTTTAAATGTTGGAACACGCACGGTGCGCAGGATTTTTATCGGGCCATGGCGCATTCCTGCGACGTTTATTTTTATCATTTAGGGTTGATGGCAGGCCCGGATTCGCTCTGGCGCTGGGCGCATGAATTCGGCTTTGCGAGCGAGACAGGCGTGGATCTTTCGGGTGAGAAATCAGGGCTGATTCCCAGCCGGATGTGGAAGAGGTTGAAACGTTTTGAAAACTGGTATGACGGCGACACCGCTAATTTTTCCATAGGGCAGGGTGCGGTTTTGGTGACGCCGTTGCAGCTGGTGCGCATGATGGCCGTGATTGCCAACGATGGATCCTTGGTTGTGCCGCACGTGACCAAGAGCGCCGGAGACGAAGCCTTAAGTTTTAAAGAAGGCCGCCGGGTTAAAATTCCCGATGGGATGCTTGAGCTTTTGCGCAAGTCTTTGCGATTGGCGGTTTCTCTGGAAGACGGAACAGCCCACATGCTGGATGCGGTTGGGTTGGAAATTTGCGCCAAGACAGGCACCGCCCAGGTTTACGGCCAGGAGTCCCACGGCTGGGTGGCCGGCTTTTTTCCATTTCAGAAGCCCCGCTACGCCTTTTGCATCCTTTTGGAAAACGTCGGCTCCAGTTATCATGCGTGTCTCTTTGGAAAAAATTTCTTTGAAGAAGCTTTGAAGAGAAACAAGTTGACGTCATGAATATTCGGCCGCAGAAAATACTTTTTGTTGTTTTGCTGCTCTTGTTGTCAGCAGGGCTTGTGTGTCTTTTCAGCAGCTGTCATCAGGAAGGCATATTTATCAAAAAAGACATTTTCCAAAAACAGCTTCTTTGGCTCGGTGTGGGCTTGTGCGCCATGGTTCTGGCGGCGCGTTCTGATTACAAAAAACTACGCCTGTTCGCCTGGCCCCTTTACGGTGTTGTTCTTGCGACATTGGGGTTTGTCCTTGTGGCGGGCCGCATTATTATGGGCGCCCAGCGCTGGATCTCTTTGGGCGAGTTTTCGTTCCAGCCTTCGGAACTCGGAAAATTTGTCCTGATTCTTCTGTTGGCGCAGTATTTCAGCCAGAAAAATATCACGGACGTCAGATTTTCGGCGCGTCCTTTGAGTTTTGTCGGAGGCCTCCTCTGGCCGCTCGGGATCATGATGATTCCGGCGGGGCTTGTGTTGCTTCAGCCGGACTTAGGCACAGCCGTTGTGTATATTTTCTTGTTTTTGTCCGTGGCCTTTATGGCCGGAGTCCCCTTACGCTATCTTCTGGGGTTGGTTTTTTTCGGGTTGAGTTGTTTTCCGATTTTTTGGCATTTCCTCAAAGATTATCAGAAGTCGCGGCTTCTTGTTTTTTTGAATCCCAACAGCGATCCCCTGGGAGCGGGTTATACAGTTATCCAGTCCCAAATTGCCATTGGTTCCGGCCGGTGGTTTGGCAGAGGATGGATGGCCGGCACACAAAGCCAGCTGAATTTCTTAGCAGAGCGCCACACAGATTTTATTTTTTCTGTCTGGGGAGAAGAGTGGGGATTTCTGGGCAGCATCGTGCTTTTGTTTCTTTACGGTGTTTTGATTGTTTCCATCTTGAGGATTGCGGATCGGGCCCAGGACGCCTACGGCAAGCTGCTGTGCGTTGGATTTGCCGCGCTCATTTTCTTTCATGTCTTGGTCAACATTGCGATGAATATCGGGATGTGTCCTGTCGTTGGGTTGCCGTTGCCGTTTGTCAGCTATGGCGGCTCTTCGTTGTTGATCAATCTGCTGGGCGTCGGCATTGTCCTGAGCGTCGCAAGGCAGCGATAAGCAATGGTTTCATGGCATTGCCTTTGTTCTTTTTTCCGCTTGCGTCAATTTTTTTCCCGCCTATGGCGGGACTTCCTGAATGACAATAAGGTTGGTCGAACGCCAACGGTCTTTCGCAGCTCGGTGCTCAACCTGCCTGCCGTGCAGGCAGGGACAAATGGGGTGCCGCAGGGGCAGGATCCGTTGACAGCAGGACTTGCAAAGAACGAGGCAAGACAGACCTATAAAGCCATTTCTTGATGCCGTAGGTCTTCGGGCACTGCAAGTCTCCTGTGGAGCAGACATAAGAATTTTTTTGGCAAGAGTTGACGAGGCCTGCCTGCCGGTAGGCAGGGTTTACGGCGAGTGACGTGCGAACGGCCGGAAGCTATTTCCAGGTCGGCTGTACCACACGACGGCAGTGTTCGCGTTACGAACGAGCCGTAAACCGATGTCAACGGCAAAAAAATTCAGGTTGCGGAACAGGAGGATTGTAGTGCCTGTAGATCTGCGAAGGACAAGGCCAAGATAGACCCTACTATGCAATTTTGACCTATGTTAGACAAAGACTTATTGTTATCGGTTTCAAGGCCGGCGCGCTATATCGGCGGCGAGGTCAACGCCGTCAAAAAAGACCTGACAAAGGTTGATGTGACGGTTTGCCTTTGTTTTCCGGACATCTACGACATCGGCATGAGCCATCTGGGCCTGAGGATTCTCTACGATATTATCAACAACCGCAAGGAATACGCCGCCGAGCGGGTTTTCAGCCCCTGGGTGGACATGGAAGAAAAAATGCGTCTGGGGGGGATTCCTCTTTTGTCCCTGGAGTCCGGGCGGCCTGTCAAAGATTTTGATATTCTGGGTTTCTCACTGCAGTATGAATTGAGTTATACCAATGTCTTGAATATCCTTTCGCTGGCGGGCATCCCTCTGAAAGCCTCGGAAAGGGACGGTTGTTTCCCGCTGGTTGTTGCCGGCGGGGTCTGTTGTCTTAATCCGGAACCCATGGCAGAGTTTATCGATGTGTTTGTGATCGGTGAGGCCGAGGAGGCGATGATTGAGCTCTTGGAAACGTATCGTCGCCACGAGACAGGACACCGCAAAAATAAAGACGCTCTATTAAAAGCCCTGTCGGGCATCGAAGGAATTTATGTGCCTTCCTGCTCGGACCGAAGTCAGCAAAAGATCAAAAAGAGATTTATCAAAGACCTCGACAGCATTCTTGATCAACAGAACTGGATCGTGCCTTACGTCGACATTGTTCACGACCGCCTGAGCCTTGAGATTATGCGCGGGTGTCCATATCGTTGTCGGTTTTGTCAGGCCAGAAGCAGTTTTGCGCCTTTGCGGCTGGCCAGCAAAGAAAAAATTCTTGAAAACCTGCGGCGCCTCAGCCGACAGACCGGATACGAGGAGATTTCTTTGCTGTCTTTGTCGTCTTCCGATCATCCGGATATTTGTGGTCTTGTTGACGGC
>JAZDLY010000168.1:0-55444 GCA_043801485.1 Candidatus Omnitrophota bacterium | reverse complement strand
AAATAATAGTTTTGCCGATGAGCTTTTTATACCTTTTGTCTGTCGGATGGACAGCCACGGCGGTATCACCCAGCATGGTCTCCGGCCTTGTGGTTGCCACAACAACATGGTCCACGGTCAACGGACCACGGTCCACGGATTTTTTTGCTTTTTCTGTGGACTGTGGACTGTGGACTGTGGACCCTTTAAGCGGATACTTGATGTAATACAATTTTCCATCCAGCTCATGATGTGGTGCCTCTTCATCCGCCAGGGCTGTCTGGCAACGGGGACACCAGTTGATGATGTAGTCCCCGCGATAAACAAGATCCTTTTCATAAAGACGCACAAAAACTTCATTGACCGCCGCAGAATACCCTTCGTCCATTGTGAAGCGTTCCCTCGGCCAATCGCAGGTGGCGCCCATGCGCTTGAGCTGATGAATAATGGTTGAGCCATATTCTTCTTTCCACTTCCAGACGCGCTTTAAAAATTCCTCGCGGCCAAGATCCTGGCGCTTGGTCCCTTCCTTGGCGAGCTGGCGCTCCACCACATTCTGCGTGGCAATGCCCGCATGGTCTGTGCCCGGCATCCAAAGGGCCTGGTAACCCTGCATGCGCTTGCAGCGGATCAGAATATCCTGAATGGTGTTGTTCAGGGCATGGCCCATATGCAGGATCCCGGTCACATTGGGCGGTGGAATCGCGATCACAAAGGGTTTCTTGCCGGGCGCCAGCGTCGCATGAAAAAGCGGCGTTTTCGCCCAAAGCTCAAACCAGCTCTGTTCAACGTCCCTGGGATTGTATTGTGGTGTTAATTCGAGGGGCATAGACTTACTTCTTGGAAGCGTCTTTCATCAATTTATATTCAATGCTGTCGACAAGGGCTTGCCAGGACGCCTCGATGATGTTTTCCGAAACTCCGACCGTGGTCCAGGAATCATGCTCGTCCTGCGACTGGATGAGGACCCGCACCTTGGCCGCAGTCCCTTCCTTGGCATCCAAAACGCGCACTTTAAAATCAGACAAATGCATTTTCAGAACACCGGGATAAAAGCCTTTGAGCGCCTTACGCAGGGCATTGTCTAAGGCATTAACAGGACCATCGCCTTCGCTGGTCGTGTGTTCTTTTACCTTGCCGACCGCCAGTTTAATCGTGGCTTCGGACGAGATCTTGCCTTGTTTGCCTTTTTCGACGATCACGCGAAAACCCTCAAGCTCAAAAAATTTCTTATGCTGTTTCAAGGCTTTTTTGACCAAAACCTCAAAACTGGCATCCGCGGCTTCAAAAGCATAGCCCTCGTGCTCAAGCTTCTGTAAAAGCTTAAGGACTTTTTTGGACTCAGGAGATTCCTTTTCCAAATCCAGGTTGAGGTCTTTGGCCTTCAGAAGGATCGGCGTCTTGCCCGCCAATTCCGAAACCAGAATCCTGCGCACATTGCCGACTGCGGAAGGATCAATGTGCTCGTAGCTCTTGGGGTTCTTCAAAACCGCGTTGATGTGAACCCCGCCTTTGTGCGCAAACGCGGATTTGCCCACAAAAGGCTGATTGTCCATGTGTTTTAAGTTGCTGATTTCGCTCACAAAATAAGAAGCTTCCGTCAAGTCTTTGAAGCTCTCATCGCTCAGAGCTTCCCTGTGGAGTTTGAACTTCAGGATTCCGATGATCGCAACAAGGTCCGCATTCCCGCAGCGCTCGCCCAAGCCATTCATCGTGCCCTGAACCTGGACACACCCGGCTTCAACCGCCACAATAGAATTTGCGACCGCAAGGCCCAGATCGTTGTGCGTGTGGATTCCAAGCGGCGCCCCAAGTTCGTCTTTGACCTTGCGCACAATCGTCGCTATTTCCGACGTCAGCGTGCCGCCGTTGGTATCACAGAGACAGACCAGCTTTGCTCCGCTCTCGGCCGCTGTCTTAATTGTCTTGATCGCATAATCCGGATTGGCTTTGTAGGCGTCAAAAAAGTGCTCCGCATCGTAGATGACCTCAAGGCCTTCGCAGATGAGATACTCAACCGAGTCTTTGATCATCTCCAGATTCTCATCCAGGCTGACTCTCAAGATATCCTTGACGTGCAGGTCCCAGGTTTTTCCGAAAATTGTGGCTGTCTGCACGCCCGATTCCACCAGACTGTTCAAACCGCTGTCCTTGGCCGCCGGCACTCCGGCTTTGCGCGTTGAGCCAAACGCCACAAGCCTGGCATTCTTCAGGGGGTGTTTTTTCAATTCCTGAAAGAGCATTTTATCTTTCGGATTAGACCCCGGATATCCACCTTCAATGTAATGGAGACCAAGCTGGTCTAGCTTGCGGGCGATCTTGATCTTGTCGGAGACAGAATAAGAGATGCCTTCCGTCTGAGAACCGTCACGCAATGTGGTGTCGTAAAGCTGAACTTTTGCCATGGTATCCTCTCTTGTCCCGATACCTTAACGCTTCGCAGATTTCCGAGACTTTGCGATTGAAATCTGCTTGCAGGTATCGGGATTTCCCGCTTGCGCGGGATTTCGCTAAACTTTGAACATTAAGGTTCTAAAATTAGGCCAAATATGGCCTCTTTAAGTCAACCTAGCCCGAATTTCGCATGGATCGATTTGACCGCACGCTCGGCAGATTTTTTGTTGATGATGCAGGAGATACTGATTTCCGAGGTCGTGATCATATCGATATTAATTTTTTTCTCCGCCAGGGCCTGGAACATCTTTGCTGCAACCCCGGGATGCGTCTTCATCCCAACGCCGACAACCGACACGCGGGCGATATCTCTGTCTTCGATAACACGGCCTGCCCCGATCTTTTTCGTGAAACGCCCCATGACAGCTTTGGTCTTGCTTACGTCAGCCAGAGGAACGGTGAACGACACATCTGTATACCCTTTGCGGCTGACATTCTGCACGATGGTGTCGACGTTAATGCCCTGCCGGGAAATCTCGCCAAACATCTTGGCCGCAATCCCGGGCCTATCCACCACGTCGCAAACGGTAATCTTGGCCTCATTTCTGTTCAGGGTAACGCCGCTGATGACAACGTCTTCCATTTTATCTGCCTCCTTTAGGATCATCGTGCCTTCCCGGTCATTAAAACTCGAACGGACATGGATGGCAATGTCAAATTTTTTAGCAACCTCAATGGAGCGCGCCTGCATGACCTGAGCGCCCAAAGAAGCCATTTCCAGCATTTCTTCATAAGTGATCTGTTTTATTTTTTTTGCATGAGGCACAATCCTGGGATCCGTGGTATAGACGCCTTCGACATCGGTGTAGATTTCGCAGGTCTTGGCGCCCAAGGCTTTTGCCAGGGCCACAGCCGTCAAATCAGAACCGCCGCGTCCAAGGGTTGTGATGTCCTGGTCCTGATTGATGCCCTGGAACCCCGCCACAATGACAATTTTTCCTTTTTTAACAGCCTCCTGGATGCGTTCTCCGGAGATGTCCACAATCTTGGCCTTGGTGTGGGTCGTGTCTGTCTTGATGCCAACCTGACCGCCGGTAAACGATATCGCATCACAACCCAACTTTTCAATAGCCATGGCCAAAAGCGCACAGGACACCTGCTCACCGGTGGACAACAACATGTCCATTTCTCGCGCCGGCGGCGCATCGGTGACCTGACTCGCCAAACCAATCAACTCATCGGTCGTGTCTCCCAAGGCCGAAACAACAACAATGGGCTTCCATCCTTTTTTCTTATACATGACAACACGACGAGCAACACGTTTGATGCGCTCGACATTTGCCACCGAACTTCCGCCAAACTTCTGAACAATAATCCGCATGGGTAACCTCTTGCGCTGTTGAAAAATTGAACACCACGGCCTTTACCCGTGGTATCTGGATGCATCCTCCTTCGCCAAAGCGCTTTCGCTTTTAGCTGCGGAGGATTTATCCACCGATTATCGATCACGGAATACTCTATGCTCCACGGGCATTCCGTGACATCCACCGAAGCAAGATTTCGCATTCCTCAACAGGCTATGTCCGCGGTCTCCTGCGAAGGTAGACAACTCTGACTTCGTTCATCATCACAATGGCCAAAATAAACAAGACCCCAGTGATCAAAAATAACAAATAATTTCCTTCTTTCAAATAAACGCGTCCCTGAAGCCCCAGGGCCACTAAGGTCGTCAACGCCATAAACAAAGCCGGCAGGAGCGTGAAGAGCGTCTGACGATCGCGTGCCAGCAACCAGCACGTCGCAACAAAAAGCGCCAAAGCGGCCACGAGCTGATTGGAAGCACCAAACACAGGCCATATCTTATTCCAGGCACCGGAGAGCGCCAAAACGGCTGCAAAAAAGACTACAATGAACGTGGATAGATAGCGGTTACCCACGCCCATGAGTTCTTGGGTGATATAACGACAAACACGAGTTGCCGTATCCAACGTCGTTAAAATAAAGGCGTTTAAAATCATGATCGCAACGAACATACCGTAGGAACCGAGCAACGGTTTTGTCAAGCCGCCAAAACCCTCTCCATAGACGCAGATGGGACCTACCTCGTTCAAAAGCTGACAGATGCCGACACCTGACTTTGAGATACCGCTGACCACAGCGATCAGGGCGATCAACGCAACCAAGGCTTCCACGAGCATAGCGCCAAAACCAATGCGCCGGGCATGCCGCTCATTGCTGAGTTGTTTTGATGTGGTGCCGCTGGAAATCAATGCGTGAAATCCGGAAATCGCGCCACAGGCAATGGTCACGCACATCATGGGCCACAAAAAACCCTGGTCGGTCTTAAACGACACAAATGCCGGTTGGATCACTTCAGGTCGCGTGATCAGAATACCGCCAATGCCGGCCAGGACCCCAAAGATCAAAAGAAAGCTGCAGAGATAATCCCGCGGCTGCAGCAAAATATTGACCGGGGTGACGGAAGCAATGTAACAATAGATCAACAACAACAACACCCAGATTGTCGCTGCGTTGCCTGCCAAAACAACCGGAATCAGGTTTCCCAAAAAAAGCAAAGCGCCTAAAAGAAGAAGGCCTAAAACTGTCACAACGCCGAGGTTGACTTTGCGCACATACATCAAATAGCCGGTCAAAAGGGCAACCGGAATCAACCCCAATGACGGCAAAACAACCTTCGGTTCGGTGACAAAAGTTTTCGCGCACAACGACACAAAAACAGCAATGACCAAAATCAGGGCCAACCACACAAAAATCGACAAAATCAATTTCGCTCGCCTCGAAATTGCGCGGCTGGCGACTTCAGCGATGGAAACCCCGCCTTCCCGCACCGAAATCATCAAAGTCACAAAATCATGAACTCCGCCCAAGAATACGGATCCCAAAACAATCCAGACCAAAGACGGCAACCAGCCCCAATAAATGCAGCCGATCACAGGACCAATGATCGGACCTGCGCCTGCAATGGAAGAAAAATGATGTCCGAATAACACGAACCAACTTTTGGCAGGCACATAATCAACGCCGTCGTATTTAGAAATAGCGGGCGTCGGTCTTTGGGAATCGATCACAAACAGCCCGGCGATCTTTTTTGCGTAAAAACCATAGCCGAGAGCAAAAAAGACCAGAGCCGATATCAAAAGCCAAAGCGCGCTCACCGTAAAAAAACCTCCATAAGCTGATGACCCTCAAAATACATTTTGCTATTTTTAGCCTCTGCCTCTGAAAAAACTTTAAACCCGTTTTGTGCGATGCCCTGACCCATCATGGCCACGCAAATTTTGTCCGCCACGTGCTTGCGCAACTCAACCGGCGTGGCGTGATCCGGCAACACCATGATGCGAAAATCATCCCGATCTTTAAAAGCTTTCAGGATCGTTCCAACCACCATCTTGTCAAACCGCTCAATGGTCGCGATCTTCATCCGTAAATCGCCATTGTGTCCGGCTTCATCCGTGGCCTCGACATGAATGAACACGAAATCCCGAGTCTCAAGCGCACGAAGGCCCGCTTCGGCCTTGCCTTGATAATTTGTGTCGTAATAACCGGTTGCCCCCTCGACATTGATAACATCCAAACCGATAATTTTCCCAATGCCCTTGATCAGGTCAACGGCAGAAATAACAGCGCCGGTCAAACCAAATTTTTCTCTGAACAACGGCAAGGTCGGCTTGAGGCCCAGACCCCAGAGCCAGATCATGTTGGCCGGGTTTTCTCCCAAATCAATCCTGACCTTATTGATTTCCTGGCTAGCCAAGACTGTTTTTGATTTTTCCATAAGCTCCAAAAGGACGCCTGCGCCTTTTCCGCGGGGCAGATGTTTTTTAACAGGCTCATTGGCAATGTCGTGCGGTGGGCAACAGACGGTTTTGACCAGCTCCTCGTTTTCAAAGCCTTTGAGCACCAGCAAATGCCTGTAACTGACCCCCGGAATAAAACGGATCTCTTCGCTGCCAAGGCCCCTGTTGAGTTGCTCGATCAATGCTGCCGCTTCCTTGGTAGAAATATGGCCGGCGCTATAATCCGACATCTTTTGATCAGTCACAGTCACCAGATTGCATCGAAAGGCAATTTCATCATCGCCTAAATCAACTCCCAGATACGCGGCTTCCAAGGGCGCGCGGCCTGTGTAATACTTGACGGGGTCATAACCCATGATCGATAGATTTGCCACATCTGAGGCCGGCGAAAGACGCGCTGGGATGGTCAAGGCCTGAGCCAACAACCCATGCTCCACCACATAATCCATATTCGGCGTCTCGGCCACTTCAACCGGGGTTTTCCCGCCCAGCTGCTCAATGGGATAATCCGCCAAACCATCCGGGACTAAAACAATGTACTTCATGACTGCTTTCGGATTTTTTTAGCGCACAAACTCACTAAATTCTTTGCCAGCGCTTTTTTTGAGGCGTATTTCGCGATCAAGCCGGAGCCGTTGGACACAAATGCCCTGTACCGGCCGCTCTCATAAGTATTGGCCACAACGAGATCTGCCCTGCTGGCAGCTCTGGACTGTTGCGCTCTACGCATCAAAGCGGAATCCTTGACCCCGCTTTCCAACTTGAACATCACCAAGAACGCGTGGGGATTCATCTTCCGTATTTTAGAAATTATTTTAGGGGTCTGCTTGAGTTTTAGAACAAGTCCCGTGCGAGCCGAAGAAAGCTTCCATTGCTTGGCAGACATCCAGAAATCACTGACAGCCGCTGCGTGCAAAACAACATCGTACTTATTTTTCTTTAAAACACGATCGATCAGTTTGTCGAGTTCATGAAAATAGGAAAAACGAACAACGCGGACTCCGCGCCGGGCAACCACAGGACCTACAGGCCCGAGCAATAAATCCACTTTGGCGCCCATTCGTGCGGCTTCTTGACCGAGCATAAGTCCAAGCTCACCCGATGAAATATTACTCAAGACCCGAACCGCATCAATGGCCACCCAGGTCGGGCCGGCGGTCACAAGAACCTTCCTGCCTTTAAAAACTTTCTTCATAAAATTAGCTAAAATCCTATTTCTCTCAAAATTGTTTTTAATTCAGGCTTGACGATCTTTGGTTTTTTGATGGACGCCATGGCGCGGTCAGGATCCTTGAGACCGTGCCCGGTCAACACGCACACCAGCCGCGCCTGATGCGCGCTCGCTTGGCGAAAATATCCTTGCCGGGACAGTTTGAGAACGCCGGCCACCGAAGCCGCAGAGGCAGGCTCGACAAAAACACCTTCTTTGTTTGCCAACAACTTGTAGGCCTCCAGAATTTCTTTATCTGTTACGGAATCAATCAAGCCATGGGACTCATCCCGCGCAGCCACCGCTTGTTTCCAGCTGGCAGGATTGCCGATTTTAATCGCTGTGGCGATTGTTTTCGGATTCCGAACAGGCTTGCCTTTAACGATAGGTGCTGCTCCGGATGCCTGAAACCCCAACATCTGAGGAAGGCTACCGGTCAAACCTGCCTGTTGATATTCTTTATACCCCTTCCAGTAGGCTGTGATATTCCCTGCGTTTCCAACGGGGATCGCATGATATTCGGGTGCTGCCTGTAAGGCATCACAGATTTCAAACGCCCCGGTTTTCTGACCTTCAATCCGATAGGGATTAAGAGAATTCACCAGGGTGATGGGATATTTCGCAGTAATTTCTTTGACGAGATTCAAGGCATCGTCAAAATTTCCCTTGATCGCCAACACGTGGGCGCCATGGATCAAGGCCTGAGCGAGTTTTCCAAGGGCAATGGCTCCGGATGGAATCAACACCACACAGCGCAAGCCTGCGCGAGCCGCATAAGCCGCGGCAGAAGCAGATGTATTGCCGGTTGAAGCACACATCACAACCTTCGAACCCTCTTCTTTGGCCTTGGAAATCGCCATGGTCATGCCGCGGTCTTTAAAAGAACCGGTCGGGTTTACGCCTTCGTACTTCAAAAATGTCTTGCAGCCTGTCAGCTCGGAAACCACAGGCGAATAAATCAAAGGAGTATTGCCCTCATTGAGCGTGACAACCGGTGTCTTTGGAGTCACCGGTAAAAATTTGGCGTATTTGTCGAGCAAGCCCTTGTAATACATCTCAAACCTCACATTCCTTTTTTACATTATGGTGGAAGTCCCGATGCCCTAATCGCTGCGCAGATTTAGAACACATTAACCGGAAATCTGCTTGCAGGGAACGGGATAATCCTTGCTCGCCCCGGAAGTCGCGATTCATTTATCCTCGACGCCTACCTTGAAATATTTAGGGGAAAGCGTCAAGGATAAGTTCGCACATATAACTTACGTTTACTATCGTTCCGTAAGTTATGCGCTCACTTAGTCTTCCATGCGGATCTTGACGGTTTTGCCTTTCACGATGGCCAGGCGGTCAATCGCCTCCAGCGCCTTTCTCAAATTCTTCTCCTGGGCATGATGGGTAATCATAACCACAGGGACGAATTTGGCGCGCTTTCTCTCCTTCTGACTGACCGACGCAATCCCAATATGGTGTCTACCAAGAATGCCTGAAATTTTTGCAAAAATCCCGGGCCGATCTATGGCCATAAAACGCAAATAATAACGACTGACGATTTCCTCCATGCGCTTGACGCGCTTGATCCTGGGCTTGAGCGCTGTTTTGGAAAAAGAATCCGACTCTGGCTCCCTGCCTAAGTCCACGATGTCGCTCAACACTGCTGATGCTGTCGGAAACTGGCCGGCCCCCCTGCCGTAAAACAACATATCGCCGACCAGGTCTCCTCGCAGCAACACCGCGTTAAAAACACCGTTGACCGCAGCCAACATATGCTCTTTGGGCAACAAGGTCGCATGGACTCTCGCCTCCAGGTCATCGCCGACCTTTTTGGCAATGGCCAAAGGTTTGATCACAAGCCCCATCTGGTCTGCATACTTGATGTCCAGGTTTGAAATATTGGAAATCCCTTCGCGGAATACGCTTTCAAAAGAAATCAATTTCGAAAACAACAAATAACAAAGAATGATCAGCTTGTGCGCTGCGTCTATGCCTTCGACATCAAACCGCGAGTTACGTTCGGCATAACCTTTTTTCTTGGCGCGCGCCAAAGCTTCGCTGAAGCTTAAACACTCCTCGCGCATCTTGCTCAAAAGATAATTTGAGGTCCCGTTGATGATCCCGAACAGCGAATCGATGCGGTTGGAGACCAGGCCTTCGCGCAATGCCTTGATCAGGGGAATTCCGCCGCAAACCGAAGCTTCAAACTTCAGGCGCCTTCCGTAACGCCGGGCGATGCTCAAAATTTCGGCCAAGTCTGTTGCCAGAAGGGCTTTATTGGCTGTCACCACGTGTTTTCTGTTTTTCAGAGCCTGCACAATAATTTCCTTGGCCGGATGATGCCCGCCGATCAGCTCAACCACGACGTCGACCTTCGGATCTCGAAGGACATCACTGCAGTTGGTCGAAAAAAGACTGGATGGCAGACGCAATTTATTCGCCTGTGACCTGCGCGAATCACAAGCTGCCACAAGATGCACGTCTACTCCGGAACGTTCCTGGATAAGCCGCCGCCGCTCCCGCAGGTATTTCACAACACCTGAACCGATGGTTCCCAATCCTATGACCGCCACATTAATTTTTTTCACAGAAACCTCCTAAAAAAATTTATCGAGACTATACTTTCCGGGGCCGATGGCAAAAAGAGCCAAAAACACCAACCCATCCTCCAGCGCATGCGCTGCGCCGAACAAACCATCACCTTTCTGAAGGTGCATGTTGGCGGCAACAGCCATCACAACAAATAACAGCAAACACACCGGCCTGAAGAATAGACCAAGAATAAGACAAAGTCCGCCGAAAGACTGAACAAACACGGCACAAAATCCCCAAAAAACAGGCCAGAAAGATATATGCAGGTAATTCATCGCCTGCCCCATTTCCTGCCACTTTTGCGGGCCGGCAAGAAGTTTGGGCAATCCATAAAACAAAAACATAATCCCGAAACCAACACGCAGAATCAGAAGTCCTTCATTGGCGTATTTGGCAAGGTTTGCCACCATAAAAGCCTCCAATGTCATTCTTTTCGAGTTATCCTCGACATTTACCTCAAAATAACATAGAAGTAAATGTCGAGGACTTCGCTAAATGCACCTTTGGTACAAATTAAGGTGCTTGTTTCGCACAGTGACTTACGTTCACTTCGTTCCGTAAGTCACGTGCTCAATAAAGTCAACGAGAACATAACTTAGCAAACAACGAGCAGCTAAGTTATTCGTTCGAGTTGATCCTCGATATTTACCTCGGATAATTCATTGAGGTAGATATCGAGGATTTATTTCGCACAGTGACTTACGTTCACTTCGTTCCGTAAGTCACGTGCTCAATAAAGTCGGGGAGAGCGGACTTGAACCGCTGACCCCCTGAACCCCATTCAGGTGCTCTACCAAGCTGAGCCACTCCCCGTAAATCGAAACTCTCTTATTGTCCCCGCAATCTTTTTGGCTGTGGCGATCCTTGCTCGCTCCACTCGCAAGGAATGCGCTAAATGTGCCTATGGCACACATAAAGGTGCTTGATTCATTCAGCCTTTTTACCCCTGGCCATCAAAGACTTCACGGCTTCTCTCGGCGATCGATTCTTAAAAAGCACTTGGTAAATTTCATTGGTGATCGGCAAATCGACTTTATATTTTTTCCCGAGCCCATGGGCTGCCTTTGCGGTCGGCACGCCTTCGGCCACCATTTTCATAGAGCGCCTGATGCGTTCCCAAGACACTCCGCGACCAATCTTTTCACCCACCGAATGATTGCGGCTTAAAGGATTAAAACAGGTTGTCACCAGATCGCCCAAACCACTCAAACCAAAAAAAGTCTCTCTTTTAGCCCCCATCTTCATCCCCAGCCTGGCCATCTCCGCGGAGCCCCGTGACAAGATTGCGGCTTTGGTGTTGGTTCCGAAGCCAAGGCCATCGGAAATACCACAGGCAATGGCAATGATGTTCTTCAGGCTTCCGCCGAGCTCAACGCCGATTGTGTCCTTATTGGTATAAATTCGAAACGTTGGCGACATGAACAAATCCTGAAGCGACAGCATCAAACTCTGATCGTGTGCGGCAACAACAGCCGTAGTGGGAATGCCACAGACTACTTCCATGGCAATCGTCGGTCCGGACAAAACAGCGGCATGCTTTGGCCGCCAGACATCCCTGATGACTTCCGACATCCTCAACAATGTCTTATCCTCGATTCCCTTGACAACGCTGACAACAGGAACCGCGCGATCATAGAGCAACCGGGCTTTAGAAAGCACGCTTCTTAGGTACTGTGAAGGAACTGCCAAAACAAGCAAATCAGCCGAAAGCGCCTCTCTCAAGCTTGCGGTAATCTTGATATCCTTGGGAATACGTATTCCCTTTAAAAAATTCGGATTTGTCCGCTTTTTTGACAACATTCGCGCATAAGCCGGAAATGCGCTCCAAAGCGTAACATCAATTCCTTTGCGGGACAACAAGATTGCCAACGTTGTCCCCCACCCCCCATCCCCAATAACAGAAACTTTTTTCAGTTCCTTACTCATTTATTTATAGACAGTTACGTAAAAGTTGATTCAGTAACAGAATATTTTACACGAGGAGGGGTTTTGTGTCAACAGATTAAAAAGACTGGCTCAAAAGCTCTTTGATTTCAGTCAAATGGAGGTGGGCTTCGTCTTCTCCCCGCTTGACAAGATCAGAGACTTGATCAAAAGCAGCCCAGTGGACACCGGTCATGTCTGGGTGGAGCGTGACATCCGATTGACTGAGGCTGCTCAATTGCGCCAGGGAATATTCGATGGATTGAACACTTGAAACAATGACATCGAAAATATTGGGCTGAAAGAACCTGGATACTTTTTTCTGGCCTTTGAAAACAGCTTTCTTGAGGAATCGAAAGTGTTTGGAAAACGTCGGCTCTCTTTTACTCAGAAGCTCATACGTTCTCTCAATATCTGCGGAATTTGGTAGGACGTTGACCGCGATGATTTTTTTCGCGCCCGCTTCCACCAGCACATTGGTCGGCAACGGGTTCAGAATGCCGCCATCGATATAATAACGATCTCGGATCCTATACGGAGAAAAGACACCTGGGATGGCGATGGAAGCCAAAACGGCATCCCGTAGGCGGCCTGTTTCAAAAACAACCTGGCGCATGTTCATGCAATCGCAAGCCACGATCTTAAAAGGCCGCTTGACGTCAAAAAAGGTTTTTTCTCCCAGATATTTCGTCAGAAAGCGCGTGATGTGCTTGCCCTTGATCAAGCCATGCAGAGGAAATGTCAAATCATCCAGACCAAAAATATATTTTTTATTCTTGTTTTTTACGATAATGTCCTGGACCTCTTCGGCGCTGTAACCCGAACACCACAAGGCGCCAATGAGCGCCCCCATACTGGAACCCACCACAAGATCAATGGGGATGCCTTCCTGTTCCAAAACTTTCAGGACGCCGATATGCGACAAGCCCATGGCCGAACCACTGCCCAATGCCAGACCGACCAAAACTTCGCCAACCTGACGGGAAATCCTTCTGATCACCCTGGCATAGGGACTGGCGAAATCCTCGGTCATAATGACGGGTTTCTTGTCTTTCAAAGCCGGCAACGTCGCGTAGACCGGGGCGTGGTAAGCCAGGGCATCGCGTTTTTTGAAAAGCGCCGGTCCCTTCCTGCGCTGCGTCTCTTCTTCCAAAACGATCCATTTCAGTTTTCGCTTTAACTCGGCGTCCATCCATACGCCGATCTCTCCCAGATTTAAAGACATTTCTTTCATGGCAGCGGGCTCCGGCGGCGTCAAAATATGAATCGCGTCCGCCTGAGACAGGATTTTAAAGGCATCGGGGCCAAAACGAGACGTCAGCGAAACCAGACAAAAATGATAATCATTGACCAACATGGTCAACAAAGACACCAAAAACGGAACTGTCGGCCGGTTATCAACCTCCCAGCGCAGTCGCAAAACATCTATGCCGAAGGCATCGTGGACAATCGCTTTGGCAACGTCTTCGTAATGCAACAGACGTTCTGCAACCGTCATGCCCTCCAGGGACGCCATCCCCAAGGCTTGGCTGACCACAGAAGGCTGCGGTCCGACATCCACCAAAATGATGGATTTTTGCGTCTGATTTTTTAACCCATAGGCCAGATTCAACGCATACAGATGGTTGTCAAATGCAAGTGACTCGTCACTGTATGTCCCCAGAATGGTGCTTTCAAAAATGGATTTCGGATGATAATCTTTGCGTTTGAGCCGGCGGGAGAGCATTTGGCTCAAATCAATGGCAAGGCGAGGAATACTTTTCAATATGGCCTGGAAGGCCTCTTTGGGAATTTTGGCCAGCACCGTATCCGTCAGGGCGCGCGCGCTGACCGAATGCGCCTCTCCAGTCAAAAGCGAAATAAAACCGAAGTATTTGCCCCGATGCAGATATTCCAGGACTTGCTCCCGGTGTTCCTTTTCAATAAAAATCTGAACCCGGCCGGTCACGATGCAATACAAGGCATCCGCCGGATCGTTTTGCCGATAGATCAACTCCCCTTGTTTGACCTCGACGATTTCCAGGACATCGTAGACGAAGCGTCTTTCAAATAAATTGAGATTGGAAAACAGGGGAATTTGACGAAAAATCAGGGATTTGTCGAAAAGAAAGGTGGGCTTATCCATGCAATGATCGAGGTGAGCTTTTATGCAATGCTTTTGTCTGTCTTTTTGGTACGAAGCTTAGCCACCTCCCAGGAGTAATCATAGAGGTGCAGCCCTTTGGAAACAGCGACCATCTCTCCATCGTCAACACCGATGGACTCTGCCATGTACTGTTTGACCAACTGCAGTCCGCCCAAATTCGACGGGAAACCGCCCCAAAGGTCCCACGAACGAAAATATAAAATAAAATGCAGTTTGTTGTCGCGGATCTTTGTGTCGATGAGCCTCAGGCACGGCGGATCCGCCAAAACGATATCCGAAGGCATTCCGATCTCCATGACAGCCTGATTCGTGCCGAATCCCTCCTCTTTGTACATGCGGATCACTTCTTCCACCTGATTGACGTTAAGAGAGATTTCCCGGATCATCTGGCGACCGTCTTGTTGTTCCTTGATACGCACTTTGGGGTCCACCAAACGCTCGCCATAGGTATAATCTTCGGTCTCGGTTTTGGCCCCTGTCAAGAGATACGACAAGTATCCCTGGATATAATCCATATCCGTGGGCGCCGGAATGTTCAAGCCTTCGGGAATCAACGGAATGATCTGATGCGAGGGTTTGCGCGTCCGAACAACCACAAAATCAAACTCCAGCCGCTTGGCGCCTTTGTAGCTGCCCCGGGTAATGGTGTAAACCTTGCCTTTTTCCAGAATGGCGCACAGCGTCTGAAACCACGCATCATCCAGGTCAAAGGCATCGATAAAAACTGGTTCCAAAAATTCTGACATTTTTTATAGTTTAAAAGGGGCTGCGTCCGATGATGCGCACGATTTCTTCAATGAGGTCCGTAGGCTCATAGGGCTTGGCCACAAAAAAGTTGTGACCGACCTCATGCCCTTCGTTCAACTCTTCTCGCTTGGTAAACAAACACGTCAAAAAGAGGACCGGGATGCTTTTTGTTTTAGGGTCCGCATGCAGGCGCGCGGCGGTTTCTGAGCCGTCCAAACCCGGCATCAAGATGTCCAGGACGATCAAATGTGGCTGTTCCCGACGAGCAATATCGATGGCGTCTTGTCCGTTTGTGGCGGTCAAAACATCGTAGCCGGAGGAAAGCAACCTCTTTTCCAAAAGCCTGAGGACTTCCTGTTCATCGTCAACCGCTAGAATTTTTTTTCTGGCCATGGCAAACCCCCTTGTGATTTACTTAGGCTCATTCACCCGTTTATCGATTTCGCTCAAAAGTTCCGTGGCGTCGTAGGGCTTTGCGATGAAGAAATTTTGACCCAGCAAATGGCCGCAAACCTTTTCTTCGTGCTTGGTGAAAAGACACGTTAAAAATAAAATAGGAATATCTTTGGTTTTGGACTCGCTGCGCAAGATGGTTGCGGTCTCCGAACCGTCCATGCCGGGCATCGCGATATCCAGGATCACCAGGTCCGGGGCGTTTTTTACCGCAGAATCAATGGCTTCCTGCCCTGAGCTTGCCTTCAACACTTCATAGCCGGCCTTGCTCAATCGTTCTCCCAAAAGTATGAGCACATCTGGTTCATCGTCAACAATGAGAATTCTTCTCTTATCAACCATCTCTTCTCCTTCTTAAGTCTGTTTTGGTTCCGTGTCGCTCTTCAGGGCCATGCGGATGACCAGATCCAGTTTTTCCGGATCATAGGGTTTGGTCAAGAAAAATTCCGCACCCGCTTCCTTGCCCATCTCGATATCTTCTTTTTGGGCAAGGACGCTCAAGAACACGATCGGAATTTCCCTGGTTTTGTAATCTGATTTTAATTTTTTACAAACTTCGATGCCGTTGAAATACGGCATCATGATGTCCAAAAGAACCAGGTCCGGCTTTTTGGTCCTGGCCAGCTCCAGCCCCGCGTAGCCGTCCTCGGCCACCAAAACATCGTAGCCAAACGAAACGAGCCTGAACTTCAACAAATTGCGAAGCCCGACCTCGTCGTCAATAATCAAAATAGTCTTTTTTGCGTCCGTCATCTCACTGTTTGATCGGAACCGTAAAATGAAATATCGCGCCATGCCCCAGAGTCGATTCAGCCCAAATCTTTCCCCCCATGGCCTCAACCAAATTCCTGGAAATATAGAGCCCCAGCCCCGTTCCGCCAACGCGTCGCACCAACGTGCTGTCCAGCTGGACAAAACGGCCGAACAACCGCTCCAGCGCATCCAGCGGAATCCCTGCGCCTTCGTCGGTCACCGACAACTCTATAAAATCACCGGACCGACGCGCCGCAAGCGTAATTTTGCTATGTTCGCGTGTGAACTTAACGGCGTTGTTCAACAAATTCAACAAAACCTGAATCAGGCGATCTTTGTCCCCAATGACAACCGGAAGGTTCTTCTCCAGATCTATCGCAAAGTCAAGGCCCCGTTTTTCGATTTCGATTTTGACCAGGTTATAAACCTGTTCAACCACATCATAAAGATCACACGCTTTGGTGTCAATCTTTAATAGTTTTGACTGAATCTTAGAAATATCCAGGATATCGCCGATCAGGCGATTGAGACGTTTGATGTTGGAAAGCGCAATCCCGAGACATTCATGCTGGGATTTATTTAATTTTCCTTGAGTGCCATCGGCAACAATCTCAACCCCCTCCTTGATGGCCGACAGGGGTGTGCGCAATTCATGGGACACCATCGAGACAAATTCCGTTTTGATCTTTTCGAGTTTCCTTTGTTCGGTAATATCACGGATATTGCACTGAACAACGGTATGTGTGTTGACATCATACACATTGCTGACGAATTCCACCTCAATCAACTTGCCTTCTTTGGTTTCAATGGACAAGTCATCATATCGGACATATTTTTTGTTCTTCAATTCCTCGAATTTTATTTTGTTGGACAAGACGTCTTTCAGGGGAGAAATTTCCCATATTTTTTTCCCAACGATCTCATCGCACGCAAATCCCAGTAGTTTAAGAAAGTACGGATTGACGTCCAGGATGATACCGCTGGACGCATCCAGAATAAATATGCCGTCTTGGGATGCTTCAAATAATCTACGATACTTGGATTCCGACTCCTGCAATGCTTTTGTCCGATCCTTCACCTGGGTCTCCAGGCTCTCGGAATGTTGTCTGAGTTGATCCTCCAGGTGTTTGCGATCCGTGACATCTTTGGCCAAATGAATCACCCCGATGATTTTGCCGTTCTCATCCCTCAGAGGAGAAAGTGTCACGTCGCAATAGATCTCCTGTCCCGTGGAATGATTCTTGTGTTTGTGCGTCGTGGAAACCGTGCGCCCATCCAGAACATCCTTGATGCCACAGGCATCGCACGTTGGCGTTTCGTGGTGGGTAAAATCACGACAGATTTTTCCGACAACCTCTTCTTTGGACAAATGATAGTTCTCTAAAAATTCTTTGTTAACGTCCAGGATTTTTTTGGTCTGGCAGTCTAAAATCATCAATTCTTCGCTGATGGAATCAATGATATTTTTGGAAAGCAGGCGTTCATATTTCAAGAGTTCCACCGTTCGCTTTTGGTCGGAGACGTCCTGCGACAACCCCATGCCGAAAAGAATGTGCCCCTGGGGATCCTTGACAGGAAACATCGTCAGAATCACGTCAACGCTGCCCTGTTTTTTGTTGTGGAGCATCTCGCTGTGAACCGCCTGGCCGGTAAATATTTTTCCCACAGCGAACTCCAGTTCTGTGCTGCCGAAAACATCGGTCATTTTCTTACTCAGGACTGGATTGCGTTCATTGATCACTTCTTTTTTGGAATAACCGTAAAGACGCTCTGCGCCGTTATTCCAGAAAATCAGTTTCAGGTCGCGGTCAAATCCAAAAATGGCATTGGGGGAATTGTTGAGAATGCCGCGGAACGTCTCTTCGGACCGGGCCAGCTCGTCCCGGGCTTCTTTCAAAAGCAACAATGCTTCATCTAAGTTCTTCTTCTGGATTTCCAGCTCCTGATTTTTTAAAGCATAGGTCGCAAGCAACGAATAGCCGATGATCAAAAACGCAAGAAAGACCAATACGATCAAAAGGGCATTGAACCTGAATTTGGCAAGCTGCCGCTGCCAATTCAACCCTCCGAGATCCAGGCCGAGGAGGCTCACGTCCTGATCGTGTTTGTGAGCCAGGGGGACGAAAAGCGAAAAAACCTGGCGGCCTTGACGGTCTTCGTAAGGACCAAACGTCGTCGGCTTTTTGGAATGGCGTGCGTCCTTGAGGGCCTTTTGCGGAATCCTGGCGCCAAACGAAGGAACAACGTCACCCGGATAAACCTGAGGCAGGCTTCCAACGGCAAAGCTGGGACGTCCGTTATCAAACGAAACAAGATAGACGGATTTGATCAGAGGAGACAGTTCGGCCAAAACCAGCATCCGGCTATGCAGATTGCGATAGGTCCGGTAGACGGATTCCCCTCGCGTAGCCGCGAAGCTTTCAAAATCCAGATCTCCCAGCGCATGCGCAAGAATCTGAGCATCCGAAAGAATAAGTTTCTTCAAATGGCTTCGTTCGTGCCGATCGACGGTCGAGACCAACAAGGAACCAGCGAATAAGAAAGCAACATACATGACCAGAAACGAGAACAGGATGAATTTGATAGGTTTCGGCCGATGCCGGGGCAAGTCCACAAGCCAGGACATCCGAGTCGACTGGTGCATCAGCATAAAAGCGATCGCGGAAATCAAAAGCCCGCGGACCAACTGGATCGGCATGTGGGTCCATTCGAAAAAGGCCTTTTGATGAATAAAGGTCGCTGGCCAAAAATCTGCCTGAGGCCCAACCAGTCCTGACGCAACACCGTATCCAAAAAATAAAATGGAAATCACCCGATAGACCTGAGTTGATTCAGCCGTTTCTTTCCGCTGGCTAAAGAGCCAAAAAACACATGCCGTCCAGATTGACGCCGGAAACCCAAGCATATACCGGATAAAAATGTTTAAATCTTCATACTGCTGGTTCCAAAAACCCAACCCCAGAAACAAAAAGATCGGAATATAAATTCTCGGCCTGACCCGTATCCTCCCCAAGACAAGGCTTGACCGACGCGCAAACTCCAAAAGACACAAAAAAGAAACCCCTAGAACAAAAGATCGCTGAATCAGCAAAAAACGTGGATCCACGAACAAAAAGGCAACCATGTCCAGAAATTCATTAAGGCTGTACGCAAAACCGAAACAACCCAGCCACAGCCAAGGCAAGGTCTTTTTACCCTTCGAGCGGAAATAGAAAACCAGGCAGGACGTGCCTAGAAAGAAAAAGGCACTTGTGGTGAAGGTGTAAACGAAATCCAGATTCAGGAACGGCTTCATAGGCGTATGCTAACACACGCGATGGGGCAAGTCAACGTAAGCAATTTCACGGGAAATCAAGCGGGAGATGGGAATTTGAGCACCATAATCTGCACCGAAGGTGCATCAAGGGAAATCCCGCCGTTTTTTGGCGGGACGAACCCAGACCCCACTATTAACAAACCGAGCTCAAAATTCAAACACGCTGCATTCTTTGGAGCGGGAGATGGGAATCGAACCCACATAACCAGCTTGGAAGGCTAGTGTTCTACCACTGAACTACTCCCGCAAATCTAACATCTCGACGACCACTGTCCCGCCTGGAAACCGGCGGGATTAATTCCGGCAACAAGTTATGTCACCAAACAGTTCCATAACTTGTGCCGTCATTAAAACTACTCCCGCAAACATTAAGGTGGTGGGCCGCATCTCGCTACGGCATCCCAAAGGGACTTCCTCCGGTCGCTTGTCGTGCCGCTTAACGCTCGCTGCGGCACCACTTAAATTTTTCCTTGTCGGAAAAATTTAAGTGGACGGGAGAGGATTTGAACCTCTGAAGCTTGTGTGCAGCAGATTTACAGTCTGCCCCCTTTGGCCACTTGGGTACCCGTCCGAAAATCGCCCCCAAACCCCCGATCAATAGGGGCTTACGCCCCTCTTGCGCTACGACTTTACTTCTACTCGTCGCAAAGTCTCCGCTGTCACCCCTTGGGGGCGATTTTGGAGCTTCGCTCCGCAATCAAATCAAGCCGAAGAAGGGAATCGAACCCCCGACCCGCTGTTTACAAAACAGCTGCTCTACCGACTGAGCTACTTCGGCATATTGCTTCAATGAGCACCGGCTTTCTCAAAAGCCTTTGGTAAATATTCTACAATATCCGACGCTATCAACGAGGTTTGAGTTTTATCTCTGGCAGCCAAATCACCGGCCAAGCCATGAAGATAAACAGCGCTCCTGGCTGCTTCGAAGGCCCCTACCCCCTGCCCCAGAAAAGCCACCAGAATCCCCGCCAAGACATCCCCGCTGCCCGCTGTTGCCATGCCGGGATTTCCAGTCGCATTAACAGCAACTTTTCCCCGGCTTGAGGCAACGATTGTATCGTGTCCTTTCAAAACGAGATTAACATTGTAGCGAAGCGCAAAATCTTTTGCAATCCTTTTTCTGTTCCTTTGGACTTGCGCGACAGATATCCCCAAAAGGCGCCCCATTTCGCCAGGATGCGGCGTCAATACAGCTGTTGTTTTGATCCGCTTCAAAAGCTCTAAGTGCCCGACCAATGCATTGAGGCCATCCGCATCAAGAACCAGGGGTGCCCTGACAATAGTTAACACCGCCCGGACCAACCATTGGGTTGGCGTTTCCCGGGAAAGGCCAGGCCCTATCAACAAGCAATCTACCTTCTTTAAAAAATCCTTTATGGCCGGCAGTCCTGCTTTGCTCAAAACCTGATGTCTTGTTTCCGGAAGCGGCAGAAACATTGCTTCCGTTAATTTCCTGGCAAAAATGGGATGCAAGCTCTTCGGGATGCCCAACGTCACCAAACCAGCGCCAGCCCTCATGGCAGCGCAAGCCGCAAGGCACGCAGCGCCAGTATATCGCGCTGAGCCCGCCAGCATCAAGACGTGTCCGTAGTCCCCTTTTTGGGAATCAAGCCTTCTCTTCAATAATGGCTGAGGCAATCGCATGGGTATCCGTGTGGGAAATAGCTAAATAAACAGGAACGGATTTATTCTTAACCTTGCAGAATGGACGGCCATAACGATCGTTGTAAATTTCGATGTCTTTAAAATTCAGTTTGGGATTTGTACCAAAAGCCTTATAGATCGCTTCCTTGGCCGCAAAGCGAGCCGCCAGATGCTGCATGGGGCGGGCTTTGTGTTCGGAGTACTTCAATTCCTGTTCTGTAAAAACACGGTTCAAAAACGTTTTGCCCCAACGCTTGACCGCATGCTCCAGGCGCTTGATCTCAACCAAGTCAATCCCGTGTCCTTTGATCATTTGACGAGCGCTTTCATTTCACGGACCGCCTGAGCGAGCCCGACGAATACCGAACGACAAACAATGGAATAGCCAATGTTTAATTCCTGCATATGGGCCAGACGGGCAACGGGCCGCGTGTTGCCGTAATCCAGGCCATGACCGGCATGCACCGTCAGACCAAACTCATGAGCATAAGTTACAGCGTTTTTGATTTTTAAAAATTCCTTATCGCGCTTCCTCTGGTTGAGGCTATTAGCATAGGCGCCCGTATGGATCTCAACCATATCGATACCCAATTTTGCAGCGGCCTTGATCTGTTCTTGTGCTGGCTCAATGAATAGACTCACATCAATCATTTGGCGTTTGAGCTCTCTTGCGGCCCGTTCAATCCTGCGCCAGTGCTTAACAACATCCAGTCCGCCCTCGGTCGTCAATTCCTGCCTTCGCTCCGGCACCAGGGTAACCTGGTCAGGCTTGACCCGACAGGCGATCCGCACAATGGCGGGCGCCGCCGACATCTCTAAATTAAATTTTTTCTGGACGCGACGTCTCAAAGACCAAACGTCTTTGTCTTGAATATGGCGCCTGTCTTGACGCAGATGAACAACAATGGAATCCGCACCGCTGTTTTCGCAAATCCGGGCAGCTTCGATCAGACTCGGCGTCAAGGAATGCCTCAGCTGCCGGAGAGTCGCAATATGATCGATGTTAACGCCGAGTTTAGGCATGGAGGAATAAAGGTGGTTATCCCGATGCCTGAACGCTTCGGGATAATCCTTGTTCGCTTACGCTCACAAGGACTCCCGCTTACGCGGGATTTCGCTGAATTGGCATTAAGGAGCTCAATTCGCTAAATGCACCTACGGTGCATATCAAGGTGCTTGATTCGGGCTTATAACTTATGTTTCCGCCAAAATAATTGGCGGATCCGCGGAAGCTTTGTGGCGGACGCTATCGCTCCATAAGTTATGCCCATGTTAATGTGGTTATCCCGATGCCTGAACGCTTCGCAGATTTCTAAATCCAAGTGATGGAAACTGCTCGCAGGCACGGGATAAATTCGGGCTTATAACTTATGTTTCCGCCAAAATAATTGGCGGATCCGCCGAAGCTTTGTGGCGGACGCTATCGCTCCATAAGTTATGCCCTCATTTAAACTCTGCGTTCACATAGAAATAGATCACGATGGCAAGGACCAGGGCGATGAGCTTATAGAGCGGATAATAGGTGAACCACTTTTTTAAATCTGAAAAAATTTTGGCTAGTTTCATGACGGCGATATGTTTTTGGAAACGACCAATTGTTCTTTAAGATTCTGCATCAATTCTTCGCGGCTCAGTGCCTGAGCAAGACGCCCGCGGACCGCCAAAGAGATGTGCCCGGTCTCTTCGGACACAATCAACACAATCGCATCAGATTCTTCGCATAATCCGATGGCCGCCCGGTGGCGGGTTCCCAGACCATGGCTCAAATAAGGGTTCTGCGTCAAAGGAAAAAGACAGCTGGCCGCGGCGATGCGATTTCCCTGAATCACAACGCCTCCGTCGTGCAGGGGCGATGTCGGCGTGAAGATCGTCTCCAAAAGTTCAGGGCTCACCTTAGACTCCATCACCACACCGCTGTCGATATAACTCTTGAGGCGGTCCTCGCGTTCCAAGGCAATCAGCGCCCCGACTTTCTTCTGCGACAAACCCAGGAGAGCCTGAGTCAGTTGTTTGATCAATTCATCGATCTCTTCGGCCTTCAGCACGGTGCTGAAAAGATGCGGTTGGCCCAAACGCGCCAGACCGAATCTCAACTCCGGCTGAAAGATGACGATCGCCGCAACGACAGAGATTGCGAACAGCTTGGTCAAAATCCAATCCAGGGTATTGAGGCCTAGTTTTTGGGCCAGAAAAAAAGTAATAACCAAAATCAAGATCCCTTTCCAAACCTGGCCGGCACGCGTGCCTTCAAAAAAGATCATGATCCTGAAAAAGACAAACCACAAGATCGAAATCTCGATGGCAGGCTTTAAGATCATCCAATAAACTGCGAAGAAATTAACGATTTTTTCCCAAACCATAACTAATTCCTCACCAGGGCATCTGTCAGGCGGACCACCTGCTTCATTTCCCCGACATCGTGCACGCGGACCACGTCAGCGCCGTGGGCGATCGCCACACCAAGCGCTGCAGCTGTTCCAAACATCCTCTCCTGGGCCTCGAGTGCGAGAATCTGGCCGATAAACCATTTGCGCGAAAGCCCAACAAGAAGCGGCCTGCCGAAACATTTCAATTCAGAGAGACGGCGCAGGATTTCAACATTGTGTTCCACCGACTTGCCGAAACCAATCCCGGGATCCAGAATGATTTTCTCGCGGGCAATTCCGGCGTCTTCGGCGCGTGCAACGGCTGCTTCAAAAAAATCTATGAGCTCCGTCATCAGGTGCGCGTAGCGCGGCTTTTTCTGCATCGTGGCCGGCCTGCCCTTCATGTGCATGAGAACCACCGCAGCCTTCCTGCGACCGATCAATGACGCCATCTTCTTGTCAAAGCGCAATGCGGAAATATCGTTGACGATGCTCGCCCCCGCATCCAGGGCGGCTTTGGCGACTTCGCTCTTGACGGTATCGATTGAAATCGGAACACGCAGTTTTTTTGAAAGACGTTTTAATAACGGCACGACCCTTGCGATCTCCTCTTTGGCAGAAATTCGCCTAGAACCTGGCCGGGAAGATTCTCCGCCGACATCAATAATATCTGCACCGAGCGCAACCATCTTTTGGGCAACATCGAAGGCTTCTTGGAGAGTCCTACCCAACAGTCCGTCGCCAGAGAAAGAATCCGGCGTTGCGTTCACGATTCCCATCACGAATGTCTTTTTGCCGAAACGCAAAAATTTTTTACCCAAGTCCAAAACCGTACCATGTCCGTCGAAACGATCGAGAACGCTTTTGATCTGGCCTCCGAGAGGTTCAAGGCCGAATGATTGTCGTTTGAGCTTATCAATCAGGCCCTTGAACTGCGCCAGCGTTCCCATGACAAGACAGTCTGTTTTTTTCCCCCGGCCGGTGAGGGACCCGCGGCTAACGGCCGCGTCTCCTCCCAGCGAAAGCATTTCTTGCTTGAGAATATTGGCCAAAAACGACGGCAAACCGCGCAGCTTGACAACGCGAAAGACCCCCTTGGGTCGCATGATCGACATGCCGGCCCAATCCACCCCGATCTCTCCAAACTCACGGACGAGATCCCTGGAATTCTTGAGGGCCAGAACATACGGCATCATGCTGGTGCACTGGAATCAAAACCCAAAAGCTTCTTGACCTCTTCTCCGTCCAAAACCTCTCTCTCCCGCAAGGTCGACGCCAACAAAAGAAGCTTTTCTTTATTTTCAATGAGGAGTTTTTTAGCTCTGTCGAAGCATTGATCGATGATATTCTTGATTTCCTCATCGATCAACTTGGCTGTCTGTTCGCTATAATTGCGCTCTTCTGTCAGATTCTTGCCAAGAAAAATCAAACCCTGTCTGCGCCCCAGTGTCAAATAACCGATCTTTTCGGACATGCCAAACTCACAAACCATCCGACGGGCCATCTGGGTCGCCACCTCAATGTCGTTTTCCGAACCCGTGGTGATGTCGTTGAAATTCATCTCTTCGGATGCCCGGCCCGCCAACAGAACCGCGATACGGCCCAAAAGCTCGGTCTTCATCATGATGTAACGATCCTGAAGCGGTAACTGAAGTGTGTATCCCAAAGCGGCCACGCCACGGGGAATAATCGAAACTTTATGCAACGGATCCACCTCCGGCACCAGGAGCGCGATCAAGGCATGGTCGGCTTCGTGGAAAGACACAATTTCTTTTTCTTTCGCACTGATGACACGGCTCTTTCGCTCAGGCCCGGCGACAACGCGTTCGAGCGCTATCTCCATTTCCTTCTGTCCCACCGCTTCTTTATCGTAACGCGCTGAAAGCAACGCGGCTTCGTTGCACAGATTGGCAAGATCCGCTCCTGAAAAACCCGGCGTCTGTCGGGCAATGGACTCAAGACTGACCTCTCCAGCCAACTTAATCTTCTTGGTGTGTACTTTTAAAATGGCCTCGCGCCCCTTGATGTCCGGCCGGTCAATAACGACGTGACGGTCAAAACGGCCCGGCCTTAAAAGTGCGGGATCCAACGTGTCCGGCCTGTTGGTGGCCGCAATCAAAATAATCCCCTCGTTGGGGTCAAAACCATCCATCTCCACCAGCAATTGGTTGAGCGTCTGTTCGCGTTCATCGTGCCCTCCGCCGATCCCGGAAAATCTCAAGCGGCCCACTGCATCGATTTCGTCGATAAAAATGATCGCACCCCGGCCGAGGGTCTTGGCGGCTTTCTTTGCCTGCTCAAATAAATCACGCACCCGTGAAGCGCCGACACCCACAAACATCTCAACAAAATCCGAACCGCTGATATTCAAAAAAGGAACGCTGGCCTCGCCGGCGACGGCCTTGGCAATCAACGTCTTGCCGCACCCCGGGGGCCCAACCAAAAGGAGCCCTTTTGGAATCTTGCCTCCCAAGCGCTGAAATTTTTTCGGATCTTTCAAAAATTCGATGACCTCCTGAAGCTCCTCTTTGGCTTCATCAACACCGGCCACATCATTAAAAGTCATTTTCTCTTTAGAATCTGAGCCCAACCGCGTCTTGACTTTACCAAACGACCAAACGCGATTCCCCATCTCTGCTCCGCGATAACTGAAGTACCACAAAAAACCAATAAACAAAATAACCGGCCCCAGAGAAAACAAAAGATTAGTCCACATGGTCTTAGAGGGCTTGACTTCAAAATCAGGGGCGTTGGTCCTCAGCAAAGCCAACAGGTCTTTGTCGTCTGCGGGGATGTTCACAAAGAATCGATCGCCGTTCGCAAACTCACCCTGCAGCAGGTCTTCGATCATCGCGACAGATCGCAATTTGGACGGGCTGTCTTTGAGAACCCTGTAAAATTCGGTATAGGTCAGTTCTTTGCGGGAGACCGTGCTGTTCTGGAAGATCCCGATGAGATAAAACATGCCCATAAAAAAGATAATCCATATAAAAAATGGAGAATTGGGCCGTTTGGCGCCCTGGGGAGACGTTGGTTTCAAGCGATTGTTACGAATTTTTTTCATAGCGCTATTATTATAACGAAACCGCCTTGAAAAGCAAGTTATCTTTTAAAAATATTTAAGTAACCTTTGGTCTTTGAAAGAGTTATATCAAAAGGCAAATGGACCTGGGCCCCTTCGGGCCTGGCTCCCAACAAATCCTCTATTTCCAACCAATGGCAGAATTCAATCCTCTTTAAATCGCCATGCAATTTTTCGATCATGAGCCTCAGCACAATCCGCTGCAACGCAACATCCAATTTCCCCAGGGCCGTGCGGCTACACCGGTAGCCGTTGCGGGTTGGCCGGACATGGGACTTTAAAAAATCACCACCGCACGACAACAAGAATTCATAATCCGCACCCACCGAAAGCGCCAGGCGCGCCAAAACCTCCTTCACATTTGGATTATAAGCGCGTTGGAGATAGGGCAAAAGCTGAAGACGAATCTTGTTCCTGAAAAAATTTGTTTGGAGATTCGACTCGTCCGTACAAAAAGGTATGCTGTGTTTGCCAAGGTAATGGAGAATCTGCTTGCGGTTGACTTCGATCAAAGGCCGAACCACCTGGCACCCCACGGCCAAACGCCGCTTCGGCAAAATGGCGGCCAGCCCCACCAGGCCGCTGCCCCGCAAAACCCTCATCAAAACCGTCTCGGCCTGGTCATCAAGCGTGTGCCCGACAACAATTTTGCTGGCCCCGATTTTTATAGCCAGCTTCAACAAAAAATCATAACGCAATTTTCTCAAAACATCTTCCAAAGACCCCTTCGTCTTGATTTTGGCCTGCTCCAGCCGACGGCCATAGAACGACACACCGTGGCGCCCTGCCATTTTCCTGACAAACATCAAGTCGTTTTTAGAAGAACGCCTGAGGCCATGATCAAGATGGGCCACAGCCAACTTCAGGCACAGCCGTGGGTTTAATTCCCTGAGAAGATGAAACAAAGCCACGGAATCCGGACCGCCGGAAACCGCCACAATGACTTTTTCGCCGGGAGAGAATAATTTGTAGCGCTCGACTGTCTTGAGGATGCGTGGGGCGATCGACATCGATCTGGTGTCCTAATATTCCCGGCTCTTATACTTAAATTGCCGGACAATATCCGGATGGGAAAAAAAGTAGATGATGCTCAAATAAAAAGAAAAAGAAACAAAAATCCCCAGCAAAAGCGGACCAACGGGAATCTGCGACATCACTTCTTCGGCCAAAAAAATGTTCAAAGAAATATTGATGAGCATATTGATGATGTAAACAGCCATAACAATGCGCAAGAATTGCCTGGCCCAGTCTTTGAGGTGCAGGGCTGCCTTTCCGCAGACAACCCAGGAGAGAAAAATAAAAAGGTTTAAAAACGAAGACATCCAGAAAACGGGCAAGGAAATAACGTTGCTGGGAAGCAGGGCTGCCAGGCCGGGAATTTCGTCTTTGGTTAATAGCAGAAATATCGAAACCAAAAGAAGAAATGCGCCAAACGACCCGAAGGCCATGAGCATTACTGCGGAAATCACAACCCCTTTGGAACGCTCTATAAATTTATAAACCATGGAAATCTGTTAAAGAAAGTTTTTGACGAACTCAGAAATGATACCGCGTTCTTTTTCGTTGATTTTGTTAAAGGCGATCCCAATGCGATATGTTTTGAGTTCAGGCAGGAACCGGCAGTGCTTGACCTGGCCCGTGACAGAAAGGGAAGGACTTTCGATATCTTTCAAGACCAGACAAAACTTGATATCCACCTCAGTCGACGACGGTAGCTCAACATCGCTGACAAAACCAATGCCGCCGCTGCTGATATTCACCATCGAGCCCTTCTTCTCCTCCTGGCCCAACCGAATGCGGATCTCCGGCGGCTGGGCAATCAGGTAGTAAAAATCCACGTAGACCGGGACGCGGACGTTTTGCCTTTGTTCGTTCTTTGGGTGATTGTTACTCTCTCTCATAATGACGTATTATATCATCGATGCGTTCACATTTGTAATGGATTGTGAAAAAAAATCCACCGCTGCAGCTCCCCTGCAACCCTACGCGTATTCTTGCTCTTGGAGGTGTGGGATGGCTTTCTGGGGACAGGCGGCAATGCAACGCCCTTCGCTGTCGCAGGCTGCGGGATTCACGACTTTGGCTTTTTTATTGACGACTTTGAGCACACCCAAGGGGCAGGCCATGACGCAGTGACCGCACCCGATGCAAAACTCTTCGACAACCTTAGGAAGTTTTTTCTTCGGCATTGTTCCTCCTTTTAAAATATTGGTGGCGGAGAGTGGTCTACTTCGCCAAAGCACTTGCGTCTTTGGCTTCGTAGCACCTTGTTCGCCTATTGCTTCGTAGCCGTGCGCGAAAGCAGCACGGCGGAGAAGAATGGTGGCGGAGAGTGGCCCTCCTTCGGAGGGCTGCCCTGATAGCACGCCACTGACTTCTAAGAGATGGTGGCGGAGAGTGGATTTTCCGCCGAAGGCGGATCAGCCTCCGGCTGAAAACCAAGCACCTTAATGAGCACCGAAGGTGCATTTAGCGAAGTCCCTGCGAGCGCAAGCGAGCAAGGACACCAACCAAGCACAATCCATAAACAGAGTTATGACACAGAGCGCAAAGTACTGGTGGCGGAGAGTGGATTTAAACCACCGACAAAGCGGGTATGAGCCGCGTGCTCTATCAGGCTGAGCTACTCCGCCAAAATCTATCTATCGACTATTGACTATAGACTATCGACTGACCTTGCTCTTCTTGTACGCGTCGATATAGGAATCGCAATAAATATTTTTGTTCATAACCAGGTCCGCGGTGATCAACTCGCTCATCAGGGTCTCATCCAAGGGATCCAAAATAGCTGCATCCAGGCCATGGCCTTGAGCCATGACCAAAAAAGTCCTGTTGATAAGGCTTCTGTCTTTGGACCCTTGCGACACATTGCTCAGCCCCACCACGGCCTTGGGCGCCGGGACAGACAACAATTTAAAATCGCGGATCACTTCCAGAATATCAAAAAGCTGCTTCTGGGCGACATTCACCGGCAGAACTATAGGATCCAAATAAAGGTCCTGCACGGAAAAATCGTTTTCTTCGGCATAGGCTAAAATCTGCGCTGCCAATTCCAACCTGCGGTCTTTGTCCTGCGGCACGCCTTTTTTATCCATGGTCAGCGCAATCAGGCTGGAACCGTATTTCTTGGCCATCGGGATATAAATTTCCAGACGCTCAGGATCCGCAGAAGACGAATTGATGATGGTTTTGTTTTTGGCAGCCTTGAGCCCCTCTTCGATCACCGCCGGCTTTGTGCTATCCAGACACAGGGTCGCTTTTACCTGGGCCTGGATTGTTTCCACCAGCCAAAGCATGTCTTCTTTGGGATTGTGAGAGGCCGGTCCGCAGTTCACATCAAGGGCATCGGCGCCTGCCTCTACCTGAAGGCTTGCCAGAGATTTGATGAATGTCGTGTCGCGTTCGCCTATGGCCTTGGCGACCTTCTGATACATCCCGTTGATCAATTCGCCGATGATATACACGAAACACCTTAATGTAAATAATTAGTGAAGTCCACCGTAGCTGGAGAAAAGTTTTCCAGCGAAGGTGGATAAATCATTTTTTCATTAAATCTGCAATGGCATTCTTAACAATGCGAATCGCCTCCGGGTGCCGCATGGTCAACAAATCTGCGCCGGCAGCCAGCATTGCCATCGCGGTCACAACTTCCCACATAATACCGCGCTCTCGGGCATTCCCCCCTTGCGGAAATTCTGTCTCTGAGACTTTGGCTTCTTTGGCGCGCCATACTTCCTGGCCGACAAAACAAACAAACGGCATGGCCAGCATTTTATCGCCGGACAAGGCGGCATTCCGGGCACGTTCCATAATAGAATAAGCGTATTCCAAGCCGTATCCGAGGGCCCCAATGGTCGGATTGATGGCAATCCTCTCCAAAGGCATCCCTAAATCAGAAATCAAAATATTCAACTGTTTGGCAATGTTGACATCAATCGGCGATTCGGCAATGATGCTGTGCCCGTCGGCGATGCAGGCGGCGGTCAGGGTCTTGTAGTTTTCCTGGACCGCGTCGCCGAATAAAAACCGTTCCCCTTTTGTCGCCTCGGAAATCAAGGGCAGAACCTCGCTGTCTTTATCCGCCTGGCCACAGCCCAGAACAACAAGCGGAGTTTTGATCTTTTTTAAAACAGCGAGCGCCAAGTCCTTGGCGTCCCGGGCAGACTTGTTGCCAAAATCCGGATGGATGCCCTGCAATTTTAAACACACCAGATCCGCGCCGGCCTCGGTCACCATATGATTTGCCCAATCCACGGGATTTTTCAACAACTTGCCTAAATCTTTTTGCAGAGACTCAGGCACGTCTTCATCAGCCCCGTCAATAATCTCTGCGGCGATCACGGGTGCATGGGGGATCTGGCCTTCTTTGAATAAAAACGGCAACGTGCTCTCACCACCCAGGGTCAAAACCTGTCCCCGACTGCCTCCCTCAGCGGCAAGGGCACCGAGTTTTAACTCGCAAATTTTTAAACACCATTTTTCAAGCAGTTTTAATTCTTCGGCCATATCAATTCTCCAAACTGTTCGACAGCATCATAAAACGTTGATTTTATTTCTAAGGCAGCCACTGACGCCCCCTCGGCACTCAAACGGGGCAATGCGTCATCAAAAGGAAGTTCAAAAATACGCTCGACGGAAAATTGCCTTTTCAAGACCTTGGTGTCTTTGGGCCCGGTTTTCTTGTTGACCAATAAAAATTTCCTTTTGGCAGGAATATTCAATTCATCGATCAGACCTAAAATCCGCCCCGCCGATTTCAGGCCCACCTCGGTTTCATCCGAAACCAAAATCAATTCATCGCAGGCGCGCGTTGTTTTTCTTGAAAAATGCTCCATCCCTGCTTCATTGTCAATGACCACATACGGATAGTCGCCGGAGAGCTTGGCCATGACATTCCTAAGCACATTGTTGATGTAACAATAGCAGCCCGGCCCTTCGGGTCTGCCCATGACCAAAAGATCAAATCCGTCGTTCTCCGAAATGCTCTGATGAATTTTCATTTCAACAAAACTGTCTTTGCCCATGCTTTTGGGCACCGCATCCGGGTTTTTTGAAACTTCATCGATGATATCGGCGATTGTTTCCCGGACCTTCACCCCAAGGGCGTCTGCCAGATTGCTGTTGGGATCAGCATCAACCGCCAAAACACCGGCCTTTCGCCTGGCTAAAAAAAGAGTGATCGCCGCTGAAATCGTCGTCTTGCCCGTTCCGCCTTTTCCGCCGACTACAATCACGTCACTCATCAATGTCAATGGCTATACTTCACGCTCGGAAAACGAGCTTTGTCCGTGTGCGGAAAAAACAATGCGGCCATGTATTCATCCATATATCGCGCATCCGCGGATAATTCGAAATACGTGATATTCGCGGCAATTTGTTCGGCCACGCGGCCTGCCTGACAGGATAAAAGGCTCTGGCGGGCCCCTGCCAAAGAGCTGTTGCCCACGAAGATAAACTTCTCCCTTGGTAGGTCAGGAATCAAACCAATCCGCACTGCGCTCTCAATATTCAAAGACGTCCCAAAACCTCCGGCGACATAAAACCTGTCAACGTTTTCAAAACTCATATCCAGGTGTCTGGTCAGGACCGATATCCCGGAATAAATGGCGGCCTTGGCTCGTTTTAAATTATCGAGATCCATATCACTGACAACAATATCTTCGCCGATGCCGGCTTCTTCGCCAAACACAACAACAAACTCGTATCCGAATTTGCCTTGGCGCAGACGCCTGTTATTAATGGCCTGATTGAGCTTGCCGTTCTTATCCAGGGCCCCCAACGTCAAAAGCTCTGCGACAAGATCAATATAACCCGAGCCACAGATGCCACGCGGCGCGGCCTCTCCGATCGTCGTCACGTCAAGCTCAAGCGTTATGTCTTTGATTTTCACTGCCTGGATGGCGCCGCGCACAGCCCGCAAGCCACAGGACATGCCGCTGCCTTCAAAGGCAGGTCCGGCTGAGGCCGCACAACTGATCATCCACTCGGAATTCCCAAGAACAATCTCGCCGTTGGTGCCGATATCGATCAAAATCGTTGTTTTTTTGGACCGATGGATGTCGCAGGCCATGACACCGGCCGTGATGTCCGCACCCACATAGCTCGACACTCCTGGCAAACAAAACAGAACGCCGTGCGGATTGATGCCGATACCAACCTCCGCGGCTTTAACGAGCGGAATAAAATTGGCCGTCGGCACATACGGCTCCTGACGGATATGCGTCGGGTCAATACGGCACAACAAATGCAGCATCGTCGTATTTCCCGCCACGCACAGAGACAGGACGTCATTCAAATCAATATCCTGCTCGTCAATGAAGGACTCGATCATTTCGTTGGCCATGTCCACCACCGCATGATGCAGTTTTTCAAGACCATCCTGGGCCTGCGCATAGATAATGCGCGTGATGACGTCTGAACCAAAAGTAGCCTGACGGTTGTAGGCCGCCTTGGTGCCCAAAACTTTTTTTGCTTTCAGGTCAACAATCTGACCGGTCACCGTTGTGGTCCCGATGTCAAAAGCCAGACCGTAATTCCTGCCGGATCGATCCCCTGGCTCGACAGCCACGAGCTCCACCACATCGGCCTTCTGAGCAAGCGCAACCGTCACCTTCCAGTCACAGGACCGCAATAAGGAGCCGAGCTGACGGATATTTGCAAGCCCGGTGTGGATGGGTCTGGCGCCGATCTTATCTTCAATGGCACGGTAAATCCGTTCCAGGTCACTGAGTTTATCGCTAAAATCTGGCTTTGAAAGCTCCAGGTAAACTTTAGTCACCAACGGCTCGTATTCAAACAGGCCCTCGCCAAGACCCGCCTTTGTCTCAACGACATCTTCAGCCTTGCTGTAGACCCCGCGCAGACGCAGCTCCAATTCTTCTTTGCTCAGCATACTCAAATCCAAACGGGATTCCGCAAGGATCTCCACGTCCAAATCAGACTCAACTAACGTCTGACAGGCCAAATGCACTCCCTCTTTTCGCTCGCCAGGTGCAATATTACCGGAAGACTCTGCGCGGACCGTCCCCTGACGAACAATCACCTTGCACTTCCCGCACACGCCGTCGCCGCCGCAACCCGCATCAAGATGGATATGGGCCGAAAGGGCCGCAGCCAGAATGGTCGTGCCGCGGTCCACAATAACCTTCTTTTGATCCGGCGAGAACGTAACGATGCACTTTTCCATTTCAGGAAGACAAATTTTTTAAAAACGACGGGATGCTCGCTGCTTCGCGAGGCCCCACATGGATTTTCCAACCGGATTTTTCTTCCAATTCACCGCTCATGACCGACACATAGCCCGGGATGACCAGATTTTTGTGTCGGACCAGTTCAGAGAGCTTGAATTTGGCCAGGGTGTCGGTGATCTTCTCCGGGGTAAATTTTTCCGCAGCCCATGCCGTCAAAACCGACATTCCTTCGGTATCAACGACCAACAAATAACTCGGCACGCGGCTGGATTCTATTTCCCCCAGGACCGTATAATATGTCAGGGAAAAATTCGTAGTCACAAGAACCGGCGAATCTTCCTGGACCGCGCCGATCGGATAAATATTCGGCTCCACCTGCAAAGGTTTTTGCGGGTCGGTGAAGATATTCTGCCGCAACGTCAACAGGGGCAAGATCTGCTCAGGCCTTCTGGATTTCAATAAAATGATGCTGGCATATTTTGCCAGACACAGCGCGGCTTGGACAACCATCTTGGCTTGGTCAGCCTCCTGGATCACAACCATCGTGGGATATCCAAGACTGCGCTCGGCTTTTTTGATGGCCAGGCGCCGGATCTGCGTCAATTGCCAAACGCACTCCGTAGCGCCGGCTGCCCCGATGTCGAGCACGATGTCTGGGACACCGGCTCCAACAATTTGCTTGGAACATCTTGAAAAATCATCCGTCCCATGACCCCGGATGGCCAGCGGCAGGCGATATTCCTTGCAGGCGGCGGCAAACTCCAGGATCTGCTCAGACACGGCGCAATAGACCAACGGTTTGTTCTGGGCACAAGCTTGCAGGGCTCTCTTTAGGGTCGTCGCGTTGGCGCACATCAAGACCAATCCCAGCGAAGAGTTTTTCGTCAATTGATCTAAACACTTGATGAATTGTTCTGCTTTGCCCGATTTTTCTCTTAAAGCAATCAGATTAACATTCAGGACCTGGCCCACGCGCTCAAAGCTAAGGCTGTTTATTTCTTCAAGAATTTTTTTCAGTCCTGCCTCGTCCGTGTCGCCTTCAACGAGTAAACCGATGGCGGTCGGATGATAGAATTTTTCCTCGTGCCGAAAAAGAACGGTTTCGTGGCCGACACAGACCTTGTTGTCTGCCAAGCCAATCTCAACAAGCCGGATTGCCGGCTGAGCTGCTTCTTCCAAGACAGCGCGCACGTCCGGCGTCACAAAGGGACACTTCTCCAGGCTGACGGCCTTCTTGGCCAACTGCATCGCGAATGCCAGGCAGGTCTGAAAACCGCATTTTTTGCAATTGGTTTTGGCCAGAAGTTTATAGATGTCTAATCCTGAAAGCGCCATAATTACCCTGCCCTCTGTTGAATGGTTTGATAGATATCAACCAATGGTCTGTTGATTTTTTTTGCCAGGGCCTTGCAGTCTTCATACTCCGGCACCATCCGGACACCGCCCTGCGGGAGTCTTGCGATTTTCACCCTGACCTTATGCCCCTTCCAGACAATCGTTTTGATGCTTCGGGACAATTTCAGTCTTTGCGCGGGATAAAAACGAATGCCTAAGGTGGATGTTTCTTGCAAAACAAGATCTGTTATCATACCTAAATTTGGGCCGTTTGACAATACTGTTAACAAAAAACCCGGTCGGGTCTTCTTCATCAACACGGGCTGGACAAATACATCCAAGGCCCCCGCGGCGAACAACTTCTCAAAAAGATAATCAAAAAATTGGGGATTCATGTCATCGATATTGGCTTCCAGGACCTCGACGAAATCCGTTTCGGCTCCGGGCCATTCCTGTTTTATTTCAACCAGACGCAAGACATTGGAGGCCTCCGGTGAATCCACGGCACCCGCCCCGTAGCCCGCGCGGCCATAGGCAAAAATATGCTGACGATCGTTTTCCAACGGCCGGGCAAGGGCAAACAAAATGGCCATGCCTGTCGGCGTTACATTTTCAAAAATCGCCTGGGTATAATAAACTCGTTTCCCTAAAAGAAGTTCGGAAGTTGCCGGCGCAATGTTTTTGTTCAACGGAATCACCGAATGATAAAGACCCCCAACGCCCAGGCGCTTGAGGCAAATACAGACCGAGGCAATATCGACCAGCGAATCCAGATCCCCCAATTGTTCAAAGCGCAGACCGCCATACCGGTGACCGTGAACCTTTAACTCTGCATCTGCCAAAACCCGGTAAATATTCAGAATATTTTTTTGAACGTCCGCAGAAAGCGAACTCATCCTGATCAAGCGCTGGATCTGACGGTAAGAATAGTTCTTCGGTTGCCGGACAATCACATCGAATTTCCTGGCCTGGACATGGCCGCGGGAGACTTTGGTGGTCTTGAGCGCGTAGCCGTTCACCTTGATCTTCTTTAATTCTTTTTTTAAAAATTCGAGATTCACGCCGAAATCCAGCAAAGCGGCCACCGTCATATCCCCGCTGATTCCGCCGATTAAATCAAAATACAGATCTTTCATATTTTTAAAATCAACCCTGCTAAATATCCGGCACCGAAGCCGTTGTCGATATTGACTGTCGCGATGCCCGGGGAACAACTGTTGAGCATCGTCAAAAGTGCGGCCAGGCCCTCAAAATGCGACCCGTAACCGCAACTCGTTGGCACGGCAATCACGGGACTGGACACCAAACCGCTCACCAAGCTTGCCAAAGCGCCCTCCATGCCGGCCACAACAATGATTACCTTGGCTTTCCGCAAAACGTCCTTTTTGTCCAAAACGCGGTGCACGCCGGCAACGCCGACGTCGTAGAGCGTCTGAGCAGAAATTCCCATAAGCTCAAGCGTCACCCGGGCTTCTTCGGCAACGGGGATGTCGCTCGTGCCCGCGGTCACAATCAACACACCGCCGATCCGTCGCGCGCCAGCCCTTGCCGGAACATACGCCAGGCGGGCACGGGGATGCCACTTCAATCCAGGAATTTTTTTCTTTAGGGCCGGATAAAAACGCGGATCCAATCGGGTCAAAAGCAGACAAGAAGCATTGTGTTTCTTTAGTTCGAGGGAAATGCGGGCAATCTCTTGCTTGGTCTTATTCTGGCAGAAGATGACTTCAGGAAAGCCCCTTCGTTTTTGCCTGTCGGTGTCAACGCAGGCAAAACCCAGGTCGACGTATGACGGACGGGTCATAACTTGATAACGAAATACAACAGGAAGAAAATGATGACCAAAGAGACAAAATAAAAATCATTGTGGTAGAGAAAATCTCGAACCTGCTCGGCCTTGGTCCCTTCAATCGAGACAAGGGCCTGGTCAGGCTTGATGCGGTGCTTGACCTGGTCCAGCTGCTCTTTTTTAAAACGCAAGTAAACTCCCCCAACCTTATAGGCGGGAATCACCCCACGCTCGGCCAGTTCCACCACGTCTTTTTCCGTGATGTTGAGATAACCCGCAACATCTCGGATGGTCAATAATTTGGAAGTCATGTTTTAGTTTGAAATCAGGCGATCTTGCCGGCGGAAATCCACTCGTCGACTTTTTTGCGTTCGAATTTCCAGGCATTGCCGTCTTTGAAAGCGGGAATCCTGCCCGAAGAAGCCCAATCAATAATCGTGTTCAGATCGACCTCTAAGTAACGCGCAAGTCCTTCCGTGTCAAAAATATCTCCCAGCATCATGCACTTGCCCTGAAAGAGCGCTCCTTCGGAAATGCTCAACAGAGGACTTTTAAGATTTCCCTCCACCACGGCGTGCTCGCGCAGAATAATGCGCTTGGTGGCCGAAATATCGCCCTTGGCCTTTCCGCTGATCACGACTTCATCGCCGATGATGGTGGCGTCGACGATGGCGCTTTCACCAATCTCCAATTCCCCGCGCACTTCCAAGGTGCCTTCAAACTTTCCGTTGATCCGCAGGTGCACGGGCTCCTTAAACGATAAGGTCCCCTGCATGGATGAATCGACGGTGATCACCTTTCCTTCAGTCTCTTTCCTCTTGTCTCTGAGCGCCATACCCTGCCCCCTTTTTTAAGAGAGTGCTTTCCATTTTTCGCAAAAACAATAAGACGGTTAACACAAGAAACGTTACAAAAACCGATGCCTTATACAAACCGCATCCAACGCTCAATCCTAAGGCCGCCACCACCCATAAACTCGATGCCGTGGTCAAGCCCCGGATGCCTTCCCGGTCGCGGATAATCGTCCCTGCCCCCAAAAAACCAATTCCGGTGATCACACCGGCCGCGATTCTTGTGGGATCAACATTGGCTTGTGTTTTATATATATCAAAAACATACATAGATGTCAACATAATCAACGTCGAGCCGATGCAAACGAGGATGTGCGTTCGCAGACCCGCCTCGTGCCGACGCCACTCACGCTCCAATCCGATCAAACCACTCAAAATAAAAGCGATAAAAATACGCAGCATCATTTCATTGTCCGTCATCATTCATCCTCCCTTAGGCCCCAAAGCATCCAGGTTCAAAACAGCCATGTGGCTTCTGGCCCGTATGAGCCTGCTGCCAAGACTGGCCACCATCGCGGCGTTGTCCAGGCAATAGGGCTTGGCCGCCATCAACAATTTTATTCTATGTTGTCTGGTCGCAGATTGCAACCGTTCTCTCAAATAATTATTGAAAGCCACCCCGCCTCCGACAACCAAAATTTTCGAGGAAGTTGCTGTCGCGGCCCGCATGGCCTTTGCGACCAAATCTGAAACAACAGCCTCCTGGAATGAAGCGCACAGATCCGCCACCATTGTGCGCGAAAGACGGCCGTAAATTTTTTTCAAGCTCTGCACTTTATACAAAACAGCAGTCTTGATGCCGCTGAAACTAAAATCAAGACCCGGTCCGCAATCGCAGCGAAAATCAAAAGTCCGCGGCCGCCCCTGGCAAGCCCAGCGTTCGACAACAGGCCCACCGGGATAGCCGAGCCCCAAAATTTTGGCCACTTTGTCGAATGCTTCTCCGGCGGCATCGTCGCGGGTCGCGCCCAAAAGTATCTGGTCATCTAAACTACGGACCTCATAGAGGCTGGTGTGACCTCCGGAAACAGCCAACCCCACAAAAGGAAATGTTATTTTTTGGCCGATGAATGCCGCATAAAGATGGGCCCTGACGTGGTTGACACCGACAACGGGTAACTTCCAACCCATTCCCAATGCCCTGGCAAACGAAATGCCTACCAAAAGAGACCCGATCAAGCCCGGCCCCTGCGTGACGGCAATGGCATCCAGATCTTTTGGTTTAATTTTGGATTTTTTCAGGGCCTCGTCCACAACAAAACAGATGGATTCCAGATGATGTCGGGAGGCTATTTCCGGAATAACGCCTCCGTGAGGAACATGCTGTGGCAGACTGGAAGCGACAATATTGGAAAGAATCGCAGAGCGGCCATCCGAAACCGCCGCGCACGTTTCATCACAAGAAGACTCAATGCCCAATACAAACATACGATTCCTTTTTTTCAGCTGTCGATTTCGGAAAGATTGATAAACTGATAACCTTCTTCCTGAAGACGGGGAATCATTTCCGTCAGGACGGCGATGGTGGACGGCCGGTCATGCCCCAAGCCTACCGCAACGCCTTTGCGCCTGGCAACATCGGCCAGTTGCTTCAATTGATTGCGGATATAGGCAGGATCGCTTTCGTTGTCGATAAAAACATCTCTTTGAAAACACAGAATCCCGGATGTTTTTGCCAGGGCCCTTGCCAGGGACCGTGACGTCACAAGACTATCCAGAAAAAATAAACGATGGCCTTTAAGATAATCAAAAACAATCTTCATGAGGTGTCGATCTTGCGTGGCTTTTGACCCCATATGATTGCTCATGCCTTTGGCATAAGGCACAACGGCCATGGCTTCGTCAAGGAACCGCAGGACGGTTTTTGCGTCCATCGTAGTCAACAATGTCTTCTCTTCAAGGCCATACTCTTCCTTGGAAAGGGGCTCCATGGGCATGTGGATGACGACGTCCTTGTTTTTGTGAAAGGCCAACTGGGCCACATGTGTGGAATACGCCTTAAACGGCAAGACTGACACCGTCACATGAAAATCATTGTCCGTGATAAAATCTTGATTCCTGAGATTATAACCCCAGTCATCAATCACCAGGGCGATCTTGCCCAAAATCTTTTGTGGTTTAGCAGGCGGGGCCGGCCTGGGTAAAAGGACAGGGGCAACAGGGGTTTTTAGCTCGGGATGCAGCGCAGCGACAGCAATCTTTTTTTTCCTGCGCACCGCTTGTCTGGGGCGCAACACGTGGAGCAACACCAAAGACTGCACCAAAACAACAACACAGAGAAACGCAATCAGCGTATTTTTATATTCTTGCTTTTTCTTCATGCCCCGACATTATTGATGTGTAAATTTTGATGCTTTTGAGCAAATCGACCGCGCGTGCCAGCTGCGGATCCGTCGCATAGCGTTTTTTCAAAAGTTGCTGTTGGTCTGATGCGTCTTGAGGTTTTTTATCACCGACCGACTCAAAAATTGCTTCGACATCGACCTTTTCGGCCTGCCCTTGTCCTTGGGCCTGGAGAACATCGGCAACGACGACATCCGGCTCAATGCCTGCATCCTGAATGATGCGTCCCAACGGTGTCAGATAACGGCTTGTTGTCAATTTTAGCGCCGATCCGTCCCTTAAGGGAAAGACCGTCTGGACCGAACCTTTTCCAAAGGAAGAAGCTCCCATCACAATGGCGCGCTTGTGATCCTGAAGGGCTCCGGCCAAGATTTCGCTGCCCGAGGCACTCCCGCCATTGACGAGGACAACCATCGGAGGCAGAACAAGAGACCTTGAAAAAGTTGATTTAAATTCAGTGTCCTGTTTCGCATTCTTTCCTTTGATGGACACAATCAGCACTCCCTTGGGGAGAAACCGCTCGGTAACAGCAATGGCCTTGTCCAGCAGCCCGCCGGGATTATTGCGCAAATCAAGGATCAGGCTGTCCATCCCCTCTTTTTTAAGATCCTCAAGAACCCGGTCCAGTTCTTTGGGCGTCTCTTCCCGGAATTCCGATAATTTAACATACGCAATATGGTTTTCTAATATTTTGGCTTCCTTGATATCTTTGAGCTGAATCATGGCCCTCTTGAGGTCAAAAGACAAAAGTCGACCTTCTTTCTCGCGCCACACAACAATGCGCAGTTGTGTCCCAGGTTTTCCACGGAGCATCTTGGCCGCCTCATTGAGCGTGATATTCTTGAGGACCGTCTCGTCTATTTTCACGATGCGGTCATAGCTGGCCAACCCCGCGGTCCAGGCCGGCGTTTCTTCCATGACGGTCATGATCGTCACCAGATTGTCTTTCGTGGTAATTTCAATGCCGATGCCGCCGTATTGACCGGAAGTATCCACCTGCAGCTCCTGGTATTCTTCGGGGGTCATGAACTGGCTGTGCGCATCCAGAGAATCGATCATGCCGCGAAGCGCGCCGTAAATCAGCTCCTTTGGCGTCTTCTCCTCCGGAGACTCGGTCTGGATCAATGTCAGGGCATCTGCGAAAATTTCCAATTCCTTGAAGGTTTCGTTCTTTTTTGTGCGCTCAATCGCCGGAAGCGCCCAGCTCGCCAAAAGAAAAAGAGAACCTGAAATCACCGCAAGGCCAAATATTCGAAAAAAGATCTTTCTCATAACTTTAACCTTTCTGCCAAAAGGTCTTTGGCCATTTTGGGGTTTGCTTTGCCTTTTGACATCTTCATGACCTGACCAACCAAAAACATAAGCGCATTTTCTTTTCCCGCCAGATAATCGTCAACAGACTTTTTGTTGTTCCGTACGACCTCTTCAATGACGGAGTTCAAGGCCCCTGCATCCGAAACCTGCGCCAGGTTCTTTTCCTGAATGAGGAGATCCGGATCTTTATGCTCATCCAACATCTGGCTCAAAACATCCTTGGCTGTCAGTTGACTGATCGTATTGTCTTCAACAAGAGAAACCAGCCGTACCAGTTGCGCAGGCGTCAACCCCAGAGACAACACATCCGCATTTCTTGAATTCATCTCAAAAAGGACAGGCCCGATAAGCCAATGAACGATCTTTCGAAAATCGGATGAAATCTTGCAGCAGGCTTCAAAAAAATCAGCCAGGTCTTTATCACTAGTGGTCGTCGCAGCCTCCGCAGCGGTCAATCCAAAAGTCTCCACCAGGCGTTTGCATCGCTGCTTCGGCAGCTCTGGTAAATCCTGCCGCATCCGGTTCAGTTCGTCTTGGCTAAACACAAACGGAGGCAGGTCCGGTTCCGGAAAATATCGATAATCATGGGCCTCTTCCTTGCTGCGCATCGAAAATGTCTGGGCTTTCTTTTCATTCCACAGCCGAGTTTCCTGGACAATGCGGCCTCCGCCTTCCAACTCCCTGGTCTGCCGTAAAATTTCATATTCCAAAGCACCCTTGACGGCTTTGAAGGAATTCATATTTTTGAGCTCAGCCTTTGTCCCTAGTGTCTTGTCCCCGGATTTTCGCACAGAGACATTGGCATCACAGCGCAAAGTCCCTTTTTCCATATCACAATCCGAAACCCCTAAATACTGCAAGATCAATTTTAAATCCGTCAGATACAGGTACGCCTCTTGGGGCGTGTTCAGGTCAGGTTCTGTGACGATTTCCAAGAGCGGCGTGCCGGCCCGATTAAAATCCACATAGCTAAAAGGCGCCTTCTCATCGTGGATCAATTTGCCGGCGTCTTCTTCCAGGTGGACGCGCTTGATGCGGATTTGCTTGACACCGGCCGGGGTCTCAATATCCAGGAAACCGTGCTCTGAGAGAGGCATATCGTACTGGGAAATCTGAAAATTCTTCGGCAAATCCGGATAAAAGTAATTTTTGCGGTCGAATTTGGTGAACGTTCGGACCGTGCACCCCAACGCCAGGGCCACCTTGGCGCTACTTTTGATGGCCTGGGCATTCAACACCGGCAAGGCACCTGGCAACCCCAAACAGACAGGACAAATGTTGGTATTTTCTCTGGCGCCGAATTCATTGACGCAGCCGCAAAACGCTTTTGTTTTCGTTTTCAACTGAACGTGGACTTCCAGACCTATGACCGGTTCGTACATCCTCGCCTCATCTCATCAAAGCTTTGGTTTCACCTTATGCCAGGGTGTTTTCTGCTCGTAATGATACACCAAACGCAGGATCTCTTCTTCGGCAAAGGGCTTACCTAAAATCTGCATCCCGATGGGCAACCCTGATTTCGTCATGCCACAGGGCACGGACACCGCGGGCACGCCGGCCAGGTTTGCGGAAATTGTATAGATGTCTGACAAATACATGGCCAGCGGATCATCCATCTTTTCGCCGATTTTGAAGGCCGCCGTTGGCGAAGTCGGCGTTAAGATCAAATCGAATTCCTTAAAAACCTGCTCAAAATCACGCCTGATAAGCGCACGGACCTTTGATGCCCTCAAATAATACGCATCATAATAACCACTGGAAAGCACATACGTGCCCAAGATGATCCGGCGTTTGGCCTCAGGACCAAATCCTTCACCGCGGGTGCGTTTATACATATCCATGAGGCCCGAATCATCAGTCTTAGTCCCCCCACGACTGCGAAGGCCGTATTGCACACCGTCAAAACGCGCCAGGTTCGACGATGCTTCGGCGGTTGCAATAATATAATAAACAGCCACCGCATACTCTGTGTGCGGCAGACTTACCTCGACGAACTCAACACCAAGTGATTTCAATTGATTTTGAGCTTCTGTTAAAGCTAAGCGCACTTCCGGGTCGATGCCCTTAACGAAATACTCTTTGGGGATTGCAACCTTCATCCCTTTGACATCGCGGCCCAACCCTTTGACGTAATCCGGCACGGGTGTGTTCACCGACGTAGAATCCTTCTGGTCATAACCCGAAATCACCTTCAAGAGCAACGCGCAATCCTCGACATCTTTAGTCAAGGGGCCGATCTGATCAAGGCTCGAGGCAAAGGCAATCAAGCCGTAACGCGAAACGCGTCCATAGGTTGGTTTTAATCCAACCACCCCGCACAAAGAGGCCGGCTGCCTGATGGAACCGCCGGTATCCGACCCAAGGGCCACGATGGCCTCATCCGCTGCCACGCAGGCCGCAGAACCACCGCTGGACCCGCCGGGCACATGATCAAGCTTCCAAGGATTATGCGTTGGAAAAAAACAGGATGTTTCACAGGAAGAACCAAAGGCAAATTCATCCATATTGGCTTTGCCAAGGATGGAGGCTCCGCCTTGTCTTAATTTTTCAACAACGGTGGCGTCATAAGGTGCCACAAAATCCTGCAGGATCTTTGAGGCGCATTGCGTGACGTCTTGCTGGCTGCAAATGTTGTCCTTGACGACAACCGGGATGCCGGCTAGTACTGCGTCCGCAGCCCCGGAAGAAAAACTGTTTTTAAAGACCGGCGGCCGCGCAAAAGCTTTTACTTTTGTTTCCACATCCGCATAACGGGCCTCCAGGTCTTTTAAAATATCCGCAGAGTTCGTCTTGCCGGCCCTTATCAGGTCGCGCAATTCATGGGCGGTCAATGCATTGAGCTTCATTCCAGCACCTTCGGCACCTTGTAAAAGTCTTTTTCGCGGCTCGGGGAGATCCCCAGAACGCTCTCCGGATCCAGGGAAGCCTTGGGCTCATCCGGTCGCAGAACATTCTCGACATCCAGGACGTGCGCCATCGGTTCCACCTGGGAAACATCAAGGACCTTGAGCTGGTCGATGTATTGCAAAATCACTTCCAGCTGTGTCTGGAAATGCTTAATCTCCTCTTCCGACAGACCCAGGCGCGCTAAATGGGCAATATATTTTACTTCGTCTTTGGAAATAGCCATGGTTTGCTCACTATATCATCGCTCCCTTGAAAAGTCAAAAACATGGTTGCTCAAGTGCACAAAATCGTCGAGACTCAGCTCCTCAGGCCTGCGCTCCAGAAGCGCTCTTTGCGGCAGACGCAGGAGCTCCTGCCGGGGCCAGGCCCTAGACAAAGACCCCAGGAGGGTTTTTCTCCGCTGGCCAAACGCATGACGGATCACCTTGAACAAGAGCTCTTGCGAACGAACACGCAACCCGTATTCGTCTTTGTCCCGCGGCTTCAAATGCACAAAACAAGACTCGACCTTAGGCTTCGGGAAAAAAGAACCGCTCTTGATTTTAAAAAGAATCTCAGGATGGCAAAAATAATTGACAAAACAGGTTAAAGAACTGTAGGCCTTGCTGCCGCGGTCAGCAGTCAGGCGCTGGGCCACTTCTTTCTGAAGCATGATATAAATATCGTCGATGGCAGACAAATGCCTGAGCAAATATTCCAGAATGGGCGTTGTCAGATAATACGGCAAGTTGCCAATGACCTTCAACCGCTTGCTGCGCGCCCTGGAGATGTGTTTTTTCAAATCAAATTTCAGGATGTCCTGACAGATGATCTTTGTATTCGTAAAACCCAGCATCTTCTGTCGCAAGGCCAAACTTCTGCCGCGGTCAATCTCCACTGCCACAACTCTTTTGGCCCTTTGGGCCAGGGGAAGCGTCAAGGCACCGTTGCCGGAACCGATTTCCAGAACATAGTCTGTCCTGGAGATATCGCAGGCCGCAATGATTTTGCGGACGACATTTGCGTCGACCAAAAAATTTTGGCCAAAGCGCTTCAGGGGTTTTAAGTTCTCAGACATCGCTGGCTGTTCTTCGTCAAGCGGGTGGCCAAAAGTATCGCCGCGAGCATCGAGTCTTCGCAGGCTCCCCGCATTCTTTTTCTAGCGATATCAAAAGCGGTGCCGTGCACAGGTGAAGTCCGGATGAACGGCAATCCGGCAGTGAGATTGACACCGTTTTCAAAATCGATCATTTTAAAAGCAATCAGTCCCTGGTCGTGTGTCATGGCCATCACAAGATCAAACTCTCCCCGGAATGCCCTTTGAAACACCGTATCCGCAGGCAAGGGGCCAAAAAAATGCGCCTTCGTAAGTTTGTTCAATTGCTTGACCGCCGGAGCGATTACTTTTATTTCTTCGCTCCCGAAGAGACCACCCTCGCCGGCATGGGGATTCAAGCCACAAACGGCAATCCTGGGTTGCCGGAGTCGAAAACAATGATTCAACAGGCGCGCCATGAGGCTGCCGCAGGCCGTGATCTTTTTTTTGTCCAGCTGACGAATGGCCTGGGCGAGACTCACATGTCGTGTCACAGGAACAACTTTGAGCCGGTCTGAAACAAAAAGCATCTCAACTTGCTTGATCCCAAAAGCGTCAGCCAAAAATTCTGTGTGGCCCGGCCACGAAAAACCTGCCTTGCGAACATTCTCTTTGCAAATAGGCCCTGTGACGAGACCATCGACCTGTCGGTCTTTTATCAAAGAAACAGCAAGTCTTAAATACTCCAGGCTTGCTCTGGCCGACGCAAGGTTTGGCTGCCCAGGCTCAAAATGTCGGACACCGGCATCCAGCACGTGCACGCCAACGCTGTCGGAGAGACCGCTTCGAGCCAAAAGCCCGGCATGCCCAACCACGACAAATTCTGCGTCCCTCATTGACCGAAGGCGACCGACAGCCTTGGCCGTAACATATGGCCCGATGCCGCAAGGATCCCCTGTGGTGATGACAATCCTCGTTTTGCGATTCATTCTCGGATGGAGATATAGGCCTTCTGACGCAGCGTCAGCAGCCATTCTTTGAGTAATTTCTCAACCTGGATTTTCTCGAGTTCCGCCGTGATGAAGTCCTTAACTTCGCTCAGGTTTTTGGCGGCCGCCGGATGATCCTCCTTGACCAAAAAAACATAAAAACCATCCTCTGTGGCAAAAGGCCGGGAGCACACTCCGACACCGAGCTCAAAAATAAAATCCTCCAATCCCTTTTTGAGCTGCCCGCGACTCACCTCTTCGATATTCGATTTTTCTGAAAAGGCCTTGGCCACATCGGCGAAAGGCTTTCGGTCTCCGAGCTCCTGCAGGACGGTCTCCAGCGCAGCCGGGTCTTTGACAAAAATTGAATCAACCTCCCGCGTTGCCGGAGCAAAAAATTTATCGCGATGCTTTTGGAAATAATCCGTAACGTCTTTAGGGCTGACGTTGAGCTTGGATTTAACTTCTCTCTCAATCACCTGGTAGACCAAAAACTGATTTGCCAGCTTCTGCCGGAGTTCGCTAAACGTTATGCCTTCGGCCTTCAGGGCTGCCTCAAACTCTGCCTGTCCTCCTGCCCTTGCTTTAACGTCATCGATGCGGGCCTGAATCATCTTTTCCTCAGGCACTATCTTCAATCGTTTGGCTTCCTGAATGATGAGCCGGTCTTCGATCATGCGCTCCAAAAGCATCCTCTTGAGCTCCGGGGGTTTCATTTTAACATAGGCCTCCTGCTCGTTGGCGGCCAGCATCTTTATGAAAAGTTTAAGCTCATCTTCTGTGATCACATCTTCATTGACAATGGCAATGATTTTGTCAATACGCTCGGCTTTCACAGTCGCCGGCGCCACCCACGCCCATGCCCCCAGCGCCAGAACAGCTGCGGTCATACAAAAAAATAATTGTCGTATATTTCTCATCATGATCACTACCCCTAGTTTTCCCGATGTTTGTTCAAAGCGCCGACGGCCTCCCGCAGGAGCGAACAATAGAGGTCAAAACCAACAGCCATGATGTGACCGTGTTGCTGGACCCCCAGGAGATTCCCGGCCCCCCGGATCTCTAAATCTTCCATCGCAATGCGAAATCCCGAACCAAGTTCGCTGTATTCATGAATCGCATCCAGGCGCTTTCTTGCTTCGGAGCTCAAAATTTTATCTCTGCGCACAACGAAATAGGCATAGGCCTTTTTGGTAAACCGCCCTACCCTGCCGCGCAGCTGATGCAGGTCCGCCAAACCGAAACAATCGGCATTGTTGACGATCATGGTATTGGCGTTGGGCACGTCGATGCCGGATTCAATAATGGTCGTGGAAACCAGGACATCGATATTGTTATCCAGAAAATCCAGCATGATGCGCTCCAAGACCCTGGAGGGCATCTGGCCATGAGCATATTCAACGCGGGCCTCTTTCGGAGAAAGCGCGGCCACGCGCTTGCGCACCTCTTGAATGTCTTCAACGCGATTGTGCACAAAATACACCTGCCCCTTTCGTCGGATCTCCCGGCCGATGGCCTGCCGTAGGAGCTCTGGATCATTCTCCACCACATGCGTCTCGATCGCCATCCTGTTTTTCGGAGGAGTGTTGACGATCGAAATATCTTTGGCGCCCACAAGCGACATATAGAGGGTGCGCGGGATGGGTGTGGCCGTGAGCGTCAGGACATCAACCAGCGAACGCAGTTCTTTGAGTTTTTCCTTGGCCTTGACGCCGAATCGTTGTTCTTCGTCAATGACAACCAGACCCAAATCCTTAAAACGGATGTCACTGGACAACAACCTGTGCGTGCCGATCACAATATCCACCTGACCAGACGCCAGATCCGCAACAATCACTTTTTGTTCCCCCGGGCTTTTGAATCGGCTGAGCATCTCCACGCGGACCGGAAAGGCTTGCACGCGTTTAATAAAATTTTGATAGTGCTGCTCGGCCAAGATGGTCGTGGGAACCAAAAAAGCAACTTGTTTATTGTCCATGACACATTTGAAGGCCGCGCGCATGGCGACTTCTGTCTTGCCGTAGCCCACATCGCCGCACAAAAGTCTGTCCATCGGATACGACGATTCCATATCTTTTTTGGCGTCCACGACGGCCTTGGCCTGATCCAGGGTCTGGCGAAACGCAAATGTCTTTTCAAACTGCTTTTGCCAATCCGCATCCCGGGAAAATGCAAATCCTCCCAGAGCCTTTCGCATGGCTTGCATCTTCAAAAGATCCAGGGCCACGCACACGGTAGCTTTCTGCGCCCTAAGCTTTGTGCGGCGCCACTCGCCGGCGCCCAGACGATGGATTTTTGGCGAACGGGCTCCAAAACTGATATATTTCTGGACCAGATGCGTCTGATCCAAAGGCACAAATAGCTTATCGCCCTCTGCGTAGGCCAACACCATGTGCTCCCGGACCCCGTCTTTAAGTTCAATGGTCTCCATGCCCTTAAAGATACCGATACCGTGTTGTTGATGAACGACATAATCGCCTTTTTTGATATCAATAAAAGCATTGAGGGGAACATTCTGCGGCAAAACGGAAGGCTTGAATTTCGAGCTTGCCTTTTTGGGCAGAATGATAACAATGCTGTGGCTCCAAAAAGGCCTGCCTGTTTCCAAAGAATAACTTTTGATGGCGCGGATGTGGTCATGGTCCCATTCGATGCGGATCGGATATTCAAAGGTGGTCGGAAAAATATCGACCATGCCCCCGCGTCTGGAAAAATCTCCCTCCTCTGAAACCTTGTCCTGGGCGTGATAGCCGAAGTCCGTCAGCGTGCGGCTAAAAAGATCGATGCCGATTTGCTGGCCTTCGAAAAACTTAAAAGACCTGAACGCCGGCGCTTTATTCGTCATTTTTTTGCACGCATCATCCCATGACAGGCCAACACAATGGGACTGGCGATAAAAATAGTCGAATAACAACCGATGATGAATCCGAACAAAAGAGCCAGGGCAAAAGAATTCAAAATTTCCCCGCCCAAAACAAACATCGACAAGACCACCAGCAGCGTCGAAAATGACGTCAGAATGGTCCGGGTCAGTGTCTGATTCAAGGCCAGATTGATGACGTCTTTGAGACTCACCTTCAGACGTGTACGCATCAATTCGCGGACCCGATCGTAAATCACGATCGTGTCGTTGATGGAATAACCGGCAATGGTCAAAAGGGCCGTAACCAGAAGAAGATCCATCTGACGGTTCATCAGAATGACAAAACCGGCCGTCAAAGCGACATCGTGCAAAAGAGCAAAGACGCCACCGACCGCAAAATCAAAATGCCTGAACCGGATCGCCACATAAAGGAGAATGCCCAAAAGAGAGAAAATCATGGCAAACAAGGCTTTCTTCTTGAGCTCCCGGCCCACGGTCGGACCGATCTTTTCAATGCGCATGATATCAAACGGATTATCGGAAAAACTTTTTTTGAATTCTGCCTGAACCGTATCCGCAGACTCTTGAGAACTACGAATCACCACCTGACGCGGGTCTTCCGTAACTGCCTGGATGCTCACATCCCCCAGACCCACCTCTTTAAGAGAATCCCTTAAGATCCCCACAGAAACAGGCCTTTGGAACTGATATTCCTGCAGCTGACCTCCGGAAAATTCCACGCCGTAGGCATTTTCCCCTTTTTTGATAATGGCAAACATGCCTGCCAGAAAAATCAAGCCGGAAAGCACATAGCAGAATTTCCTTTTGGCAATAAAATCCACATGTGTGTCTTTTCTGAGAAAACTTTTAAACTTGAGCGTTTTGATCAAATTGCGACTCAACAGGTAATCGAAGATAAAACGGGTCACAACAATGGCCGTAAACATACTCGCCACAAGACCGATGGTCAACGTGACGGCAAAACCGCGGATAGGCCCTGTGCCAAACTGAAATAAGAAAAAGGCGGCAATCAGCGTGGTCACGTTGGAGTCAAAAATCGCCGTAAAAGCTTTGTCATAACCGTTGGCCACTGCTGTGCGCAAGGCGCGGCCTGTTCTGATTTCGTCGCGTATGCGTTCGTTGATCAAAACATTCGCATCCACCGCCATGCCTAACGTCAGGATCATGCCGGCGATGCCGGGCAACGTCAGGGTGGCATGAAATAAACCAAGACCTCCCAAGATAAACAACATGTTTAAAAGAAGGGCAGCATTGGCAATTAATCCTGTGACCCCGTAATAATAGATCATAAACATCAGAACAAAAAAAGCACCCACGAGGCTTGAGGCAATCCCTTTGCGGATAGAATCCTGACCCAAGAGCGGCCCAACCGTTCTTTCTTCTTCCACAATGAGCGGAGCCGGCAGAGCGCCGGAACGCAACACAATGGCCAGATCCTTGGCCTCGTCAGGTGAGAAACGCCCTGTGATGACACCTTCGCCGCTGGGAATATGCTCATTGATGCGCGGCGCCGAATACACACGGCCATCCAGGACAATGGCCAGACGCCTGCCGACATTGTCTTTGGTCACGTCCGAAAATTGCTTGACCCCTTCGCCTTTTAATTTTATGGCTACGATCGGCTGGCCGAACGAGCCCTGGTCAAAACGCACGTCGGCGGTCTCGATATATTCGCCGGTCAGCTCGGGAGTTTTAGCCACAAGAACCTTTTCTCCTTCGGGCATTTCCTTGAGCTCATAGCCTTCAGGGATGGTTCCGGCCCCGGCATCCGCAATGAGTTTTGCATCGTTGGAGACCAGCTTGAATTCAAGCATGGCCGTGCGGCCGATCAAATCCAACGCGCGCCTGCGGTCTGTCATGCCAGGCAGCTGAACGACAATCTGGTTTTCGCCCTGAATCTGGACAATCGGTTCTTTGACGCCGAATTCATCGATACGGTTGCGGATGATTTCAAGGGCTCGCTCCACCGCATCTTCTTTGGCGTTTGCGCTTAATTTCGATGTGTCGACCTGTAAAATCAAATACATCCCCCCCTGCAAATCAAGACCAAGGCTGATGCGTCTTTGTAAAGGAAAAGCCAAAAAACATGCGACAGCAACAATACCCAGAATCAATAAAAATCTGTAAAGCAGATTGCGTTGCATAAAAAACTCCTCCTTAAGCCTGTTTTTCGATGCGCGCGACCGCGCTCTTGTCTATCTCAAACCTCGTGTTGTCATCCACGCGGACCACAAACGTCTTGTCTTTGACGTTGACGATGGTGCCATGGACACCTCCGACCGTAACAATCTCATCATTTTTTTTAAGCCCCGCCACCATCTTTTTGAAGTCTTTTTCCTGTTTTTGCTGTGGCCGGATCAGGACCACATAAAAAATCAAAAAAATGATCGCCATGGGAAACAAATAGCTCGACATTCCCGGCTGTGCTGGATTCATAAAAGCGACCTCCCCGTTTTAAAAAATATCTATTTGAGTTTTTTCACAAGACTCTTTACCGTCGAAGAAACCTGCGCGCCAAGCTTGCGCCAATGTTCCAGGCGTTCTTTGTTGACCTTCAGCGCCGCTGGCTGTTTGGCTGGGTCATAATAACCCAACTCTTCGATCACGCGGGCATCGCGGGACCGCCCTCCCTCAATCACGACAATCCGGAAATTGTATCTTTTTTTCGCCGTGTCGGATACTTTACGCATTCTGATTTTAACGGCCATTTATTGCTCCTCTCTGATGTATGAACACCTGAAATATTTCCTTGTTCGCTAAAGCTCACAAGGACTCCCGCTAACGCGGGATTCCCGCTAAAAATCAGCGGGATTTCACTAAATTAAAACATTAAGGTGTTCAATTCGCTGGTACACCTTCAGTGTAAAATTGTGCTCAATTCGCTAAAACGAAACATTAAGGTGCTCGTTTCGTGTGTTATTGCACCTGCGCAGATTGCACAGCTTCCAATAAGGCCTTGGCTTTGTTGACGGTTTCCTGATATTCTTTACCGGGCACTGAATCGCTCACAATTCCTCCGCCCGCCTGAATGGTGAGCATTTTATTTTTAATGAGCATTGTGCGAATGATGATGCAGGAATCAAGGTTGCCGGAAAAACTAAAATATGCCACCGCCCCTGCATAAGGACCGCGGCGGCTCTCTTCGAGCTCATCGATAATTTCCATGGCGCGGATTTTCGGCGCTCCGCTGACCGTCCCCGCCGGAAAACAAGAAATAAGCGCATCCAGGGCGTCTTTGTCCGGCCGCAGACGCCCCGTGACATTGCTGACAATATGCATGACGTGCGAATATTTTTCAATCGCCATGAATTCATCGACCCGCACAGAACCATAGGTGCAGACACGCCCTAGGTCGTTGCGCCCTAAATCCACAAGCATCAAATGCTCCGCTTTTTCTTTGGCGTCTGAGAGCAACTCTTTGGCCAGCTCCTGGTCCTCTGCCTCATTCTTGCCGCGAGGCCGCGTGCCAGCAATCGGCCTTGTTTCCACGCGGCCGTTTTCACAGCGCACCAGCAATTCCGGTGACGAACCCACCAGCGTCATGTCCGAAAGCTTGAGATAAAACATGTACGGAGAAGGATTGACGCTGCGCAGAGAACGGTAAATGTCGATGGGCCTGTGGGCCAATTTCATCTTAAAACGTTGCGAGGGCACAACCTGAATGATGTCGCCTTTCTTAATGTATTCTTTGGCCCTGAGGACCATTTTTTTGTATTCCGCTCTGGTTACGTTCGACGTCACAAGACACTTCTGGAATTTTTGTTTTTGTGCGGCGGGCTTTCTCGCCGATCCGCCAAGCTTATCCATGAGAACGTGGATTTTTTTGACGGCAGAGTCGTAGGCCCGTTTGGTTCCCTTGTGTGATTTTGACTTCAGGATCGCATTGGACACAATTTTGATCTTTCGGTTCACGTGATCAAAAATCACGAGCGTCTCCGTCAGCATAAATACACAATCCGGGGTTTTCAATACATCCGGATTTTTGTCCGGCAATTTTTCAAAAAATCGAACCATGTCATAGCCCATATACCCAACCAGGCCGCCGCAAAACCGTGGCAGGCCCTTGACGGGGACAAATTTGAAACCGGCCAAAAGGACGCGCAATTCATCCATGGGAGATTTCGCACATATGGTTTTCTGGACATGCGCTCTGCCATGGTCAAACGTCGTAGAGCTAACGCGCCGGTCTTTGCTCTCGAAAACCAAAGAAGGCTGGGATGCAAGAAAAGAATACCTGCCGATATTCTCTTGGGATTCGACGGATTCCAGAAGATAGGCGTATTTTCCATCGTCGATCTTCAAAAACGCCGAGACAGGCGTCTCCAAATCCGCCAGGATCTCGCGGTAGACGGGAATGACATTGCCCTTTTTGGCTAATTTTTTAAACTCAGTAAAATTTGGAGTAATCATCATATTTGAAAATCGTGCAATTCGTCGCTTGGTTTGTCTTTGTTTCTTCCTTGAAATCGCTCTGCGATTTCAAGGATCAAAAACTCCGGAAATGCTTTGCATTTCCGGGACGCAGGACCGTCCGCTTTCGCCAAGACTTCGGCGGCGGACAGTCCTCCGAAGCGCAAGCGAAGGAAGACGCTCGCCGTGCCCGTCCCGCTTCGCAGGACAGGCTTCGGTCAAAAAACGTCCTGCTCTGAAACAAAGCCAAGCCAAGCGTTGATCAATATCAATCATATAAGAATTACTTCAACTTTAGCTTGCGGTAAAAGCAGCTGCGGTTGCCCGTATGACAGGCCGCGCCCACCTGCCTGACTTTGATCAAAAGACAGTCTTTGTCGCAATCGTAATAAATCCCTTTGACAAACTGGAAGTGTCCCGATGTTTCGCCTTTGATCCAGAATTTCTGGCGCGAACGCGACCAATAGCAGGTCTTTTTGACTTTGAGCGTTTTGCGGATCGACGCCTGGTTCATATAAGCGACCATCAGGACGTCTTTGGTCTTAAAATCCTGAACCACCACCGGAATTAGCCCCTTGTCGTCGTATTTGAGATCCTTGATGCTTCGCAGCTTGGTTTTCTCGCTTGACATGGATTCCTTTCTTCTAGAGCCTCACGCGGACTCCGCGAGCCTTGAGATACTTCTTGATGTCGGCCACGCTGTATTCCCCGTAATGAAAGATCGATGCCGCCAAAGCAGCATCTGCCTTCCCCTTGGTCAAAATGTCCAAGAAGTGTTTTTTCGTCCCCGCCCCTCCTGAGGCAATCACCGGGATACGGAGCTCTTGAGAAATTGTCTTTGTCAAACGCACATCATAGCCGTCTTTGGTGCCGTCAAAATCCATGCTTGTCAAAAGAATCTCACCTGCTCCGAGACGTTGGGCTTTCCTGGCCCAGGCAATAGCATCGATGCCTGTCGATGTTCTTCCGCCGTGAATAAAAACTTCCCAGGGACCACGGTTGTTTCCCTGTGAAACTCTGCGGGCATCGATGGCCACCACAATGCACTGACTGCCAAAACGCTGCGAAGCCTTGCCAATGAGCCCTGGATCCTTAACCGCAGCTGTGTTGATGGAAACCTTGTCCGCCCCGGCATTCAATAAGGCGCGGATATCTTCCAATCCCCGGATACCTCCGCCAACGGTAAATGGCATGAAAATCCTTTCGGCAACGCGACGGACAATATGCACCATGGTTTGCCGGCCTTCATAACTTGCGGTGATGTCTAAAAAAACGAGCTCATCGGCCTTTTGCTGTTCGTAAGCCTTGGCCACCTCTACGGGGTCGCCGGCATCGCGCAGGGAAACAAATCGCACGCCTTTGACCACACGGCCATCTTTAACATCCAGACAGGGAATAATGCGCTTGGTCAACATAAAGATAATCTAGGCCGCCGAATTCCCGGCCGCTTGAATCGCATCCTTTAACGTGAATTTATTCTCATACAGGGCCCGGCCCACCACCACGGCACCCAACCCTTCTTTTTCAAGGGACTTCAAAACAACGATGTCTTCCAGACAGGAAACTCCGCCGGCGTACGTCAAAAAAAGTTTTCCCTGTGTGATTTTTTTAACAAGTTTCACAAAATTCAAAATTTTAGGAACATCCAGACCCTCCAGCATGCCGTCTCTGGAAATATCGGAAAAATTGAGATATCCGATGCCGGCCTTGGTCAAAAGCCCGACCAGCGACGGAATATCAATCAGCGCATCCCCGCACTTGAGCCATCCGACTGTGGCCGTCGTTGCGGTTTCGTCATCCACCATATGCTTGATGTCGATGCTTGTGACAATGCGATCCACATAGTCTCTGATTTTCTGACTCAAAAGAAACGATGTGTCTTCGATGATCCGGGTGCTCAATACCACACGGTCAACCCCGACTTCCAGATATTTTCTGATCGTCTCCGTGCTGCGGACACCACCTCCGACCTCAATCTTGAGCCGCACGCGCTTGATGATTTC